>CAMWGV010000008.1 GCA_947173945.1 uncultured Lachnospiraceae bacterium
AACACCGGCGTCCACCATTACAATGTCTGATTTTTCATTGAAAAAGGTTGAGAAGAAACCGGTAACACCGATAACACCGGTAGACCCAGATAAGGAAATGTTAGGCAACCTCGATTTTTCAGATAACGGAAAAGGCTGGGAGAAGGCTATAACAGCTCCGGGTGCTGCCGAGGTAACATTTGCAGACGGAAAAGCAGTGTATGCAATTAGCAATGTTGGAACTGCAGACTGGAATGTGCAGTTAAAGCAGTCCGGTATTACCCTTGAAAAGGACAGTAACTATATGGCTACCTTTACAGTGACCTCTGATAAGGCACGTACAATAAAGCTTGATTTTCTTGGTCAGATAGGGGAAAATCCATATGGTTGGTATGGTGGCACTAGCGTTACTCTGGAAGCAGGAAAAGAAAAGGTAGTAGAGTATCCGTTTACAGTAAGTGAGGTTACAAACGATGCAATAACAATGGTTGTATCCATGGGACAGATACAGGAAGGTACAGGAGAAAAGGATGAGGAAGGGAACGAGATAATGAAAGATGTTCCAACGCCGGCATCCACTATTACAATGTCTGATTTTTCATTGAAAAAGGTTGAGAAGCAGACGGTGGATCCTGATGAACCTGAGGTGCCTGCAGGTGGGAATTTGCTCAAAAATGCAGACTTCTCCAATATTGGCAATGATGGTAGTATAGTAGGTTGGACGGAAACGATTGCGAGTTCAGACTGGGGCAAGGAGTATACTGCAGAGGCTACACGTACTTTTGTGAAAGGTGCCAACGGAGAAAACGTTATTAGATACGACATTAAAAACGTTGGAACTGCAGACTGGCATGTACAGTTAAAGCAGAGTGGGCTTTCCCTGAAAAAAGACAAGACCTATAAAGTAGAATTTACAATAATGTCAACAGTGACAAGGGATATACGGTCAGGAGTAATGTCTAAAGATTATGATGAATACGCTTACGATTCTCAGTATTTGGATGCAAGAAAAGACACACCGGTAACGTATACGTTTACAATGAAAGAGGATGATGGAGCAGCAGAATTTTACATCTCCATGGGTAAGATGTCTGCAAATGCTAATAGTGAAAAAGATCTTGAAACTCCGGCATCAGTAATTAGAATTTCAAATCTTTCGATAACTGAGGTTACGGAATAAAAAGACTTTATTACAATTTTATATTTCTTAACTTCTTCGCAACGCTCTTTGGATTTTCCAAGGAGCGTTGTTTTCGTTTGAGAGGAAACTTTGTTCTTAAGAAAATGTCTTGACATTTTGCGGTGTGAAAAATATGATGGTAGGTAGAATGAAACGTGGCAATTAAGGAGGAACCAAAATGGCAATGAAAAAAAAGCCGGTTACGGGAATGAAGGATATTCTGCCAAATGAAATGGCGGTTCGGGACTATGTAATTGATATGATAAAGAAAACTTATAAACAGTTTGGGTTTACATCAGTGGAAACACCATGTGTAGAGCATATTGAGAATCTTTCCAGCAAGCAGGGTGGAGAAAATGAAAAGTTGATTTTTAAAATTTTGAAGCGGGGAGATAAGCTTGCGTCTGCCATTGACAGTGTTTCACAGGAGGATGTGAATGTGCTGGTGGATGGTGGATTACGTTATGATTTGACACTTCCGCTTTCACGCTACTATGCCAATCATGTAAATGATTTGCCGAGTCCGTTTAAGGCATTGCAGATGGGAAATGTATGGCGTGCAGATCGTCCTCAGAGAGGGCGCTACCGCCAGTTTATGCAGTGTGATATTGATATATTGGGCGAAGCCTCCATTCTGGCAGAGATAGAGCTGATTACAGCGACAACCACATTGCTGGGAAAGGTAGGATTTTCTGATTTTACAATTCGTCTCAATAACAGAAAAATGTTAAAGGCTATGGCTGCATACAGCGGTTTTGCGGAGTCTGATTACGACAGTGTATTTATTACGCTTGATAAGATGGACAAGGTTGGCATGGATGGTGTTGCTCTTGATTTAGTTCAGCAGGGATATCCGAAGGAACATGTAGATAAATATCTTGACTTGTTTAAAAACGTGTCTTCCGGTGTTGACGGTGTGCGTTATCTGGGCGAGACTCTTGGAGAGTATCTGGAGGCAGGTGTTGCCACGGATTTAGAGGCCATTATGACAAGTGTAGAGGCAGCAAAATCGGCTGATTTCAAAATTGTATTTGATCCTACACTTGTAAGAGGTATGTCTTACTATACAGGTCCTATTTTTGAAATTTCAATGGATGAGTTTGGCGGCTCCGTAGGTGGAGGTGGACGTTATGATGAAATGATTGGAAGGTTTACCGGTCAGGAGACACCGGCATGTGGTTTTTCCATTGGATTTGAGAGAATCGTTATGTTACTTCTGGAAAGAGAGGACTATCAAATTCCGGGAAATTCAGATAAGAAGGCATATCTCATAGAAAAAAATATGCCGTCAGATAAGATGACTGCTATTTTGCAAAAAGCGAAGGCTGAGCGTGAGGCTGGCAGCCAGGTCAATGTAGTTATGATGAAGAAAAATAAGAAATTCCAGAAGGAGCAGATGGAGAAGGAAGGCTATACTTCCTTTGAGGAATTTTTTGTTTAATAGGGAGCAGATGAGGTTTGAAATGAAGATTTACAGCTATGTATGTAAAATGCAGATATTGAGGAGCATGACATATAAGTTTAATGTATATGGCAATATTATTATGCAGACGATTATCATGCTGACGACTTCATTTTTCTGGAAAGCATTGTATCAGAATGCGGAGACCGTGCAGGGTGTGGAGATTGGCAGTATGCTTACATACACGGTAATCTCGTCATGCATTTCTGTTATTCTTACCACAAATGTGGAACAAAGAATTACAAGGAGTGTTGAGAAGGGAACAATCGCTGTTGATCTGATGCGCCCGGTAAATATTTTTGCTGTATTTTTTGCAGAAGATTTAGGAAATGTGGTGGCATTGTTGTTTCAGAATTTATTGCCTATCATTTTTATCGGGTGTATTTTTATACAGGTGCCACTTCTGGCATCAGGTGCTTCTGTGCTTATGTTTCTGATAAGCCTGTGTCTGGCTTTTTTTATCAATTGGCTGCTTGCTGCCATATTTGGAATGTGGGCATTTACAGCAATCAATATGCATGCATTACTTCAGGTAAAGAGGCATTTAATACGTCTTTTGTCAGGAAGTATGATTCCTTTGTGGTTTTTTCCTGAGTGGCTGCGAATCGTTTTGGAGGCTTTTCCGTTTGTGTATCTGTACCAGCTTCCTCTCAGCATTTATATTGGAAAATGTGACGGTATGTCGCTTATAAGAGGAATTACCATTCAGCTTGTATGGCTGGCGGTGTTATCATTTATATTCTATATTCTGCAAAAGCGGGCTGCCAGAAAGGTTATGATACAGGGAGGCTGATAAAATGAAAGGGATTGCAGGAACGATATTTCATTATATTGATGTCACATTCGTAAATATCCGTATGGCACTTTTAAGAGTGGTTGAGTATCCATCTAATATTATAGGATGGCTTTTGTCCAATCCGGTACAGTTTCTGGTAGGCTTTGCTACGATACAGTTTGCGGTGTCAGAGTTCGGTGATATAAACGGATGGAATTATGGACAACTGGCATTTCTTTATGGATTGGCGGTATTGTCCCATGCTCTCTCCATGATTTTTTTTGTACAGGGATGGTTTATGGGAAATTATGTGATTCATGGAGAGTTTGACCGTTATCTTACAAGACCGATGAGCGTTCTGTACCAATTCTTTTTTACAAACATTAATATAATTGGTGTAACGGATCTGATTCCCGGACTTTGTGTCTTTTTGTATGGATGTCATAAGGTTGGATTTCATTGGAGCATAGGAAATGTTTTTATGATATTTGTATTGTTGACCGGTGCGACTCTCATTCGGGGAGGTATCTATATTATATTGGGAACCACCACCTTCTGGACAAGAAGTAACAACGATTTTGCACAGTATACGCAGGAGATTTTTGATAAAACGACAATGTATCCATTGTCCATGTATCCGGAAGGGGTACAGTTTGTGCTGACCTATCTTATTCCCATCGGCTGGGTTACATTTTATCCGGTGTCCAATATGCTGGGGTTGTCCAATGACTATTTGCAGACATCTGCAGCAGTATGGCTTACCCTGTTAATCGGTATACTTGTTATGGTACTGGCGGCACTGTTTTTCCGTTTAGGCCTGAGAAATTATGAAAGTGCCGGAAACTAATAAATGAAGAGGGTTTTCATGCATGTGCATATATGAATTAGACGGAGGCATCTATGATTGAGGTAAAAAACATATGCAAATCATATAACGTAATTCAGAAGGGGGAAGGCTTCAGGGGTGCATTAAAAGGGCTGATTTCACGGGAAAGTGAAAAGGTACAGGCTGTGAAAAACTTGAGCTTTCATATTCAACCGGGCGAGATAGTTGGCTTCATCGGACCAAATGGTGCAGGAAAAAGTACAACAATTAAGATGATGTCAGGTATACTGACACCAAGCAGTGGGGAAATATTAATCAACGGAAGAGATATACATAAGTACCGCAAACAGGTTGTACAGGATATCGGGGTGGTGTTCGGTCAGAGGTCACAGCTGGATTGGGACTTAAGACTGGGAGAGAGCTTTGAGCTGCTTCGCCATATATACAGGATTGATAAAGCAAAGTATGAGGAAACGCTGAACATCATGGACCAGATATTGGAAATCAAGCCACTGTTAAGTAAGCCGGTGCGTCAGATGTCATTAGGACAGCGGGTGAAAGGAGATCTGGTTGCAGCTATGCTTCACGCACCATCCGTTTTGTTTTTGGATGAACCGACAATTGGGTTGGATGTAGGGGCTAAGTATTCACTGCGTAAGTTTGTAAAAGAAGTGAATGAGGAAAGAAATACGACGGTTATTTTAACTACCCATGATTTAGGAGATATAGAGCAACTTTGTGACAGAATTATTATAATTAACAATGGGGAACTGATAGAGGATGGCAATCTGGAGGAAATTGTTGACAGGATTGCACCTTATAAAACTCTGGTCGTGGAGTATTATGATGAAAAGGCTCCGGAACATGCACGATGCGAGCTGTTTTTTCATGAGGCAAATGTGGCGAAATACCGGTTTATGAAAAAGGATATTACAGCGGCGGCACTGATTCAGGCTTTGTCCGCTGAGGCACAAATTAAAGATGTATCCATAGAGGAAGCGGGAATTGATGATATTATTCGGATTGCATATGGACAACTTAAGGAGTAAAATAGTACTAAATTTACAGGATATGAAAAATAGGAGGCAGATATGGCAGAATCAATGAAGGGGTTGAAAAGAACCCACAGATGTACAGAGGTAAGCAATAAAAACGTGGGTGAAACCGTTACCGTAATGGGCTGGGTGCAAAAAAGCAGAAATAAAGGTGGAATTATATTTGTAGACCTCAGGGACAGAAGCGGTATACTTCAGGTTATATTTGAGGAAGCAAATGTAGGAGCAACAGGATTTGAAAAGGCGGAAAAACTCAGAAGCGAGTTTGTGGCTGCAATTACCGGAACTGTTTCAAAGCGTGAGGGAGCGGTCAATGAAAATCTTGCAACCGGTGATATTGAGATTATTGCGAAGGATATACGGATTCTTTCTGAGTCAGAAACACCTCCATTTCCTATAGAGGAAAACAGCAAAACAAAGGAGGAACTCAGACTTAAGTACAGATATCTGGATTTAAGGCGTCCGGATTTACAAAGCAATTTGATAATGAGAAGTAAGGTTACTACACTTACAAGGGCATTTCTTGCGGATGAGGGATTTATAGAAATAGAGACACCTACACTTTGTAAATCAACTCCTGAGGGAGCAAGAGATTACCTTGTGCCAAGCAGGGTTCATCCAGGTAACTTTTACGCACTTCCACAATCGCCTCAGATTTACAAGCAGCTTCTTATGTGCTCCGGATATGACAGGTATTTCCAGATAGCAAGGTGTTATCGTGATGAGGATCTTCGTGCTGACAGACAGCCGGAGTTTACCCAGATAGACATGGAGCTTTCATTTGTGGATGTTGATGATGTTATAGATGTAAATGAGAGGCTTCTTGCAAAGCTCTTCAAGGAGGTAATCGGTGTTGATATTGCACTTCCTATACAGCGTATGACATACAGGGAGGCTATGGAGCGCTTTGGCTCAGACAAGCCTGATTTGAGATTTGGTATGGAGCTTAAGGACATAACTGACATAGTGAGAAACTGTGAGTTTGGTGTGTTCAAGGGAGCAGTCGATGCAGGTGGAAGCGTCCGTGGTATAAATGCAAAGGGACAGGGTGCAATGCCCCGTAAGAAAATAGATGCTTTAGTTGATTTTGTAAAAGGATATGGAGCAAAGGGGCTTGCATACATTGCAATTGGAGAGGATAACACGATTAAATCTTCTTTTGCAAAGTTTATGAAAGACGAGGAGATGGATGCAATCATAAAGGCTATGGAAGGTGAGGCAGGAGATTTACTTCTTTTTGCTGCCGACAAGACAAAGCTTGTTTACGATGTGCTTGGTGCTTTAAGGCTTGAAATAGCTGAAAATCTTGGCTTGTTAGACAAGAACGAATACAGGTTTGTATGGATTACGGAGTTCCCGCTTCTTGAGTGGAATGAGGATTTAAACAGATATCAGGCAATGCACCATCCGTTTACAATGCCAATGGAGGAAGACCTTCCGTATATAGACAGTGACCCGGGAAGGGTACGTGCAAAGGCATATGATATTGTACTGAATGGAACAGAGTTAGGTGGTGGAAGTGTCCGTATACATCAAAATGATGTGCAGGAAAAGATGTTTGAGGCACTGGGCTTCGACAAGGAGACGGCATACGACCAATTTGGATTCCTGCTCAATGCATTTAAGTATGGTGTACCGCCTCATGCAGGACTGGCATATGGACTTGACCGTCTCATAATGCTTATGGCTAAGGAGGATTCAATTCGTGATGTTATTGCATTCCCTAAGGTGAAGGATGCATCCTGCCTTATGAGTGATGCACCGAATGTAGTAGACCCGAAACAGCTTGAAGAGCTTGGAGTGGCGATTGCAACCGCCCAACAGTAAACAGCGGGCAGTATTCCATGTCAGGACAGCACAGACACACGGAATCCCCAATTAAAAATGTTAGGATTTGAGTGGCTGTTTTTGCTTATATACAGATAGTATGAAAACCGTTTGAAGACGTCGGTACTTGAATTGCCGGCATGGGGATGGGCTATACAGCCATACACAAAACATGCTTTCGCTCGTCTCAGACGTAGCGGTACTAAAAATTGCCAGTTTAAGGGACTCCCATATAAGGATTCTTTAGACTGGCAATTTAAGTACCGACGTCTTCAAACGGTTTTGTGTATGGCTGTATAGCCCATCCCCATGCCGGCAATTCTTAGTACCGTTACGTCTGAGACGAGCGAAAGCGTGTTTTCATACTATCTGTATATAAGCAAAGGCAGCCACTTATAGTAACACGCTTTGGGGATTCCGTGTGTCTGTGCTGTCCTGACATGGGATGCTGCCCCACTGTATTATAGGTCGTAGCTCGTAAGCTTTGCTGTTTCACCGGGACGCGGTTCCGGCTTGTAAATTTCAGGAGTTATTTTCTTTAAGGAGAAGGTAAATTCACTTCCTACACCTTCGGTGCTGACCACGTTTATATTTTCATTGTGTGCCTTTACGATTTCTCTTGTTATGGCAAGTCCAAGACCGGTGCCCTGTTTGTCACGTCCACGGGAAGCATCTGCCTTGTAAAAACGAACCCATACCTTATTGAGGGAATCACTTGGAATTCCACAACCCTCATCCTTGACGGAAACGAATATTTTATCTCTCTTTTCCTCCAGTGTAATGTAAATATTTTTATCATTCGGTGTAAACTTAATTGCATTGTCCAATAGATTGTATATAACCTGTTCAATTTTTGTTTTGTCAGCATTTACCGTAGTGATTTCACAGTGGTTGTTAAGTATGAGGGAAATATTTTTTTCCTGACATTTGCCTTCAAATGTGTTCATTGCATCTCTTACAAGATCAATAATGTCGAAGTCCTTTGTAATGAGCCACAATCCATAGGAGTCGTAGTTGTTAAGCTCAAGAAGTCCTGTTGTAAGCTTGGTAAGACGCTGTGTCTCATTGAGGACGATACTAAGGTACTTGTCCTGCTTTTCCGGTGGTATCGTGCCATCCTGAATCGCTTCAATATAGCCTTTTATTGACGTGAGAGGAGACCTGAAATCATGTGATATGTTGGAGATGAATTCACGTCTGTATTCGTCAAGCTTTGAAAGCTCAGAAGCCATGTATTCAAGTGTTACTGCTAACTGTCCGATTTCATCATTTGATGTAATGTCCATTTTTGTCTCAAAATTTCCGGTAGAGTATTCCTCCGCTACGGAGTTGATTTTTTTGATAGGTCTCATTATTTTTCCGGATATGAGAGCAAGCAGCACAAAGGATATGATTACAAGAAGTAGAAACGGAATGTATATAACTTGAAGCATGTCTCTTTGGACGCTTCTGATCTGTGAAACCGTGGAATGTATAAAAATCATTCCGTTTGGTTTACCGAGGGTTTCAATCGGCATGGTAACGGTAATTACCTCGTCACTGAAAAGACCATAAAAATCACCCGTAAGAGTCTGTCCTGTAGTGATATCAAAATTCTGATCCAAAAGAAATATGTTTGCCGGAACTTCAATATTTTCTGCTGTGCTTGAGGAAACAATGACAATACCTTTATCATCAATGACCCAGATACTTGCATTCAGTCTGTCGCTGTAGTATTCCAAACTCTTTTTGGTATATTCAAGTGTGTAGGTGCCACGCACAAAATTGGATATGGTCTGCTCGCCTATAAGGTATGCTTCATTTGTCAGTACCTCTGATTTTTCAGCAACCAATGCCTTTTTTGTAGCATAGGAGGAGTAAAATATAAGTACGGTAAATGTAGCCAGAAATATAAATAGGAAGCTCAAAAAAATTCTATCAAACAGTGAATGTTTCATATTATCTCACCTCAAATTTGTAGCCCTTGCCCCAAACGGTGCTTATGGACCAGTTATGATTGTCGTTAAGCTTCTCACGGAGTCGTTTAATGTGTACGTCAACAGTTCTTGAGTCCCCGATGTACTCATAGCCCCAGAGTCTGTCAAGGAGCTGGTCTCTTGTGAAAACCTGATTCGGTTTTTTTGCAAGAAAATATAACAGTTCAAGCTCTTTTGGAGGCATTTCTATCTGATGTCCCTCAAAGGTAACGGTATAATTTGTGATATTGACAAGTAAATCCTCATATTCCACAAAGTCACCCTGGTGTTCCGTTTCAATTGCCACATTTGTTTTATCAGGCATGGTAACAGTACGTCTCAAAACAGCTTTTACACGTGCGACAAGCTCATTTGAGTCAAACGGCTTAATCATGTAGTCGTCAGCACCTATTTTAAGACCAAGCACCTTGTCAAATACCTCACCCTTTGCTGAGAGCATGATAATAGGAGTTTGTCTTGTTTTTCGAATCTCCGTACAGACCTCATAGCCGTCGATATCAGGAAGCATGATATCAAGAAGTATAAGGTGTGGGTTGTATGTTTTGGAAAGTCGTAATGCATCCTTTCCGTTGTATGCTATTTCTGTTGCAAAACATTCCTTCACAAGATACAGTGATATGAGTTCTGCTATATTTTCATCGTCATCCACAATGAGTATTCTTTGTTTTTCCATTCGAAACCTCCGTTGAAATTAAAATATATAGTTACAGCTCTACAATTGTAACGCCGTGTTCTCCCTCGCCGTACTCACCGGCCCGGAAAGATTTAATATGCTTAAGTGTTTTAAGATACCGGTGTATTCCGGCTCTCAGGGCACCGGTGCCCTTTCCATGAATAATTGTCACCTTTTCCATGTGTGACAAGCAGGCATCATCAAGAAATTTATCGATTTCCATGACAGCCTCATCCACTGTCATTCCCATAACATTAAGCTCAGGTGAAAATGTCATTGCCTTGTTTATGGAGGAACGTCCCGAACTGTGGCTTCCACCTCCAAGAGCAGGACCTCTTTGCTTGTATTTTGCTGCATCAGTAGTAAAATCCGGTTCATTCACAATAAGTAAATCGCTTATATGCAGCCTTGAACTGAGTATACCCATCTGAACGGTAACATTACCCTTTTGGTCGGGCAGGGTACTTAAAGTGCCCTTGGAGCCCATACTTAAAACGTGAACCTTATCCCCGATATGAAAGTCGGATGCCTTGTGGTTAGAGGTTGGCTTTTTGACATTATTATCATCTGCATTGTAGGACTTGAGTTTGTCACGCAACATTCCTCTTGAAGCTTCCATGGATTTCATGTCTGATTTTTCAGGGTTGCTGCGCCACTTGTTATAGTCGCTTATGGTCTTATCGGCTACATCTTTTGCCTCACCAATAATATCTCTTGCTTCGTTTCTTGCCTTTTCCAATATTTCTGCCTTTTTCCTGTCGAGGCTTTCTTCTTTTTCTAAAAGGCGTTTTTTCAGAATTTCAATTTCATTTTTGTAACGTTCGATTGCCGCTTTGTCAGTATCGATTGCTATTTTGTTTTGTTCAAGCTCTGCAATCAGTGTCTCCATATCAACGGTATCGCTGTCAAGCTGCGCTTTTGCACTGTCGATTATGTAATCTGGCAGTCCGAGCTTGCTTGAAATGGCAAATGCATTTGATTTGCCCGGAATACCAATCATAAGCTTGTAGGTAGGCTTAAGTGTTGCAACATCAAATTCGCATGATGCATTTTCCACACCGTCAGTGGATAGTGCAAATGTCTTGAGTTCGCTGTAATGTGTTGTTGCCATGCACCGTGCTCCCATATCCTTGAGATGCCCAAGTATCGCAATTGCAAGTGCAGCACCCTCCACAGGGTCAGTGCCTCCGCCAAGCTCATCAAAAAGACAAAGAGAGTCGGAAGTGGCATGGTTTACTATATATACAATATTACTCATGTGGGATGAGAAGGTTGACAGGCTTTGCTCTATGCTTTGTTCGTCCCCTATATCTGCAAAAACATCATCAAATACGGCCAGCTTCGACCCCTCGTCGGCAGGAATATGTAACCCGGCCTGTCCCATGAGCGTAAACAGTCCTAAGGTTTTTAACGAAACCGTTTTGCCTCCTGTATTTGGTCCTGTGACTATGAGAAGATTATAATCCTCACCCAATCGTATATCTACAGGAACAACGGAATGCTTATCCAGCAGTGGGTGTCTGCCACTGCGTATATCAATAATGCCATCCGGGTTAAAAACAGGTTCACTGGCGTTCATTGCACGGGCAAGCTTTGCCCTTGCAAAAATGAAATCAAGCTCAGTGAGCAATTGGGAGTCGTAGGCAATATCTTCAACTGCATCCGAAGCCATTTGGCTGAGATTTTCAAGTATTGCTTCTATTTCTAAAAGCTCTGCACCTTCAAGCTCCTTGATTTCGTTATTCAGGTTAACAACAGACATAGGCTCGATAAAAAGTGTTGAACCGGTCTGGGACCTGTCATGAATCATTCCGGGAAAACTGGAACGGTATTCCTGTTTCACAGGTATACAATATCTTCCGTTTCTCATGGTGATAATACTATCCTGAAGCTGCTCCTTTGTTGCATCGCTTTTAATAAGCTTGCTGAGTTGTTGATGCAGCTTATCGTTTGTGAGTTTTATGTTGCGTCTTATGGATTTGAGCTTGGCGGATGCATCGTCAGGAAATTCATTTTCCGACAGAATACATCTTTTTATTTCTGAGGAAATGTGCGTAAGGGGTATAAGCTGGTGAAAACGCTCCGAAAGGCTGTCGGATGGTTTTTCATCCGAAGCGTCATCATAGTTTTTTGCATTTTCACAAACAGTTAAAAGCGCGGCAATATCTAAAAGCTCCCTTGATGTCAGTGTTGCATTAACCTCAAGACGTTTTATCGAGGAGCCTGTGTCGGAAAGACCTGCAAAGGATAAATTCCCCTGCTCCTCAAGACGAAGAAAGGCGTCCCTTGTTTCACACTGAAGTAATCGTATTGTATTGATATCTTTCTGCGGCTTCATTCTGTCACAGCGGCGTTTTGCCATTGGCGATGCTGCGTATTCTGTAAGCATCGATAATATTTTATTATATTCCAGTAATCGTAAGCTTCGTTTATTCATGCTGATTTTCCTCTGTGAACAAAGCAGATTCGATGCTGCTGTTCAAATATATCAAATAAAAAGTTTCTGATATATATTTTATAGTATAATCGTCAAAATATAAAGCTTAATTTTGCTTGCTTTAAAGGAAATATAGTGTTATCTTGTTTGATAGGAAATGAAAAGGAGCACGGAACGCATAATGAATTATATAAATGAACTCAGGGACGGAGATATGATATCGGAGGTTTATCTTTGCAAGTCGAAGCTTGATTTAAAAACCAAAGCGGGAAAAAGCTATTATTCCCTTTTGCTTCAGGACAGAACGGGAACGGTTGATGCAAAGATTTGGGAGCTTAACAATGGCATATCGCATTTTGAAGCTATGAATTACATAAGAGTTGAGGCGCAGGTAACTACCTTTAACGGAGCATTGCAGCTAAATATAAAGAGGGTGCGGGTTGCGGATGAGGGAGAGTTTGATCCGTCTGATTATATGCCATGCTCTGAAAAGAATATTGAGGGTATGTACAAGGAACTGTTAGGGCTCGTTGAAAGTATAAATGACGCGAATCTTAAGGCACTGTTAAATAAGGTATTTGTGGAAGATGCAGCATTTTCTGCAAGATTTAAAAAGCATTCGGCTGCAAAATCAATTCATCATGGTTTTATCGGAGGGCTGCTGGAGCATTCGTTATCCGTAGCAAAGCTCTGCGATTATCTTGCAAAGCAATATCCTATCCTAAAAAGGGATTTGCTTGTTGCAGCAGCTATGCTCCATGATATAGGAAAGGTGGATGAAATTTCTGATTTCCCTGAAAATGATTATACGGATCAAGGACAGCTTTTAGGACACATCGTTATGGGAACAATGTTGGTGAGAGAGAAAATCGCAGAGATGGAAAACTTCCCTGAAGGGCTTGCTAATGAGCTTTTACACTGCATACTTTCCCATCATGGTGAGCTTGAATATGGCTCCCCGAAAAAGCCAGCAATTATAGAGGCACTTGCCTTAGCACATGCGGATAATTTAGATGCAAAAATGCAGACATTTACCGAGCTGCTTCATGCCAATAAGGACAAAAGCGGATGGCTTGGTTACAGTAAAATGTTTGAGTCAAATGTGAGAATTACAGATGATTAAGAATGATTGTTATGAGGTTTACATTGAGGATATAGGAAATGATGGTGAGGGAATAGGGCATATTGAGGACCGCCAGAATGGGAAAAGCTTTGCCCTGTTTGTTAAAGATACCCTTATCGGTGACAGGGCATTGGTCCGGATTATCAAGGTTAAGAAGACGTATGCCTATGGCAGGGTCGAGCAGATTATAGAATCATCACCATACAGGGTTCATCCTGTATGTGAAAAGGCAAGAAGCTGTGGTGGTTGCAGCCTTATGCATATGTCATATGATAAACAGCTTGAATATAAGTGGAACAAGGTTAAGTCATGCCTTGAGAGAATAGGTGGTATCAGCGGAGTGGACGCTATTATGGAGCCACCATACGGAATGGAACTGCCATACTTTTACAGAAACAAAATGCAGCTTCCTGTCGGAAGGGACAGGGAGGGCAGGATTGTCATAGGCTTTTATGCCGGAAGAACCCATTCCATCGTTGACCTTGATAAGTGTCATATCGGTCATCCCGTTAACGATTATATAATAAAATACATGAGAAAATGGTTTCGCAAATTTGACCGTGAAGACATTGCTTACAGTGAGGAAAGTCACAGCGGACTTGTGCGTCATATTCTTACAAGGGTGGGCTTTCGGACAGGTGAGCTTATGGTGTGCCTTGTCATAAACAAAGATGAGCTTGGTAAGTCAGAGGGTGAATCGCTAGTATGTCTGCTAAAGGAAGCAGTAAAGGAGTATAACACCTCGAAAGATACGGAACAGGAAATAATTCTCAAAAGCGTAAGTATAAATATAAATAAAGAAAAGACAAACAGAATATTAGGTTCCCATTGTAAGGTCGTATGGGGACGCAGTTATATACAGGACTATATCGGAGATATTTTATTTAATATTTCCCCCATGTCCTTCTATCAGGTAAATCCTGTGCAGACGAAAGCTATTTATGATAAAGCAATAGAGTATGCAGAGCTTAAGGGTGGCGAGACGGTATGGGATATGTATTGCGGAATCGGAACCATATCCTTATGTCTTGCAGCGTATGCAGGAAAGGTATTTGGTGTTGAGGTTGTGCCTCAGGCTATAGAGGATGCAAAGGAAAATGCACGTGTGAATGGAATTGAAAATGCCAGGTTCTTTTGTGGAAAGGCAGAGGAGGTTGTGCCCGAATTTTATCGGGAAGCTGACAGTGACGAGGGAAAGCATCCGGATGTGATTGTTGTTGACCCTCCCAGAAAAGGCTGTGAAAAGGTACTTTTAGATACGATTTCTTTCATGGCTCCCGACCGCATTGTTTATGTGAGCTGCGACCCTGCAACACTTGCAAGGGATGTGAAAATCCTGTCAGACAAGGGCTACAGGCCTGAGAAGGTAGCTGTTTTTGACGCATTTTGTCAGGGAACCCATGTCGAGACGGTGGTACAGCTTTCCCATTAATGAACAAATTGAGAAGGAATTAGAGCAATAAAAAGTGCCACATTCTGTGGCACTTTTTATGAATGGGTCGATGCCCTTCAAGTTATGACAGTTATTTCGCCTTTAAGTAATAGAGATGTTTATATGTATGTTCCATTTCTATAAAATACAAATACCCGTCACTGGTACATGGCGAATGGAATATCGTTCCCGTTGTGTCTGTTTCTTTACCGGAATTTTCTGTTATTTTCTGAATCTCCATTGTATCTAACTGTACCAGATAAACATTCTCGTAAGAATCGTCATCCTCACTATAACTCTTAATATCGTCAATCGTTAGAAACATAATAAAATTTCCCGATAATACCGGTTCCATTACAGAACCGTAATCCTCCATGCGAATCTGCTTCATTTTACCAAGTTTTCTATCATATATATTTATATAGCTGTCAGTGATTCTGCCCTCGGCATAAGGATCCTCCAATTTTTGCGTGAAAACGGTATAGCTGTCAGTTTGACCTACAAAATGAATCTGATCGGATAAATATTCTTTTGGTATCTCCTGTTCCCATCCTGCAAACGCTTCTGTCAGGTCACGCTCCATTGTATCCCACGCATATTCGCCTTCCTTTGCTTCCAGCGCAACTTCTACGATGGAGGCATTTTCAATTGTGCATTTATACATGATATCCTGCTGTTCATTTACCTGATACCAGACAAACTTCCCATTTTCAGTGGTAGCTGAGGCTACGGAGCGTCCCTCATCATAGAGCTTTTCTGCCAGAAGTTCAAACTCTGAGCTCCCGAAAGCCTGCTTATAGACTGCATATTGTCTGCACATAAAGTCTCTATACGTGTTATCATATGAAACAATGTAATATGCACCTTCGTCCGTAACCGCATATCCGGCGATTGTTCCTTTTGTTTCTGTAATCTGCTCTTGGTCAGGAAACGCAATCGGTAATGTTCCCTCCTCGGCACCTATAATTTTCACTACCGGAAGTCCTGATAAATCCATAGACTTAAGCTCATAACTTTTCTTTTTCTTATCGGTACACCCACTTAATAGAAAACAACAAATGATAAGTAAAAGAAGACTGTGTTTTTTCATATGTAATCCCTCCTCCAATTATAGGTAGCGTCAAAAGACACCCCCCATTTTTCATTTACTTTAAGCAACTTTGTTCTGTACTTACAGTATAAACACGCTATATATCCTTTTTGTGTCCTTTTGCAATATCATAATGAATGAGACAATAACGAAAGACTTTAAATAAATATAAGTATGATTACAAAAAGTATCACAGCACCTAAAACAGTCATTATTTGGTTGTTTTTTTTCTTGTTAAAAAAATCCTGTAATTGGGATTCAGGTATAAGCGCTTGCTGTTTTGCCATTTTAAAATGCCGATAAATACCTGTAATTATCATAATAATGGCAGAAATGCTGAAAAAACAAAAAGGCGCGTAGTGCATTATAGAGTGGGTAATTTTATCAAGCTCTTCAGAGTAGGTTCTGGGATTAAGGCTATAGTTTATATTACCTGCAATAATATAAATTCCGAAGACAAACACGCCCCATAATAATATGGTTGTAATAATAATATCGCTAAAGGTTGGTTTTTTGGTTTGTTCGTCAGAATTTGCCGCACTGCCCATAAAATCAGCTTTTTTGCTTTTATTTAATTTGATAAGGGATTTAATGCCTTGCACAATAGCACATACGGATAACAATATCCCAAATAACACTCCGATTATTGTCTCAAAGAAATGTAAGTCGTCCGAAAAATTATCCATTTTTGTTTCTTCCTTTCTGGTGCTGTTCAAGCTTCTTTGAAATAAAATTTTATCACAAACAGTTATATAGTTCAATTAATGCCCATAAGGTTTCTTAATGTCAGTCTGGCATAAAAGGTAGTCAATACTTGTGTTATATATTTTTGAAAGCTTAATTAAAATCTGTGTTGGAATATCATTTTCTCCGGTTTCGTACTTTGAGTATCCGGTTTGAGACATGCCAAGCATTGCGGCAAGCTTTGCCTGCGATAAGTCAGCGTCTTCACGTAATGCTCTCAATCTGTTGCCCACTGTAATCACCTCATGGGTATTATATGTTAACCTGATACAGGGTATTGATTTCTAACCTGAAATAGGTTAGAATATTTCCGTTAAAAAAAGACAAAAAAAGAGCGTGAAATATGGTATAATAAATATTGAGTGCAAAATTCAATTATATAAATCTTATAGTGAAGGTGTGCGAACTATAATAAAACGGAGAAAAATATGGACAATTACGTTAAAGGTAATCCTACAAAAGAAGAAATGGCAAGGCAGTTAAACTTAGATGCTGCATTAATGGAATGTGTGAAGACACTGTATGCCAGTGATGATGTTAATACTGCCATAAATGAGCTTCTTAAAATTATTGCTGATTTTCATGATGCGGACAGAGCATATATTTTTGAATTTGATGATGATATGATTTTGATGGACAATACGTATGAGTGGTGTAAGCAAGATGTTGAGCCTCAGATTGATGTACTGCAAAATCTGGACATACATATCATTGATAGATGGTTTGCACATTTTGAGGAAAAAGGCGATTTTTTTATCAGCTCGCTGTCAGGTGAGATTAAAGAAGATTCAGAGGAATACAAAATACTTGCAATGCAGGGTATTAGCAGCCTTATGGCAGCACCATTGTATTTAAAAGGCAAAATGTTAGGCTTTTTAGGGGTGGATAACCCAAACAAAAATACAGAAACCCTGTATTTATTGCGGTCAGTTGCAGCGTTTGTTGTAAATGATATTGAGAGACGTGTGACACTGGAGCAAAAAATGGTAGAGGCACTTGCAGGCATTTATGTTTCCATGCATGTGGTCAATATACAAGAGAATACGCTGAGAGAATTTCAAAGTAATGCAAATGTAAGAAAATTTGTAAATAAAGAGGAACATGCAGACAGGCAAATCAGGCATATGGCTATGGAACTTACAGATCCGGATTATGTAGAAGAGGCTATGGAATTTACTGATATTCACACGCTGAATGAACGTATGAAGGGTGTCAATATAATTAGCAATGAGGTTTTGGCGAAAAGCGGCCATTGGTGTAGAGCACATTTTATACTTGTCAGCAGGGATGACACAGGCAATTTGACACAGGTCATTTATGCAATACGATATATTGATGAGGAGAAAAAACGTGAGCTTGAATATCAGCGTGCACTGAAACAGGCTCTTGAAAATAAGGATGAGATTTACACAGAAATGCTTCAGATGCAGAGCAGTGGAATCATAGCAATCGGAATTGAAAAAAATGAGCTTCTGATGGTGAACAGGGCTGCTTTAAATTTGTTCGGTTTTACCGATAAGAGTGAGCTTGATGGGGGACTTTTCAGCTTTGCCGACAAGATAATGACGGATGACAAGAAAAAGATTTTCCGAAGCCTGACGGAGCTTAAAGAGGTGGGAGAAGAATACACCTGTGAATATACCGTTCCAAACAGCCTGAATGAAAATGGGTACACATGTATCCTGTCACAGTCAAAGGTGGTTGTTATTGCAAACGGTGAAAAGATAAATATAACCTCACTGACGGATGTTACGGAAAAGAAGAAAATGGAGCAGCGGCTTATCATTCTTTCACAGACGGATGCACTTACGAAGATAAACAACAGAGGAAGCGGAGAACATCAGATTGAGGCCATTTTAAAGGGAAATGTCAGCGGAATGTTTTGCCTTTTTGATGTTGATAAGTTTAAATCAGTAAATGATACGTATGGACATACCGTTGGTGACAAAGTCTTAATAGAGATTGCAAACTGCCTGAAAAGAAGTTTTGGCAATGGGGATGTAATCATGAGACTGGGCGGTGATGAGTTTGCCGTTTTTGCTGTAGGTGTCTGCAGTGAAGAGGAAGGCAGAAAAAGAATTGAACACTTCTTTGCCGAGATTGAAAAAATATCAATTGAGGAAATGGGCAATAAAGGTGTGTGTGCAAGTCTTGGTGCTGTGCTGCACAAAAAAGAAAACAACGAAACCTTTGACCAACTCTACCAAAAAGCAGATGCTGTAATGTATATATGTAAAAAAGATAAAGAAAGAAAATTTGACTTTTATAAAGGATTCTAAACCATATAAGGACTTTTGCCTTGTTTTTGATATGGAGGTATATGGGTGATTTATACGACACTTACGAAAAAAGCACTAAATATTTGTTACAGGGCACATCATGGGTACTTTGATAAGGGAGGAATTCCATACGTGTTTCATCCACTGCATCTTGCAGAGCAGATGAAAGATGAGGACAGTGTATGTGTGGCCCTGCTCCATGATGTTGTGGAGGATGGCGGAGTTGAACTTGAGGTATTAAGAGATGAGGGATTTGGTGAAGAGATTGTGGAGGCGGTCCGTCTTCTTACTCGTGATAAGAATGTTCCATATATGGACTACATAAGAAATCTTAAGCCGAATGAACTGGCTGTGAGGGTTAAGCTTGCAGACCTTGAGCACAACATGGATATGTCAAGACTTGCGGCTGTTAACGAAAAAGATAGGAAACGTATGGAAAAATATAAAAAAGCAGTAGATATATTAGGAGAATTTTAATGGAAAAGAAAGAAATGGTTTACTACAAACTTGATGCTGTGGATGAGCAAATACTTACGATGCTTCAGGACAATGCAAGGATTTCACTTAAAGATATAGCGGAACAGGTATTTATGTCCCCTACGGCAGTGGGAGCAAGGATAGACAAAATGCTTCAGGAAGGTGTTTTAGAGGGCTTTACAACGAGAATAAACCCTGAGGCTATGGGGCATTACATAAAAGCATTCATCAACCTTCAGGTTGAGCCGGACCAGAAAAAAGAGTTTTACCCATACATAGACAGTGTTATGAATGTGGTGGAATGTAATTGTGTTACCGGTGACTATTCTATGCTTATTGAGGTCAGATTTCCGACTACAGCAGAGCTTGACCGGTTTATCGGGGAATTACAGAGATTTGGCAAGACGAAAACACAGATTGTCTTCTCTACATGTGTAAAACACCGTTGTAAGTATTGGAGATAGAAGATTAATTTTAAATGTAACATTGTGGTTTTTTGTTTTTTAAATATGAAATATGTCAAAAAACTTGTTTTTTTAAACTTAAAACAAGTTTTTTCTTTACAATCCAAAGGGGCTGTAATATAATCTTCACATCGGTTTCCTTTTTTGACCGAAATTATTTCTAGGGGGAATATTAAAAATGTCATATGTAGATGAAGTGCTTGAAATAGTACAGAAGAAGAACGCTGACCAGCCGGAGTTTTTACAGGCAGTTACAGAGGTTCTTGACTCACTCAGACCAGTTATTGATGCAAACGAGGAGCTCTATAAAAAGAACGCAATTCTTGAAAGAATTACAGAGCCTGACAGACAGTTTATGTTCAGGGTTCCTTGGGTGGATGATAACGGACAGGTACAGGTTAACAGAGGTTTCCGTGTACAGTTTAACAATGCTATTGGACCTTACAAGGGAGGTCTCAGACTTCACCCATCCGTAAACCTCGGAATTATTAAGTTCTTAGGTTTTGAGCAGATTTTCAAGAACTCACTCACTACACTTCCTATCGGTGGTGGTAAGGGTGGTTCAGACTTCGACCCTAAGGGTAAGTCAGACAGAGAAATCATGGCATTCTGTCAGAGCTTTATGACAGAGCTTTGCAAGTATATAGGAGCAGATGTTGACGTTCCTGCAGGAGATATCGGAACAGGAGCAAGAGAGATTGGTTTCATGTTCGGACAGTATAAGAGAATTCGTGGTTCATATGAGGGAGTTCTCACTGGTAAGGGACTTACTTACGGAGGTTCACTTGTGCGTACTGAGGCTACAGGATACGGATTGTTATACCTTACACAGGAATTGATGAAGTGTCATGGAGAGAGCATGGAAGGTAAGACAGTTTGTGTATCAGGTGCAGGAAATGTTGCAATTTATGCAATTCAGAAGGCTCATCAGCTTGGTGCTAAGGCTGTAACGTGTTCAGACTCAACAGGCTGGGTATATGATCCGGATGGAATAGATGTAGCACTTCTTAAGGAAGTTAAGGAAGTTAAGAGAGCACGTCTTACAGAGTATGCAGCAGCAAGACCAAATGCTGAGTACCATGAGGGTAGAGGTGTATGGCAGATTAAGTGTGATATCGCACTTCCATGTGCAACTCAGAATGAGCTTCTCCTCGACGATGCTAAGCAGCTTGTTGCTAACGGTTGCAAGGCAGTATGTGAGGGCGCAAACATGCCTACTACTCTTGATGCTACAAAGTATCTTCAGGAGAATGGTGTATGGTTTGTAGGTGGTAAGGCTGCCAATGCCGGTGGTGTTGCTACATCCGCTCTTGAGATGTCACAGAACTCAGAGAGACTTTCATGGAGCTTTGAGGAGGTTGACGCTAAGCTTCAGAACATTATGGTAACAATTTACCATAACATAGATGATGCTGCAAAGAGATATGGCGTTGAGGGCGACTATGTTGCAGGAGCTAATATTGCAGGCTTTGAAAAGGTTGTAGAGGCAATGCTTGCACAGGGTGTTTGCTAATCATGAATTTATAATATAAGATATTAAGGAGTCCCGTAAACTTAGTGTTTATGGGACTTTTTTTATTCTCCGGATGCATTTATCAGGGTTATTGCGTTTGACTACAAAATAGGAAAATGATATGATACAGATTATAATGACACATAATTGCGTTTGCTTCCTACGGGGAAAGGAGAATATATGTCATATGTTGAATACGAAAAGGCACAGAAATCAGGCCTGAAAGCATTTAAGAATGCCATAGCAAAGGGAGAACCTGAATATCTGCCTGTGCTTGATGAAATATTGGAAGGCGTTGAAATACAAAGTGAGGTAAGTCTTGGACTTGTAGATATACCCTTAGACCGGGTTGTTGGAACAAGCAATATGGGCAGAACCTATGCGTTTGCCAATAATTTTATGCCCATTCTTGATTACAAAACAGAATTTGGTGCAAAATGGTCATCCCTTTGTGACAGTCAGGTGGAAGAAGGAATACGTGACCCTATAAAGGTTTATGAATATATGAACTTTTTTTATGTTGTAGAGGGTAATAAAAGAGTTTCTGTATTAAAATATTTTGAAGCAGTAACAATTCCTGCAATGGTGATAAGGAAAATACCTAAGAAAACGAATGATTTGCAGGTGAAAATATATTACGAATTTATGGAGTTCCATAAAATTACGGGGATAAATTATCTGTGGTTTTCCCAGGAGGGGTGCTTCCAGAGGATGCTGGAGCTTACTTCCCCGGATGTGAATGCGGAATGGAATGAGGAGCAGGTCAAGGATTTTGGCTCTGCGCACCACAATTTCTGTAAGGCATTACAATCAAAAAAAGGAGAAAAACTACCGATAACAAGCGGTGATGCGTTTCTCATATTTATAGATTTATATGGTTATGATGTAGTCAAGGAACTTACAGAAGCTGAAATGAAAGAGAAAATCAATCTTCTTTGGGAGGAGTTCCTCATAGAATCAAAGGGCAGGGAAGTAAAGCTTGCCATGGAACCGTCAAAGAAGGGAAAAAAGAAATTGACGGATTATTTCTTAAGCTCATCTCCGAAGAAGGTTATGGTGGCATTTATATTTGACAAAAATCCGGATGAATCAGACTGGCTTTATGGACATGAGCTTGGAAGAATATATCTTGAGGAAAATTGCAGTGACCATATAAAGACGGTTAAGGTACATAACATCAACTCGGAGGAGGATGCCGTAATTGCCATGGAGGATCTCATTCTCATGGGAGTGAAAATTATTTTCACAACCTCCTCAAAGCAGGTTAAGGCAAGTCTTAAAGTTGCTGTAAATCACCCTGATGTAAGTATATTAAACTGTTCCCTTAATACATCACATAAGATTATAAGCACCTATTATGCAAGATTGTATGAGGTTAAATTTCTCGCCGGAATGGTTGCGGGAGCATTGACGAAAAACGGAAAGATAGGCTATATAGCGGACTATCCTATTATCGGTATGCCTGCAAATATAAACGCATTTGCACTTGGCGCCAAAATGGTTAATCCATATGCAAAGGTTTATCTTGAGTGGACAACAATCAGGGATGTGTCAACGGAAATTGTTTTAGAAAAATTCAGAACGCTGGATATAGAATATGTTTCTGACCAGCTTATGTTCCGGTCTGAGGAAAATAACAGACAGTTCGGGTTATACAGTATAGTTGGGGACAAGATAGAAAACCTTGCCATGCCTGTATATTTGTGGGGAGTATTTTATGAAAAGCTTGTTGACTCGATCGTAAGTGGGGCAATGAATGAAGAAACCTCAAACATAGATGAGGCACTTAATTACTGGTGGGGCCTGTCATCCGGTGTTGTGGATCTTATATGTTCCGAGAAGATACCGGAGGGAACAAAGAAGCTTGTTGAAATTATGAAAGAACTCATAATGGAGAATAAAATAAGACCATTTCAGGGAAACATTACCTCAAATACCGGTGGAAAGAAGAATGAAAAGGGTGAGGAAATGCTTCCGGAAGATATAATGCTTATGAATTGGCTTGTAGATAATATAGTGGGTGAAATTCCGGAGCTGGATGAGCTTAAGGATGAAGCAAAGCGGATTGTTGAGCTGAAGGGTGTTGCGGAGAATATGGAAAATGCAGTATTGGGTGAGGAGAATTAACAAATGAGAATTCTGTTGTTGGCAGATGAGGAGTCCAAGTATTATTGGGATTTTTTTGATAAAAAAAAGCTTGAAGGTATTGATCTCATTATATCATGTGGTGATTTAGCTCCTCAGTTTTTATCTTTTCTTGCAACATTTTCCAAGGTCCCAATCTTGTATGTAAAGGGAAACCATGATTACTGCTATGATGAGACACCACCGGATGGATGTATTTGTATTGATGATGATATATATGTACATGATGGTTTGAAAATAATGGGACTTGGAGGCTGCATGAGTTATAATTATGGACCGTTGCAGTTTACTGAGGAGGAAATGAAAAAAAGAGCAAGGAAGCTGAGAAGAAAAGCGAAAAAATTAGGTGGAATTGATGTACTTATAACACATTCACCGGCATTCAGGCTGAATGACAGTGAGGATTTACCACATACAGGTTTTCAGGTGTTTCTTGACCTGATGGATGAGTATAGGCCGAAGCTTTTTGCACATGGACATGTGCACATAAATTATGGCAGAGACTTTAAGAGAGAATCCATGTATCATGACACGAAAGTTATAAATGCATTTGAAAAATATATTGTGGAAATATAAAGAAGTTGTGTAGATAAGCATATTTTGATATAATTATTGAAAAATTTGTTCTTTAAGGAAATTTTGTTCTCACCTATAAGGTGGTTCAGAAGAGGAGGAAGCTATATGCAAACAAGGTACGACAGATGCCCAAATTGTATGCAGGCACTTCAGGAAAATGAAGATATATGTTCATACTGCGGATTTGATATAAATGGATACGAGGAACGTGCCAATTGTCTTAAGCCTTTCACAGTTTTGGAAAATAAGTACATGCTTGGACGTGTAATAGGTGTTGGTGGATTTGGCATAACATATATAGGATGGGATTTGAATCTTCAGACATATATTGCAATCAAGGAATATTTCCCTGACAGTATAGCAGGACGTGATGCGGCAAAGTCTAAGGAGGTTATACCAAATGAGACAAGCAGGGAAATATATAACAAGGGCTTGAAGCGTTATGTTGAAGAAGCACAAAACATTTCGAAATTTTACCAGCTTCAGGGTATCGTTTCCGTAAAGGATTTCTTCTACGAAAATGGAACAGCGTACATAGTTATGGAATACATAAACGGAATAAACCTTAAGGAGTATCTGAAGAACTGCGGTGGAAGACTTGATGAGGCAACCGTGCTTGCACTTATGAAGCCTGTATTTGAGTCATTGTACCAGATACATAATTCAGGACTTGTTCACAGGGATATCAGTCCTGACAACATTATGGTTGATAACGAGGGAAAAATAAAGCTTATTGATTTTGGGTCAGCAAGAGGACAGTCTGCAGAGAGTGATAAGACATATACTGTAATTTTAAAACATGGTTATGCACCGTCAGAGCAATATTATGCAAAGGGAAATCAGGGACCGTGGACAGATATATACAGTCTGTGTGCAACGATGTACAAAATGCTTACAGGTGTAATTCCGCCAAACAGTGTGGAGAGAATGGAACAGGATATGTACCAGACTCCTTCCTCCATGGGTATACAGATTTCACAGCGTACGGAAAGTGTGCTTGCAAAGGGACTTGCAGTTAAAATAAACGACAGATATCAAAATATAGGAGAGCTTCTTACAGACCTTTATGGAGAGGCACCTGTTATGCCAAAAAGCAGTAATATTCCGGTGTCATCTGTATCAGCACAGGCAAATCAGTTATCGTTGTCAAAACAGTCCATGCACATAAGCAGTCCTGTAGGAACAGATAGCAAGGATAAAAACAAGAAAAAAATAGGCTACATTGTTATCGGGTCACTTGCTGCCATTGTTATTATTGCACTGTTGGTAATATTGTTAAAGGGTGGTGGGGATGATAAGAAACCGTCAACGGATGCACCACAGCCTACAGCCTCAGCAGGGGAGCCGGATACAGAGAAACCTACAGATACAGATACTGATACGGAAGAGGGTACTACGGAGAGTGGTGGCTATGAATACAAGAAGCCGACTGAGCTTTCCGATAACTGGAGAGACTACCAGTTCAGACTTAACGAGACTATATACCAGCTGCCTGTGCCATATAATGAGTGGATGGCAATGGGCTGGAAGACTGACAGTATTCCGACTACTCTGGCAGCAGGAGCAGACGATTACACATTGTTTTATATGGACAATGTACAATTGTATGCAATGATTGCCAACTTTGGACTGTCTGAGGCGGACATAAAGGATTGCTTCATTATAGGAATCAGTATTGATATGGATGATGATATCGGCAAGGATGTAGAACTTGAACTTCCGGCAGGAATCATGCTTGGCAAATCTTCTGAGGCAGATATAAAGTCAAGCTACGGAGCTCCTGAGTACAGAAGTGAGGATGAGGCCAAGGGAGAGATACGTCTGGATTATGCAGGTGATTCATGGGATGACGGAATGGATTTGAAGCTGAATGCTGATGGAAAGCTGAAGTCTGTCAGAATGGTAAATATTGCCGTTCCAGAAGGCATTGAGGCAGAACCGTCACAAATAAGCACGGATGCGCCGGGTATCAATGCAACATACAAGGCACCAGACGGACCATCAAAGGATAGATTTGATACTATTATCACTCTTGATGGAGAAAATTACCAGCTTCCGGTTCCGGCATCAGTACTTGCGGAAAATGGATGGATTCTTGATACTGCTACGGATGATTATATTTTAGGTAATTCTACAACGAACACGTATATGGAGAAAAACGGAAGCAGAATAGAGGTGACTCTTTGCAACTACACAACAGATGCGATACTTCCGATAAATGCTTATGTTGTTAAGCTGGGTGTTGAGAGTGGATATATAGACCTTGATATTACTTTCCCGGGAGGATTTGTCCTTGGGGGAGATGCTGCGGAATTCGGCAAAATATATGGTGATTTAGGTGATAATTATATGGTGAATGAGTACACAAGTTCAACCTACGAGTATGCATATTATTACTATTCCGACAGTTATGAATGTGTGGTAATGTCTATCAGGTCAAATCCGGAAACAGGAAAGATAGAAAAGATAGACTGTGAAAATAAACCACGGAAAATAAATTAAACTACATAGTAAAACGTATTCGAAAAGGAGATGATATAATGGCAGAAATAAATTTTGATGAAATATTAGATGAATACGTTCGTTTCTGTAACGAATCAGGAAAAATAGATTTGAATTTATATGAGGAATATAGCGTAAAAAGAGGACTCAGGGATTCTGATGGAAGAGGCGTACTTACAGGTCTCACAGAGGTTTCTGATGTTGTGGCATTTCGGTTAGAAGAGGGCAGGAGAATTCCGATACAGGGAGAGCTTTACTTTCAAGGGTATGAGGTAAAAAAACTTGTAGAGGGTTTTCGGAACAGTCTGTATGGCTTTGAGGAGGCTACATATCTGTTGCTATTCGGTGAACTGCCTACAAAGCTCCAGCTTGAGAGTTTTGTTGGGGTGTTGGAGGATTTAAGACAGCTTCCTGAGTCGTTTAACAGGGATGTCATAATGAAAGCACCAAGTAACGATATGATGAACGTGTTGCAGAAATGTGTACTTACACTTTATTCATACGATGCAAACCCGAATGACCTGAGCATAAAAAATGTTCTTATGCAGTGTCTCAAGCTTATAGCACAGTTTCCGGTTATGGCGGCTTATGGCTATCAGGCATACAGACATTACTACATGGATAAAAGTCTTGTTATCCACAGGCCGAAAAAGGGTCTTTCAACGGCAGAAAATATTTTGAGACTTCTTAGAACCGATGGAAAATACACAGAGCTTGAGGCAAAAGTACTTGATGTGTGCCTTGTAATTCACGCTGAACATGGAGGCGGTAATAACTCTACCTTTACAACGCATGTGCTTTCCTCAACAGGAACAGATACATATTCTGCTGTGGCAGCTTCACTTGGCTCTCTGAAAGGACCAAGACATGGCGGCGCAAATCTTAAGGTGCAGCAGATGTTTGATGACTTAAAGAGCCATGTTAAGGATTGGGAAAATGAAGATGAAATAACAGAGTATCTTCAGGGGTTACTTGACAAAAAAGGCTTTGATAAATCCGGACTCATATATGGTATGGGTCATGCGGTTTACAGCGAGTCGGATCCGAGGGCTGTCATACTGAAAAAATATGCGAAAAAGCTGTCGGAAGAAAAAGGTCTCGAGGAGGAGTTTGCACTCTACGAAAGAGTGGAAAACATAGCAGCGAAACTTATCGCACAGCACAAAAAAACAGTTAAGACAGTAAGTGCCAATGTTGACTTTTTCAGTGGCTTTGTATATACAATGCTGAAGCTTCCGATAGAGATATTTACACCGATATTTGCTATAGCAAGAATATCAGGCTGGTCCGCTCACCGTATAGAGGAGCTTGTCAACAAAGGCAAGATTATCAGACCTGCATACAAATTTGTCGGTTTGCATAAGGACTATGTTCCTATCGAAAAAAGAAAATGGTAGGTGGATTTTATGTGGGTTGCAGATGGTTGGAAGGATTATGAGGTTATAGATTGCAGTGATGGAGAAAAACTGGAGAGATGGGGTGAGTACGTTCTGCTCAGACCAGACCCTCAGGTTATATGGAGTACACCAAAGGAAACCCCGGTTTGGGGAAAAATAAATGCCCGATATCACAGAAGCAAGAGTGGCGGTGGTGAATGGGAATTTATAAATCTTCCGAAGCAGTGGCAGATAGGATACAAGGGGCTTAGATTCAATCTTAAGCCCTTTGCCTTTAAACATACAGGACTTTTTCCTGAACAGGCGGTTAACTGGGACTGGTTTGGGAATATTATAAAGAGAGCAGATAGAACGGTTAAGATACTTAATCTGTTTGCTTATACAGGTGGTGCGACACTTGCTGCTGCTTTGGCGGGCGCAAGTGTTACCCATGTTGATGCATCAAAGGGAATGGTAAGCTGGGCGAAAGAAAATGCCATATCCTCCGGTTTGGGGGATGCGCCTATAAGATGGCTTGTTGATGACTGTGTAAAATTTGTCGAGAGAGAAATAAGACGCGGAAACAAATATGATGGAATTATAATGGATCCTCCGTCATACGGAAGGGGCCCCAAGGGAGAAATATGGAAGCTGGAGGAACGGGTGTATCCTTTTATAGAGCTGTGCAGTGAGCTTCTGGCGGATGAACCCCTGTTTTTCCTTGTGAATTCCTATACGACAGGTCTTGCTCCGGCCGTACTTAATTACATGATTGCATCCACTGTGGGCAAAAAATTCGGAGGAAAAACAGAGGCCTCCGAAATAGGACTTCCGGTAACCAAGACAGGGCTTTATCTGCCTTGCGGAGCATCGGGAAGATGGATTGATAAGGAGTTATGATTTATGCAAAAAAGCAGAAAAAAGGCGAATATAGGTTCAGCAAATAAAAACACGCAAATGTTTGTTTTTAAAATGATGTTGGTTGTTACGCTCGTAATTCTGCAGATTATTTTATCTATTAAAGTGTACAGTGCATTGAAGCAATATGTTATATATTGGCGTTCCGGTGCAGTGTTGCTTAGTGCATTTGTGGTGCTTTATATTGTAAACAAACAGGACAATCCTGCCTATAAGCTGGCATGGGTTGTCGTTGTGCTTTCGGCACCTCTTATTGGCGGTGCCTTATATGTAATACTGGCAGGAAACAGGACAAGGGTAAAATTCATAGAGGAAGCACTGGAAAATCATACGGAAACGTTTGAACACTTACCGGATGATACTGAAAATCTTGAGGAGATAAAAAAACTTTCCAAGAGTGCCAACGTACAGTCAACCTATATATCGAGGACAGCAGGATATCCGGTTTACAAAAACACAAGTGTAAAATATTTTTCACTTGGAGAGGAAAACTATGCCTGCCTTATGGAAGAGCTTAAAAAGGCAAAGCATTTTATCTTCATGGAATATTTTATAATAAAACAGGGAGAAATGTGGGAGAGCATACTTGAGGTGCTTGCTCAAAAAGCGGCAGATGGTGTGGATGTGCGTCTTATATATGACGATTTTGGCTGTGCCATGTGGATACCTTCCAGATTTATATATGACATGAAGGCTCTTGGAATTAAAGTGGCACCCTTCAATCCGGTTACACCGCTCATATCTCTGCGGCAGAATAACAGGGATCACAGAAAAATAACTATCATTGACGGACATACAGGTTTTACCGGAGGAATCAATATTGCAGATGAATATATAAATAAAATAAACAGGTTCGGTCACTGGAAGGATACAGGCATC
Source organism: uncultured Lachnospiraceae bacterium (assembly GCA_947173945.1). Lineage (GTDB taxonomy): Bacteria > Bacillota > Clostridia > Lachnospirales > Lachnospiraceae > Coprococcus_C. Next base: position 29,709 of record CAMWGV010000008.1, read on the forward strand.
ATGCTTAAAGGTGATGCAGTGTGGAATTTGACAGTTATGTTTCTGCAGACATGGAGGATGCTTACAAAGGAAGATGACGACTATTCCATGTATGAACCTACAAAATACAAGAGGACACCTGTATATTCAGACGGATATGTACAGCCTTACGGGGACACTCCGGTTGATGATGAGATTGTTGGAGAAAATATATATCTCAATATGATTAATAAAGCGAAGCATTATGTGTACATTACGACACCATACCTCATTATTGATAACGAGATGTTTACGGCACTTACCCTGGCTGCAAAGGGTGGTGTGGATGTAAGGATAATTACACCGGGCATACCGGATAAAAAAACAGTATATATGGTAACGCAGTCCTACTACTATCACCTGATAAAGGCTGGAGTAAAAATATATCAGTATACACCGGGGTTTATACATGCCAAAACCTTTGTTATGGATGACCAGATGGCTACAGTCGGTACTATAAATATGGATTTCAGGAGTCTTTATCTCCACTTTGAATGTGGTGTATGGATGTTTAATTCGGGTGCGATTTTTGAAATTAAGGATGATTATATAAAAACACTGGAAAAATGTGATGAAGTGACTCTTGAGGAACTGGAAAAAACTGGTTTTGCTAAAAGATGCTTCCAAAGTATCTTAAGATTAATTTCACCTTTAATGTAAAAATACGGAATTTTAAAATTAAAAAACAAAAGAGTTGACATAATTTGACTTTTTACGGTGGTTAAAATTCAAAAAATAAATGCTTTTGTGACAAATTTGCTTGACGTTGCATGTTGACATGGTGTAAAATGTTATGTTAAGTGGACATATTATTTCCTGATGTGTGGAGATGCTTATGGGTGATATAGATATAAAAGCTGTTTTAAAAAATGAAATACAGGAAAAACCCTATAGAATTGTCGTTAGCAACAGGCAGGAAAAAAGTTATAAGTATAAAAAGCTGGATGTTAGATACATAAAATCCGGTGAAAAGGATATGTACCAGATAACGTCATATACAGACAGACAGGCTTTTCAGGAAAATGTGCAACCAGACAGTGTTACGGATTACATAGCAGATATATTTCCGGACAAATTTAAGCAGATAAATATTTACTTTAAAAACAGGGAAAAGAGCTATAAGCAGTCAAAGAGCGGAAAACTGCTACAGCATGAAAATAAACTTATGGATGCTGAAAAGCAAATGTATCCACAGCATAACAGGACGAAAAATTACATATTTCAAGAGGGGATGAGTATACCGCCTCTGATAGACATGGGTGTATTTACGAAGGACGGAAAGGTCGTAAGTTCCATGTACGATAAGTTTAAGCAGATAAACCGATTTGTTGAGATTGTTGATGATGTAGTCAGACACAATCCAAATGAGGAGCTTAACATTATTGATTTTGGTTGCGGAAAATCCTACCTCACGTTTATATTGTACTACTATTTAGTTTATATAAAACATATAAAAGCGAATATTACCGGACTTGACCTTAAGGCGGATGTTATAAAAAAATGCAATGATGCATCAAGGAAATATGGATATAAAGGACTGCATTTTCAGGTTGGAGATATACAGAATTTCGATACGAAAATGAAAGTGGACATGGTTGTTACGCTTCATGCCTGTGACACTGCAACGGATTATGCACTTTCAAATGCTGTCTGCTGGAATGCAAAATATATATTGTCAGTTCCATGCTGTCAGCATGAGGTAAACGGACAGATTGACTGTGAAGAGCTTTCACCGATGATGAAGCATGGACTTATTAAGGAGAGAATGTCGGCACTTGCCACAGATGCGGTAAGGGGTTCCATGCTGGAATTTTGTGGATACAAAACCCAGCTTATGGAATTTGTTGATATGGCACACTCACCTAAAAATATCCTCATAAGGGCGGTGAAGAGTAATATACCGAAGAAAAAGAAAGAAAAAGCTAAGTCTGATGTGGAGCTTATGTGTCAGACTTTAAAAATAAAACCCACAATCTATCAACTGTTAAAGGATTATGGAATTAAGGAGAAAGAAACATCAGTAAATAAAGAGGAGAAGGATTATGAGAAACAATAACAATCGGAAACCAAAGACAAAGGGAGGATATATGCTGGCAGCGATTGGCTGGCTGTTGATGGCATTGCTATTTGCATGTGCACTTGTATTTGGTTTACAGAGTGGATTCAAATATGTGATTCATGGAGCCACAAGCTATGAAGATATGGTGGCAGAGCATGGAGGATTGCAGAAGGGGGAGTATGTATCCATAGATGCAAATGCAGTCATTGACTGGTATGCCGAGACAACGTATAAAATAAACGGAATTATACCGGCAGGCTCCAAGCAGCATTGCCTTTTGTGGATTGATGACAGCACCTTCGTTTCACTTACCGTAAAAGGTGATAAAAACAGAGCAAAGATTAATGCGTTGATTGATGGGACATACGCATATCTGAATTACGAGACGGATGAACTTCCTGCACCGATAAGATTTGAGGGAGAGATTACAAGCATTGGTACAGAGGTAAGCAAGTACTATGATGATATATTGAATAAGTGGCAAATTTCAGGAGATGAAGATTTAACGGTATACTATCTTACAATAGATACAACAAGTACAAAGCTTTCCATAATAGGAATCGGGTTATTTGCACTACTTATGGTTGGAGTATTTATAGCATTATTCATATCCCGCATAAAAGGCTTCGTGAATTTTGGAAAGACAAATACACAGTTTGTATCAGGACAGGCAGGAGTGGGAGCTGCACAGCCGATGGCGAACGATAGTGTGTTTGGTAATATGTATAACGCACAAAATACTTATGCCGGAAATACAAACATGAATAACATGTATGGACAAAATGACTATACAGGAAATACGGATACAAATAATATGTATACACAAAATACATATAATCAAAGCACGAATGCAGACAATACATATGCACAAAATACATACGAACAAAACACCTATACTGATACCACAAACAGCGTTGCCATGGAGGATGACGACGAACGTACAGTTCTGATATCAAATGTGTCAATGGGATATACAGAGGAAACAGAAAAAGATATGTAAGGAGTGATGTAGATGAAAAAAATTTCGAACTGTTTAAAAATGAAATCTTCAAGAAAGAGGATTGTAGCTTTAATGCTCGCGCTTCTTATGGTCGTGACTCTTATTCCATCGAGCCTTAAGGCATTGGGTGCAGAAGCTGATTTGTTTACGGGAAATAACATTAGCATGGACTCATTTGAGCTTGGTGCCACCTATCAGGACGAGAACGGAAAGACTCAGGCAATCGTAATTGAAAATGGTGGAGATTATACACTGCCGTATGATGCAACGGTTGACCTTAATATGCACTTTCAGGTAAAGGATGCAAGTGCAATTGATGGAAATACAGATTACATATATACGGTGCCAAACGGAATACGTGTGGATGTAGATGAGGAAAAGCCGCTTGTTACCTCGACTGGAAAAACGATAGGTACCGTTAACATATCAAGCTCAGGAAAGCTGACATTTAATTTCGATGAAAATGAGCTTAACGGCGGTGACGGAGTAGAATTTTATGTCGGCTTCAATGGTGGCTTTTCATCTGATTTTGAGGAGGATGGACATAAGGCACAGATATCTTTCCCAACAGGAGCGGGAAATTACACCTTTGGTGTGACTTCCGAGGGAAAGACTGAGCAAGGCGACGATGATAATGTGAAGGATGTGGAAGTTTACAAAAGCGGAAGCTTGGAGATTGTAGACGGAAAACGATATATCAAGTGGAATGTACAGCTTAATGGAGGAGGACGTGATTCCTTTGGAGGACAAATTATAGATAACCTTCCTGCCAATGTGAAATATGTGGATTATAACAGTCTTCCAGCTTCACTTAAGGGTGCCTATGCAGGTGGATATCCGGGAGTAAGCAATAACATCGATGATGGGGCTGTGGAGGTCAATGCACAGGTTAATGGAAATAAGCTTACCATTGACGTCAGCAATTGTAACGCTTACTGGACATCTGATGTTACATTTTATACGGAGGTGCTGGATTCTGCTTTTGGCGAAACAATTACAAACGGTACAGCAATCACGGTAGATAACAGTGTTGTATTCAATCCGGATGACGATACGACGCCTGCGGAAGGTAAGGGACGTGTCGAAATAAAGCCTGACATGATTCGTAAGTCTGCCAGTGTATCAGGAGACACTATAACATGGACTGTTGTGATAAACAGCTCCAAGTTTGATATAGGGGGCACTACATACGAGGATGTATTCGGAAACAACATTGATTCAATCATTGATGGATTAAACGGAATAACGATAAGCGGAACAAATGCTACACCGGTACAAACAGCTGACGGTTTTAAGATTGACATACCTGACAATACGAACAGCACGATTACACTGACCTATAAGACTAAGGTTAAAGAGGTAACAGAAAGTACCAAAAACACTGCGAAGCTTATAGGTGGGGATGAGCCAAGCTTTGATGTATCTGCTGAGGCTGTTGTGCCGGGGGCTAATATGATTAACAAAAGCTTTGCCGGCTATGACCCTATCGCCCATACTCTTACATGGAATATTACGGTAAATCAGGACAGCAAAAAGCTTACTAATGTGAAGGTGACAGATAGCTTTAAGGCGAATGGTGCAACTGACTGGGAGGGCACGATGGAATATGTCAGTGTTCAGGGAGCCGAATTGGATCCTTCTTCTGATGTTGCGAATGGAACCCTTGTGTTTAATCTTGGTAACATCAGTACACCGGTAACGATTACAGTTGTTACAAAGGTAACAGGCGATGATGCATTTGAAAAATCCAAGGGCTATACGAATAACGTCGAGCTAACCTCGAAGGAGTATCCGGATCCTATTCCTGACGAAGCTAGTACATGGCTCAAGTTGGAAAAAGTTTCACTTATAAGCAAGGAAGGAACGGCAAGCTCACAAAACGATGGTACGATTACATGGAAAGTTACAGTTAATGGGCAGAAGCAGACACCAACAGCCTACACCTTTGAGGACCTGCTTCCTGAAAAGATGAAGTATGTCGATGGCAGCTTTAGAATTCAAGAGCAGTGGTATGATGCCAATCCTTGCTATAGAAAGGTAAATGTAGTCAAGGATGCAAGTGGAAGGGAGAAGATTTCCTATACATTCGATAAAACAGCGGATGACAAATTTTTAGGAAAGACAGACAACACATTCGAGATTATATATGAAACCGTTGTATCCGATTATGTGGCAGCTGACAGCAACCGTGACTATGTAAACCATGCTAAAATGAAAGCGGAATTCCCAGGTAATGTAACACATGAGGATGAAACGGAAGCTACAGTTACGACTGTTGCAGGCGGTGCTCTTGACAAGGGCTTTAATTATAAAAAAGGAAACAGAGATGTCACATGGAATGTAACAATCAATGAAGCAAGAACGGATATGTCGGATATTACAAATCCAAGACTGACAGACAGGCTTGCAGATTATTTTGATTATGTGGAAGGAAAGCTCTACAGGCTTGATGCGAAAGGAAATAAGACGGAAGTTCCGAAAAATGACTATAAGGTTATTGTTGTAAATGGAATGCTTACCGTGAAGATGCCGAACATAGGAAGTGATTGTTTCTTATTCCAATTCACAACAAGGTTTAATTGCCTTGAGGCGAATCTTCCGGATGATATTGTAAATAAAATCAGTCTTGAGGGTGATGGAACGTTCCTTGAGACAACAAGCTCCAGCGTGGAAAATGTCTCATTCAGCTCTGCAATTGCAGGAGCTACAATAAAGAGAGATATCCAGATTATGAAGGTGGATAAGTCGAACCACTCCAAGGTACTTGAGGGAGCGGTGTTTGAGCTTTACCTTGCAGATCAGCAAACGCTTATTGGAACTGCAACAACCGATGAGAATGGTATGGCTATATTTGTAGATGCCGGGTCTTTACTTGGAGAGGTTCTTTATCTCAAAGAGACAGAAGCACCTGAGGGCTACAAGCTTAATGAAGATTGGATTAGAATTGATGATTATGATGAGGCTCATTTGGAGCTGGACCCTGCTACAGGAAGAAGATATTATGCTAAGCAGGTTGAAAATACAAGTGATGCAGAGGAAAATACAGGCACAATCAGAGTAGAGAAGCGGGATAAGGCTGATGCAACTGTTAAGCTGAGAGGAGCGGAATTTAGCTTATATAGTAATGCGGCATGTACAGCGCTTGTCACAAAAAAGCAAACCGATGAGAAAGGCTATGTATCATTTTCAAATATTCCATTAGGTAACTATTGGTTGAAGGAGACTGCTTCACCAGCGGGCTATAAGCTTGATTCCACAGTTACAATGGTAACTATTACAAATGATGGGGATGGCGTTGTCGTAAAATACGGAGCTGACGCAGCTTCCCTTGTTGAAGTGCCAAATGGACTCTATATAGCTGTGAATGAAAAAGCGAAAGCGTCACTGAAGATAACAAAATATGATTCAGATAATAAAAACACGAAGCTTCAGGGCGCAAAGTTTGAAATTTACAGGGATGAGAATTGCACATCGAGAGTTGCTAGTGCTACAACGGATGAGAATGGTATCATAACATTTGACGGACTTGTGCTTGGAAGGACATATTATTACCGTGAGGTTACAGCACCGGCGGGATATGCCCTTGACCCTACAATAAGAAGCTTTGTCGCAGGAAGTGCTAACGACAGACAGGATGTTGTTATTGAGAGAGAGCTTGGAAACAAATTGCAAAGAGGTGGCATTGCAATTCATAAGACTGATGATGCGGTACCGACACCGAAGGAGCTTCAGGGAGTTGAATTTACACTTTACAGTGTTGACGCAGGTGGAAATGAAACGGCTTACATGAAGAATGGAATGGTATACAAGGTAAAAACAAATGTACATGGTGATGCACAATTTACAGACCTTCCGTTCGGAGAATATATTATAAAGGAAGGTAGCAATTCGGGTTATCATCCGGTTGCTGATATACATGTTACCGTAGAAGATACAGGATTTGTTGATATTGAAGTTGTAAACGAGATAATAAGATTCGACCTTGAGATTTTAAAGCTTGAGAAGGACGATGATGACGACGACAGCAATAACAAACCACTTGCAGGTGTAAGATTTGGAGTTTATAACGATGGCGGAGCAAGTATTGCTACAAAAGTAACTGATAAAAACGGAAAGATTTCCTTTGAGAATATTTCTATCAAGGATTACACCGGAGACTTTACAATAAAGGAATTATCAGTACCGGATGGTTATATTAAGGCAAATGATGTTGTCATACCAAATGCAGAGGCAAGAGAAGCCTCAACGAATAAGATTGCTGTTCAAAGAACAATTAAAAATGAAAAGCAATCAGGAAAGCTGCTTGTAAAGAAGATTGATTCCGGAACAGATGATGGTCTGGCAGGAGCAGAGTTTAACCTTCTGGATGCAAATAAGCTTAAGGTTGCCACTGCAACGTCCATGACTGCCGAAGAGGCTATGACAAGTGGTGTAGCGGGTGCAGAAGAAGGGTCTGTATACTTTGAAAACCTGAAATATGGAACCTACTATCTCGTTGAGACTAAGGCACCAGCCAATGGTGATGATATTTACCTTTTAAATACAATAGAATATAAGGTGGAAATTACAGATAATGTAGTTGTAACAAGGGTTATAGGTGAAAATAACACTACAACCGGTGTTATACCAAATGAAAAGCAGAAAACAGCAGCACCGATTGTAAGCTTTTGGTTTGCAAAGACGGATGGTGAGGGAGAACCTCTGGCAGGAGCGTCATTTGCAATGCAACGCAAGCTTGATGAAGCCGGTGCATGGACTACAATAGCTACGTCGGTCAGCAACGCTGACGGAAAGGTATTTTTCAGACGCGTATCAATTGCGGATGACCCGGATACTGCAACATATAGGATTATTGAAACAGCATCGCCTACAGGATATGCGATGGATAAAGATTTTGTAGTCGATATTCCGAACAAAGCATGGTTTGCAGAAGAATACTCGGACAGTAAAACTTCACCTTTGAGTGACGCAAACATAAAGAGACTTCTTGAAAACGGACTTAACGGAGCTGAAGTTTCCGTTAAAAATGACGAAATACTTGGCATGATACAGATTACAAAAACGATTGTAAATTCAACTGCTAAGCTTGAGGGCGCAGAGTTTATGCTCTACGATGTAAACGGAAATGAAATAAGCGGTATTACGCCAAAGAAAACAAATGATGAAGGTATTGTATTATTTGATAAGCTTCCGGTTGGAACCTATGTAGTGAAGGAAATCGGAGCACCGAAGGGATATACCTTAAGTACACAGGAAAGCAGAGTGGTAATTACGGATAATACCCTGAAAAAGGTGGAGTTTAAGGACTCACCAATTAACCTTACAATCTCAAAGAGGACACTTACGGGTGCGACTGAATTGAGAGGGGCAAGCCTTGAGTTGAGAGACTCTGAGGGAACGTTAATTGATAGCTGGGTATCGTCCACAAGTGCACATAAGGTTAAGGCATCACTCCTCACGGTAGGGGAAACCTATACTCTTGAGGAGGTATCGGCACCTAAGGGCTATGCATACAGCACAAAGGTTGTATTTGAAATAACAGAAACAGGAGCGATAGTTCTTAATAGGGATGAGTCCGATGCCAATGCGTCAAGAAACGGACAGACAATTATAATGAGAGATACACCTTTGGATGTAAACATTACGAAGGTGGACGAAAATGGTGATCCGATTCCTGGTGCAATTCTTGAAATAATAGATGCAAACGGCGTATCTGTTGCAAAATGGACAACAAACGGAAAAGGTTATAAGGCAGGACCTGTACTTACTGCACCTAAGCCGGGAACAGGAGTGAAGGAATATACTCTCGTTGAGAGAAACGCACCGGCAGGATATGAAATTGCAGATGAGATTAAGTTTACTGTTTCATCTGACGGAACAATCAAGGATGCTGACGGTCATACAATCACCGGCATTACAATGCAGGATAAGGCTAAATCAGGTATATATATAAGAAAGCTTGATGACAAGTATGATGACCTTATAGGCGCAGAGCTTACAATATATGAGGGCGATGACAGAACTTCGCCTGTTGCAAGCTGGAAGTCCGCAAGAACACCTAAAAAGTTTGTTGTAGGAACGGGTGATGGAGAACTTCATCGCAACACAGAGTATGTACTTATTGAGACGGGAGTACCGGTAGGATATGTAAAGGCAGCCGACATTAAATTTACGGTTGATGATGGCGGACAAATTACAATTATATCAGGAGGAAACGACGATACTCTCAACGATGATAAGGATACAATTAACGTGATTGATAAGAAGCTTGAACTCAAGCTCAAGAAGACTGATGCGTATGGCTTTATATTAAAGGGTGCTACGCTTAAGCTTTCCGTATATGATGAGCAGAATTACTGTGCAGATGAGGAAAATGTAATACTGGAGGAAGTAGTCACCGGAAATAGTGTTATATCTGTAGATTATAAGCTTCTCACTGCAGGAACAATGTATATACTGGAAGAGCTTCATGCACCGGCAGGATTTATGGAAGCAGATTCTATTGTCTTTGAGATTGATGCAAAGGGAACTGTTACAAGAAAATATACGATACAAAATGGGCATCCTGTGGCTGACAATACATACGTGGCTGACAATACCATAGTCATGGAGGATGAAGAATCAGGCTTAAGTGTAGGAAAGATAGACAAGGCAAGTCCAGATGGTGAGCCAATCTATGTTGCAGGCTCTACGCTTCAGCTTACAACTGTTGATGATCCTGAATTCAGAGATGAATTCTTTGTAACAAAGGTATGGGAGAGCGAAGAATATCCTATGAATTGGTCGATAAACGACTTTACGCCAGGCTGTAAATATATCCTGACGGAAATCGGAGCACCGGATGGATATGCTTATACAGATCCGATAGAGTTTATGGTGGAAGAGGATACACATGACATTGTTATAGAAACAATTCCGCAGGAAAACCGTACCGTATTTATTGCAGATGCGAAGATAAACCTCAATGTTGCAAAGGTGGATGCTGTTACGAATCAACCTCTTGCCGGAGCAAAATTTGAGATACTTGATGCAGATAAGAAGGTTGTGGCAAGCTGGATTAGTACAAACAAAGTCAAATCTGTTGACACATCAAAGCTCCTTGCAGGTGGCTCGGATACAGCAGATTACATGGTTTACACGCTCCATGAAGCAGCAGCTCCGAAAGGATATCAGGTTGCAGAGGATGTAACGTTTGCAATAGACAGAGATGGATACATGTTCACAGTAACTACCGGAGATGACGGAGCAGAGGTTTATACGCCTATCTCAACAACAGTGGGCGAAGCCATAATAAATCTGATAAAGATATCGGATGAACCGCAGACTGTTATCCGCAAGCAGGATGTAAACGGCAAAAATGTTTCAGGGGCAGAACTTACTATTTATGCAAAGGACGAGAGCAGTAGTTTTGAGCCTATAACATGGAATACTTCTGAAACACCTGTTATGTATATTGACACAGACAAATTTACCGTTTCTGAGAAATATATCATTCAGGAGAAGGGAACACCTTCAGGATATACATATGCCGGAAACATTGAATTTTACTATGATGTAGACGGAAATCTTTTCATAGATGGTACACAGAGTGATACAAGAACCATTACTATGATAAATAAAAAGATTAATGTTGTAATAAGTAAACAGGATTCGGAAAGCGGAAATGAGCTTAAGGGAGCAACACTTTCTATTAAGAACAGCGATGATGAGGTTATTTACACATATGAATCCAATGGTAAGCCAAAGCTTATACCGGCAGATACATTTAGTGTAAGTTCTGAGGGACTCACATACTATGTTCTTGAGGAGACGAAAGCACCTAAGGGCTATAAAATAGCAAAGCCGATTAACTTTGCCCTTGACAGTGCAGGAAATATTTACATAAAAAATTCAAAGGGTAAATATGTGCCTGTGTCTTCTGAGGATGGAATGCTTATCATGGAGGACGACAGGGAAGAGGAAACTACGACGGAGGAAACTACAACAGAGGAAACCACAACGGAGCAAACCCCGCCGGAGATAGAACCTCCAAAGCCGGAGGGACCGAATACGGGAGACAATGTACCTGTACCATTCATATTTATGACAGGCATACTTGCACTCGGTGGAATCATATTTATACTTAAGAAGAAAAAACGATAGGATATAAAGGGGGCTGTTGCACTATAGTGCAGCAGCCTTCTTTGTTTTTCAAAATGAAAAACTTTACAAATAATGAAAAAAGTCCTTGCATTATGTGTTCCCTTGTTATATAATAGCCATTGCTGTGACATTGATAGCGTGGAAACGAAGGTTGCTGCGTATGTGAGCATAGGCAGGTTATTTCGCGGAGCGAATGTCAATTAAAGATAACTGGCGACAAGTCACTGTACTTAATACCATCCGCAGGTTATTACCAAAGAGGCGGAGATGACGTGTGAAGGATTGGAATGACAAAAAACATGACACACACGGGAAAGTTGTACAGTCACCACTTGTCGTACTACTATTAAGTGCGAAAAGGAGGCGGCTTTTTTTATGGCAAGTCAAATTATGAGAATCACATTGAAGGCATACGATCACAAGTTAATCGATCAGGCTGCAAAGCAGATTATCGAAACTGTAAAGAGTACAGGAGCAAAGGTTAGCGGACCAGTTCCAATGCCTACAAAGGTTGAGAAGATTACAATCCTCAGAGCTGTTCATAAGTATAAGGATTCAAGAGAGCAGTTTGAGCAGAGAACTCACAAGAGACTCATTGATGTCTTGACACCATCACAGAAGACTATTGATGCTTTACAGAAGCTTGATATGTCAGCAGGTGTTTATATTGATGTTAAGATGAAGTAATATTATTTTAAGAAAGAAAATGCAGTAAGTACCTAATTACATTTTATAAGGATATAACCTTGAAAATGAATTTAGTATGATTACCATATTATAAGGTAATCCGCTGTGAATTAAAATTAGGAGGAAATTTTATAATGAAGAAGGCTATTTTAGCAACAAAAGTCGGAATGACTCAAATCTTCAATGAAGATGGTGTACTTACACCGGTAACAGTATTAGAGGCTGGTCCATGTGTTGTAACTCAGGTAAAAACAGTTGACAATGACGGTTACGATGCAATTCAGGTTGGATTCGGCGAAAAGAAAGAAAGAGTTACTACTAAGGATGTTTCAGGTAAGAAAGTTATCAGAAACCCACATGGCGCCGGTAAGGCTGAGGTAGGACACTTCAAGAAGGCAGGAACAACACCTAAGAGATATGTAAGAGAATTCAGATTAGAGAACGTTGCAGATTATAATGCAGGTGACGAAATCAAGGCTGATATCTTTGCAGAAGGTGATAAGATTGATGTTACTGCTAAGTCAAAGGGTAAAGGATATGCGGGCGGTATCAAGAGATACGGCATGAAGTCAGGTCCTTCAGCTCACGGTTCTAAATACCATCGTCATGCGGGCTCAAATGGTTCTGCAACTACTCCGGGTAGAGTATTCAAGGGAAAGAAGATGCCTGGACATATGGGTAATGTAAGAGTTACCGTACAGAATCTTGAGATAGTTAAGATAGATGTTGAAAACAATGTAATCTTGGTAAAGGGCGCAGTTCCGGGACCTAAGAAATCATTAGTAATGATTAAGGAAACAGTAAAAACCGGTAAATAATCGGTTTTTAAGGAAGGAGGAACATATAGATGGCAACAGTAGCTGTTTATAACATCGAAGGTAAGGAAGTAGATAAGCTTGAGCTTAACGACAACGTATTCGGTGTTGAAATAAATGAACATTTAGTACACATGGCTGTAGTAAGCCAGTTAGCAAATAGTCGTCAGGGAACTCAGAGTACAAAGACACGTTCTGAGGTATCAGGCGGTGGAAGAAAGCCATGGAGACAGAAGGGAACCGGTCATGCAAGACAGGGTTCAACAAGAGCTCCACAGTGGACAGGTGGTGGAGTTGTATTTGCTCCAAAGCCAAGAGATTATTCAAAGAAGATGAACAAGAGGGAGAAGCAGATTGCAATCAAGTCTGCGCTTACTTCAAAGGTTCAGGATTCAAAGCTTATAGTTGTAGATGAGATAAAGCTTGACGAGATTAAGACTTCAAGATTTGTAAAGATACTTGACAATCTTAAGGCTCCTAAGGCGTTGGTTGTTACTAAGGATAAGGATGAAAAGGTCATTCTTTCAGCAAGAAACATTCCAACAGTAAAGACTGCAATGACAAATTCAATTAATGTATATGACATTCTTAAGTATGATTCACTTGTAATCACTAAGGATGCTGTAGCAGCAATCGAGGAGGTGTACGCATAATGGCAGATATTAAATATTATGACGTTATACAGAAACCGGTTCTTACTGAGAAGAGTATGAACGCTATGGCAGAAAAGAAATACACTTTCCTTGTACATCCGGAAGCAACCAAGACTCAGATTAAAGAGGCTGTTGAGAAGATGTTTGAGGGAACTAAGGTAGCTAAGGTAAATACCATGAACAACGAGGGAAAGACAAAGAGACGTGGCATGGTATACGGTAAGACTGCAAAGACTAAGAAGGCAATTGTTCAGCTTACGGCTGAAAGTGCTGATATAGAGTTATTTGAGGGACTGTAGAATGTAAATCGAAAGGAGAAAGAAAATGGGAATTAAGACGTATAACCCATATACACCTTCTAGAAGGAACATGACTGGTCTTGATTTTGAGGAGATTACAAAGAGCACTCCTGAGAAGTCTCTTTTAGCTAAGAAAGCAAAGACAGCCGGTCGTAACAATCAGGGAAAAATCACTGTGAGACATCACGGTGGTGGAAATAGACAAAAATACAGAATCATTGATTTCAAGAGAAGAAAAGATGATATACCTGCTAAGGTAGCAGCAATCGAGTATGACCCGAACAGAACTGCTAATATTGCACTTCTTCATTATGTAGATGGTGAGAAGGCATACATTATCGCTCCTGTTGGACTTAAGGTTGGCGATGAGCTTATGAACGGCTCAAATGCAGAGGTTAGAATTGGTAACTGCTTACCACTTGCTGATATTCCGGTTGGTACCGAAATTCACAACATTGAGCTTTATCCTGGAAAAGGAGCACAGCTTGTTCGTTCAGCAGGTAACTCAGCTCAGCTTATGGCTAAGGAAGGCAAATATGCAACACTCCGACTTCCTTCAGGCGAGATGAGAATGGTTCCTATCGTTTGCCGTGCAACAATCGGTCAGGTTGGAAATATTGAGCACGGACTTGTTAACATTGGTAAGGCTGGACGTAAGCGTCACATGGGTATCAGACCTACAGTAAGAGGTTCTGTTATGAACCCGAATGACCATCCACATGGTGGTGGTGAAGGTAGAACCAGTATTGGTAGACCGGGACCATCTACTCCATGGGGTAAACCGGCACTGGGACTTAAGACCAGAAAGAAGAATAAACAGTCTAACAAGATGATAATAAGAACAAGAGACGGTAAGAACGTTAAGTAAGGAGGTAACATATGGCTCGTTCATTAAAAAAAGGACCATTTGCAGATGATTATTTATTAAAGAAAATAGATGCGCTGAATGCAGCAAATGACAAGCAGGTTATTAAGACCTGGTCACGTCGCTCAACTATCTTCCCTTCATTTGTAGGTCATACAATAGCAGTATATGATGGAAGAAAGCATGTGCCTGTATATGTAACTGAGGATATGGTTGGCCATAAGCTTGGTGAGTTCGTATCAACAAGAACATACAGAGGACATGGCAAGGATGAGAAAAAGGGTAAGAAGAGATAAGTTGAAAGGAGGAAACATTCATGGCAAAAGGACATAGATCCCAGATTAAGAGACTCAGAAATGAGAACAAGGATACAAGACCTAAGGCTACAGTATCTTATGCCAGAGTCTCAGTGACAAAGGCATGCTTCGTATTAGATGCGATAAGAGGCAAGGATGTAACTTCAGCACTTGGTATTCTTGCTTATAACAACAGATACGCTTCAAAGGTTATTGAGAAGCTTTTAAAGTCTGCGATTGCAAATGCAGAGAATAACAATGGAATGAAGGCAGAGGACCTTTACATTGCGGAATGTTATGCAAATAAAGGACCAACAATGAAGAGAATTCAACCAAGAGCACAGGGTAGAGCTTATAGAATCGAAAAGAGAACAAGCCACATTACAATTGTGCTGGATGAAAGATAGGAGGTAAGCAGAGTGGGACAGAAGGTTAATCCACATGGTTTAAGAGTTGGAATAATCAAGGATTGGGATTCAAAGTGGTATGCAGATACAAAAAACGGTGAATTCGCAACAAACCTTGTTGAAGACTATAAAATCAGAGAGTATTTAAAGAAAGAGCTTTATGCGGCTAACATTTCTAAAATTGAGATAGAGAGAACAGCAGATCGTGTAAAGGTTAGTGTTTATACTGCAAAGCCTGGTGTCGTAATAGGTAAGGGCGGAGCCGGTATAGAGAAGGTTAAGGCTAAGGTTCAGAAGCTTACTTCTAAGAAGCTTATCATTGATATTAAGGAAATCAAAAAGCCTGATTTGGATGCACAGCTTGTTGCAGAGAACATTGCTGCACAGCTTGAGAACCGTATTTCTTTCAGAAGAGCTATGAAGTCATGCATGGGTAGAACTATGAGAGCCGGTGCACTTGGTATCAAGACTGCATGTTCAGGAAGACTTGGCGGAGCAGATATGGCAAGAACTGAGTTCTACAGTGAGGGTACAATACCTCTTCAGACTCTTCGTGCTGATATTGATTATGGATTTGCTGAGGCAGATACAACATACGGTAAAGTTGGTGTTAAGACATGGATTTACCATGGAGAAGTACTTCCTACTAAGGGAAATAAGGAAGGGAGCGATAAATAATGTTAATGCCTAAAAGAGTTAAGCGTCGTAAGCAGTTCAGAGGTTCTATGGCAGGTAAGGCGCTTAGAGGAAATAGAATAACGAATGGTGAGTACGGTATTGTGGCTATGGAGCCTGCATGGATTAAGTCAAACCAGATAGAGGCAGCCCGTATTGCTATGACACGTTATGTAAAGCGTAATGGTAAAGTTTGGATTAAGATATTCCCTGATAAGCCTGTAACAGCTAAGCCGGCTGAAACACGTATGGGTTCAGGTAAAGGTTCCCTTGAGTATTGGGTAGCAGTAGTTAAGCCGGGCAGAGTTCTTTTTGAGATTGCCGGTGTACCTGAGGAAACTGCAAGAGAGGCACTTCGTCTCGCAGTACACAAGTTACCATTAAAGTGTAAAATAGTTGCTAAGGCAGATTTAGAAGTTGAAGAGGGAGGTAAATAGCAGTGAAGCTTAAGGAATACAAAGAAGAATTAAAGGCAAAATCACTTGAGGATTTACAGAGCGATTTAGTAGCTGCTAAGAAGGAATTATTTAACTTGAGATTCCAGAATGCCACTAATCAGCTTGAAAATACAAGTAGAATAAAAGATGTCAGAAAGAACATCGCTAGAATTCAGACAATTATAGCCCAGAAGGCTGAGTAATTATCGTAAAAGGAGGAAATATTGTGGACAGAAATCTGAGAAAAACACGTGTAGGCTTAGTTACAAGTGATAAGATGGATAAGACAATTGTTGTTTCAATCGTTGATAATGTAAAGCATCCTCTTTACGGTAAGATTGTAAAGAGAACTTACAAGCTCAAGGCTCATGATGAGAATAATGAGTGTAAGATTGGTGATAGAGTAAGAGTTATGGAGACAAGACCACTTTCAAAGGATAAGAGATGGAGACTTGTTGAGATAATTGAGAAGGCTAAGTAAGGGAGGCGTAAACAATGGTTCAGCAGGAAACAAGACTTAAGGTTGCTGATAATACAGGTGCTAAGGAAATCCTCTGCATCAGAGTATTAGGTGGTTCAACCAGAAGATATGCAAACATCGGCGATATCATCGTTGCCTCTGTTAAAGATGCAACACCAGGCGGAGTTGTAAAAAAAGGTGACGTTGTTAAGGCGGTAGTAGTACGTTCAAAGAAGGGTGCCCGCCGTAAGGACGGTTCATACATTAAGTTTGATGAGAACGCAGCAGTTATTATAAGGGATGACGGAAACCCAAGAGGAACCCGTATATTTGGACCTGTAGCAAGAGAATTAAGAGATAAGAAGTTTATGAAGATCGTATCTCTTGCACCAGAAGTATTATAGGAGGTAAAGACTGTGGCAACAATGAAAATCAAAAAAGACGATCTTGTCAAAGTAATTGCCGGCAAGGATAAAGGCAAAGAAGGAAAAGTATTGGCAGTTGATACTAAGAATAATACAGTATTAGTTGAAGGTGTTAATATTGTTCATAGACACAGCAAGCCTAGCATGCAGAATCAGCAAGGCGGAATCATAGATAAAGAAGCTCCTATCGATATATCTAACGTAATGTACCTTTATAAGGGTAAGCCGGTAAGAATCGGTTTTACAGGTGAGAAGAAGGACAAGGTAAGAGTTGCAAAGGTAAACGGCAAGCTCGAAGCCATCGATTAGGAATTATAGGAAAGGAGGCACAGCAACTTGAGCAGACTTAAGGATATGTATAGCAACGAAATTAAAGATGCTATGACAAAGAAATTCGGATATAAAAATGTTATGCAGGTACCAAAGCTTGAAAAAATCGTAATCAACATGGGTGTTGGTGAAGCGAGAGAAAATGCTAAGGTATTGGATGCAGCTATAAAGGACCTCGAGACTATAACGGGTCAGAAGGCTGTTGTTACACGTGCGAAGAAGTCAGTTGCAAACTTCAAGCTCAGAGAGGGTATGCCTATCGGATGTAAGGTAACTCTCAGAGGAGAGAAGATGTATGAGTTCACTGATAGACTTGTAAACCTTGCACTTCCTCGTGTACGTGATTTTAGAGGTGTTAATCCTAATGCATTTGATGGTAGAGGAAACTACGCACTTGGCGTTAAGGAACAGCTTATTTTCCCGGAAATTGAGTACGATAAGATTGATAAGGTAAGAGGTATGGACATCATATTTGTTACTACAGCAAATACGGATGAAGAAGCTCGTGAATTATTAGGTCTTTTCGGTATGCCATTTAAGAAGTAATAGGAGGGATTAACATGGCTAAAACATCAATGAAGATTAAGCAACAGCGTCCTCAGAAGTTTTCAACAAGAGAGTACACTCGTTGCAAGATATGTGGTCGTCCACATGCATATTTGAGAAAATACGGAATCTGTAGAATCTGCTTCCGTGATTTAGCATATAAGGGACAGATACCAGGCGTTAAGAAGTCAAGCTGGTAGTTGTCCTAAGGAGGGACCCACGAAGTGGGAGGATTCCTTAGGACCGACCCGCGAAGCTAAGGGACCCGCAGAGCAATTCTAAATATAAATAGGAGGCAAAAGAATTATGTCAATGAGCGATCCAATTGCAGATATGCTTACAAGAATCCGTAATGCAAATACTGCAAAACATGATACAGTAGATATACCAGCATCAAAGATGAAGCTGGCGATTGCAGATATTCTTCTCAATGAGGGTTATATCAAGGCAGTTGACGTTGTAGAGGAAGGAAACTTCAAGACTATAAAAATTACACTTAAGTACGGTGCAAACAAGAATGAGAAGATTCTTACAGGCCTTAAGAGAATTTCTAAGCCTGGACTTCGTGTTTACGCATCAAAGGATGAGCTTCCAAAGGTTCTCGGAGGACTTGGAACAGCTATTATCTCAACTAACAAGGGTGTACTTACAGATAAGGAAGCAAGAAAACAGAATGTTGGCGGAGAAGTACTTGCTTTCATTTGGTAATAAATGGATAATGTATTTGAAATAATATAAGGAGGACAGGCGAAATGTCACGAATTGGAAGAATGCCTATCGCTGTACCAGCAGGAGTAACTGTTGATATAGCAGAAAATAATAAGGTGACTGTAAAGGGACCTAAGGGAACACTTGAAAGAGTGCTTCCGGCTGAGATGGAAATCACTCAGGAGGGTGCCGAGATATTAGTTAAAAGACCAAACGATTTAAAGAAAATGAAATCACTTCATGGTCTTACAAGAACACTTATTTATAACATGGTTGTTGGAGTTACGGATGGATATGTAAAGACTCTTGAGGTTAACGGTGTAGGTTACAGGGCAGCAAAGCAGGGAAGCAAGCTTACTCTTTCTCTCGGATACTCACATCCTGTAGAGATGACTGATCCTGAGGGAATTACAACAGCAGTTGACGGAAATAAGATTACAGTAAGTGGTATTGATAAAGAAAAGGTTGGCCAGTACGCTGCCGAAATCAGAGAAAAGAGAGCACCGGAGCCATATAAGGGCAAGGGTATCAAGTATGATTATGAGGTTATCAGACGTAAGGTTGGTAAGACCGGTAAGAAATAATTAAGGAGTGAATGAAATGATTAAGAAGGAATCAAGAAGTGCTATACGCGCTAAAAAACATTTAAGAGTTCGTAACCGTTTTAGCGGCACAGCGTCAAGACCTCGTTTAGCAGTATTCAGAAGTAATAATCATATGTACGCTCAGATTATTGATGATACGGCAGGTCACACTTTAGTGTCAGCTTCAACAGTACAGAAGGATGTAAAGGATCAGCTTGAGAAGACAAATGATGTAGCAGCAGCAGCATACCTTGGAACAGTAATTGCCAAGAGAGCTTTGGATGCAGGTATAACTACAGTTGTTTTCGACAGAGGCGGTTATATATATCAGGGTAAGGTTCAGGCATTAGCAGACGCAGCAAGAGAAGCTGGATTAGAATTCTAATAAGGAGGAAAAGCGACGTATGAAGCATGAAATCATAGATGCCAGTAAGTTAGAATTAGAAGAAAATGTTGTAAACATTAAGCGTGTTACTAAGGTTGTAAAGGGCGGACGTAACATGAGATTCGCTGCTCTTGTAGTTGTGGGTGATAAAAATGGACATGTAGGTGCCGGAGTAGGAAAGGCAGCAGAAATTCCTGAAGCAATCCGCAAGGGTAAAGAGGACGCAATCAAGAAACTCGTTAAAGTAAACATAAACGAAAATGGAAGTATCCCTTATGATTGGGAAGGAAACTTTGGTAGTGCTAAGGTGTTACTTAAGTCTTCTCCAAAGGGTACCGGTATTATCGCAGGTGGTCCTGCCCGTTCCGTATTGGAGCTTGCAGGCTACAAGAATATTCGTACAAAGTCCTTAGGTTCAAATAACAAGCAGAACGTAGTTCTTGCTACTATCGAAGGTCTTTCAAAGATTAAGGCACCGGAAGAGATTGCAAAACTTCGTGGTAAATCTTTAGACGAGATTCTTAACTAAGGAGGTAATTGTAAAATGGCAGATAAGTTAAAGGTTACATTAGTTAAGTCGCCGATTGGAGCTATTCCAAAACATAGAGCAACAGTTGCAGCACTTGGATTAAAGAAGCTTAACAAGAGCGTTGAGCTCCCGAACAATGTTGCTACTCTTGGAATGGTGAAACAGGTTAGTCACTTGGTTAAGGTAGAAGAGATTTAATGAAAGATTTGAATTAAAGGAGGTACAGTCATGAATTTATCAAGCTTAAAGCCAGCCGATGGTGCTGTTAAAAGCGATAATTTCAGAAGAGGCCGTGGTCATGGTTCAGGAAATGGCAAGACTGCAGGTAAGGGACACAAGGGTCAGAAGGCTCGTTCAGGTGCTCCAAGACCAGGCTTCGAGGGTGGTCAGATGCCACTTTATAGAAGAATTCCAAAGAGAGGCTTCACATGCAGAAATCATAAGGAAATAGTTGCAATTAATATATCTGTTCTTGATAGATTTGAGGATGGTTCAGAGATAACAGTTGCATCACTCATTGAAGCCGGAGTTATTAAAAATCCTAAAGATGGTGTTAAGATATTAGGAAATGGAGAGTTGACAAAAAAGCTTACTGTTAAAGTAAATGCTTTTAGTAAGTCTGCTGCTGAGAAGATTGAGGCTCTTGGCGGAAAAGTTGAGGTGATTTAGGTATGTTCAAAACCTTAAGAGATGCTCTTAGAGTAAAGGATATACGTAAAGGGTTACTCTTTACATTCTTTATCCTGATTGTAGTCAGGTTGGGGTGCATAATTCCAGTACCGGGACTTGATACAGCAGCAATAAAAGAATATATGGAAGCAGCATTCGGAAACAGTGGCGACATTATAAGTACATTCACAGGTGGGTCATTTACACAGATGTCAATCTTTGCATTGAATGTTACACCATATATCACATCTTCAATTATAATACAGCTCCTCACGATTGCTATTCCTGCTCTGGAAGAGATGCAGAAGGATGGCGAGGATGGACGTAAGAAGATTACAGCTATAACAAGGTATGTGACAATTCTCCTTTCCATTATAGAGGGCTTGGGTCTTGCAATTGGCTTTGACAGAGGACACTATTACACAATAAATACAACACTTGGATATTTTGTTGTGCTTATAACTCTGACAGCAGGTAGTGCCTTTGTTATGTGGCTTGGAGAAAAGGTTACAGATTACGGTGTTGGAAATGGTATTTCCATAATACTTCTGATAAACATTGTTTCAAGAATGCCGAGTGATTTAAAAGACCTTTATGATATGTTTGTAAAGGGTAAGGATATTGTAGACCAGGTTATTGCTGTAGCAATTGTTCTGGGAGTCATAATTGTGACGGTTGTCCTTGTTGTACTTCTTCAGGATGGTGTCAGAAAGATACCTGTTCAGTATGCACAGAAGGTTCAGGGAAGACGAAGCGTTGGTGGACAGCAGAGCCATATACCACTTAAGGTAAATACCTCAAGTGTTATTCCGGTTATCTTTGCTTCTTCCATACTTTCCGTTCCGGCTGTAGTGGTGAACCTGTTTAATTTGAAGGCATCAGGAACATGGGCAAAAATACTGGAGGGACTGAATCAGCATTACTGGTGTAATCCGAATCGTCCTTGGGCAAGTATAGGTTTGCTGGTTTACATTCTTCTTGTATTTTTCTTTGCATATTTCTATACATCGGTTACGTTTAATCCGATGGAGATAGCAAACAACATGAAGAAAGGTGGAGGATTTATTCCGGGTATCAGACCGGGTAAGCCTACACAGGACTATCTGAATAAAATATTGAACTATATAGTATTTATAGGTGCAGTTGGTCTTATAATAGTAGCTGTCATTCCAATCTTCTTCAATGGTTGGTTTGGTGCAAATGTTTCATTCGGTGGAACATCACTTATCATCATAGTAGGTGTTATTATAGAGACAATTAAGCAGATAGAGTCAAAGATGATTGTAAGAAACTATTCAGGATTCTTAAACAGCTAATGATTGAGGCTGTCGTACAGAGATAAAAGCGGCTCTGGTGCGACAGCCCTGTTATGATATAAAAGAGATGTTAGAAAATATATATGTATTAGGAGGTTGCGTTTATGAAGATAATTATGTTAGGTGCACCTGGTGCAGGTAAGGGAACTCAGGCTAAAATGATAGCAGCAAAATATGGAATACCACATATTTCAACAGGAGATATATTCAGAGCAAACATAAAAAACAAAACTGAGCTTGGCGCAAAGGCAAAGGAATATATGGATAAAGGGCTTCTTGTCCCAGATGAGCTTGTTGTAGACCTTATTATGGATAGATTTAAGGCAGATGATTGTAAAAATGGATATGTGCTTGATGGTTTCCCAAGAACCATTCCTCAGGCAGAGGCATTGGATGAAGCACTTTCAGCGAATGGCGAGAGTATAGATTATGCAATAAATGTAGAAGTTCCTGATGAAAATATTGTTAACAGAATGTCAGGAAGAAGAGCATGCGTAGGCTGTGGAGCAACCTATCACATTAAGTATAACCCAACAAAGGTTGAGGGTAAATGTGATGTATGTAACGAGGCACTTATCCTCAGGGATGATGACAAGCCTGAGACAGTATTAAACAGACTTTCTGTTTATCATGAGCAGACTCAGCCGCTCATTGAATATTATACTAAGAAGGGTGTTATTGCTGAGGTTGACGGAACAGTAGATATGCAGGATGTATTTAATGCAATTGTTAGTATATTAGGAGAGTAAGAAAAAAATGGCTATTATTATTAAATCTCAAAGAGAAATCGAATTAATGAAGGAGGCTGGCAGGATACTTGCCATAACTCATGAGGAAATTAAGAAGATTATCAGACCGGGAATATCAACCTATGAAATTGATAAACGGGGAGAAGAGGTAATAAGAAGCTTTGGGTGTATACCATCATTTCTAAATTATAATGGATATCCGGCATCTATATGTACCTCGGTAAATGATGAGGTGGTACATGGTATTCCGTCAAAGAAAAGAATACTACAGGAGGGTGATATCATAAGCCTTGATGCCGGAGTAATATATAAGGGATATCATTCGGATTCAGCAAGAACTTATCCAGTGGGTGAGGTCAGTGAGAAAGCAGAGAAGCTTATGAAGGCTACAAAGGAAAGCTTCTTTGAGGCCCTCAAAGTGTGTAGGGAAGGAAATCATGTAAATGATATTTCAAAGGCAGTGTTTGATTATATCACTGCAAGAGGTTACTCTGCTGTAAGAGATTTAGTGGGACATGGAGTTGGAGCAAATCTCCATGAGGCTCCGGAGATTCCGAACTTTACGAGAAACAAAAAAGGGCCGAGGCTGAAAGCGGGAATGACCATAGCGGTGGAACCCATGATTAATGCGGGTACTTATGAGGTAGAGTGGCTAGATGACGATTGGACAGTAGTTACAGCAGACGGAGAGCTTTCCTCCCATTATGAGAACACAATTCTTATAACGGAAGGTGATCCGGTTATTTTGTCACAGGCAGAGGGAATTGAATTGTAGTATGTCCTAAGGAGGGACCCACGAAGTGGGAGGATACCTTATGACGGACCCACAGAGCAAGGAGGATACCTTAGGACTTAGCACGTAATAACGTGCAACAGAATATAGGAGGATTTATATATGCCAAAAGCAGACGAAATAGAAATGGAAGGCGTTGTTCTTGAAAAGCTTCCAAACGCAATGTTTCAGGTTGAGTTGGAAAATGGACTCAAGGTTCTTGCACATATAAGCGGAAAGCTCAGAATGAATTATATAAAAATTCTTCCGGGAGATAAGGTTACCGTTGTTTTATCTCCTTATGATCTCACAAAAGGAAGAATAACTTGGAGAGCAAAATAATATGTTAAAAATTGCTTGCAATATATTCTGATAAATGTTAGAATATCAATTTGTAGCGGACTTTTTTGAAAGGAGTGCATTTTAATGAAGGTTAGAGCATCAGTAAAACCAATTTGCGATAAGTGCAAAGTCATTAAAAGAAAAGGCAGTATTCGTATAATCTGCGAGAATCCAAAGCACAAACAGCGTCAGGGTTAATTATTACAAATTAACGGACAAAGAAGTTAGAACAAGGTATGTAGGATGATAGCCCATCCATGATTATGCCTTGTATTTGTGCACGTGGTATTATTCCGTATCACGTTACTAACTGCTAGCACGGTCCAAAGGGCCTTGCCGATAGAAAATGATGTTTTCTATCAAAAAATAAAGCGGCTGTAGCATTTGATATGCTAATTATATAACTATTACAGATATGTTTTTCTGTTACCACCGGTATGCATTTCACCCTTGCCTATGGATATAGTGCACCAATTCATGACAAAGGATACCGGAAAAGCAGAAAAAGGTGCAAGAAGAAAAATTTCGGAGGTATGTTAGAATGGCTCGTATTTCAGGTGTTGATTTACCAAGAGAGAAGCGTGTCGAGATAGGTCTTACTTATATTTATGGTATAGGTAGAACTTCAGCAACAAGAATTCTTAAAGAAGCAAATGTTAATCCTGATACCAGAGTTCGTGATTTGACTGATGATGAGGTTAAGAGAATTAGTGAAATCATCAACGAGACTCAGGTTGTAGAGGGTGATTTACGTAGAGAAATAGCACTTAATATTAAGCGTTTACAGGAAATAGGCTGCTATCGTGGAATCCGTCACAGAAAGGGATTGCCGGTTCGTGGACAGAAAACCAAGACAAACGCAAGAACCCGTAAAGGTCCTAAGAAGACAGTTGCTAACAAGAAGAAGTAATTAGGCTTGCGTGATTTACTCACGTCAGATAGAGAATAACCAGGGAGGTTTAGGTTAATGGCTAAGAAAGTTACTAGTAAAAAAGTGACAAAGAAGCGTGTCAGAAAGAACGTTGAACGTGGACAGGCTCATATTCAGTCATCATTTAACAATACAATTGTTACATTAACAGATGCCGAGGGTAATGCATTATCTTGGGCAAGTGCAGGCGGATTAGGATTCAGAGGTTCTAAAAAGTCTACACCTTATGCTGCACAGATGGCAGCAGAGACAGCAGCAAAGGCAGCTGCACCATACGGACTTAAGACAATTGACGTTATGGTAAAGGGACCAGGCTCAGGAAGAGAGGCAGCTATTCGTGCTCTTTCAGCATGTGGTCTTGAGGTTGTCAGCATAAAGGATGTTACACCTGTTCCACATAACGGATGTCGTCCACCAAAAAGAAGAAGAGTCTAATAGGAGGTACAAAGAAAATGGCAGTAGATAGAACCCCAGTTCTTAAGAGATGCAGATCTTTGGGTATGGAGCCAATGTATCTCGGTGTTAATAAAAAGTCAAAGAGAAAGTTAAACAGAGCAAACAGAAAGGTAAGCGAGTATGGTTTACAGCTTCGTGAGAAGCAGAAGGCTAAGTTTATTTACGGTGTACTTGAGAAGCCTTTCCGTAATTTATTTGAGAAGGCACAGAAGATGCCGGGTCTTGCAGGTCCAAACCTTATGGTGTTACTTGAGCTCAGACTTGACAACATTATATTCCGTATGGGATTCGCAAGAACAAGAAGAGAAGCAAGACAGATAGTTGGTCACAAACATGTATTAGTAAATGGAAAGTGCGTTAACATTCCATCATACAGAGTTGAGGTTGGTGACAAAATTGAAATAAGAGAAAAGAGTAAATCACTTCAGAGATATAAGGATATCGTGGAGGCAAATGCTGGACATACTTGTCCAGGATGGATGGAGTCTGACCTTGAGAGCTTAAGTGGTACAGTTTTAGAAAAGCCACTCAGAGAGCAGATTGACGTTCCTGTAAATGAGACCCTTATTGTCGAGTTATATTCAAAGTAAAATCTAAATGTAACTAGAGATGACATATAAAAGGAGGGGCAA
This sequence comes from uncultured Lachnospiraceae bacterium, assembly GCA_947173945.1. Taxonomy (GTDB): domain Bacteria; phylum Bacillota; class Clostridia; order Lachnospirales; family Lachnospiraceae; genus Coprococcus_C. The sequence goes on from CAMWGV010000008.1 coordinate 55,896, forward strand.
TAGTGTTTGAATTTGAGAAACCTAAAATAGAAATCGCCGAGATTTCTGAGGACAACAAATACGGAAGATTTGTAGTTGAGCCTTTGGAAAGAGGCTATGGTACCACACTTGGCAATTCGCTTAGAAGAATTATGTTATCTTCATTGCCGGGTACTGCAGTAAGCTTAGTCAAGATTAAAGGCGTTTTACATGAGTTTTCTTCTATTCCTGGTGTGAAGGAAGACGTAACTGAAATAGTTATGAACATAAAAGAACTTTGTATTAAAAACAACGGAACTACAAATGAGATAAAACAGGCGTACATTGAAGCCTCAGGTGACTGTGTTGTAACAGCCGGTGATATTCAGTTGGATGGTGACCTTGAGATTCTGAATCCGGAGCTTGTAATAGCTAACTTGAGTGGTGCAGATGCAAAGCTTGAGATGGAACTCACAATTACAAGCGGTAGAGGTTATGTAGGCTCAGACAAGAACAAGGATATCGATACATCAATTGATGCTATCGCGATTGATTCAATTTATACACCTGTTGAGCGCGTTAACCTTACAGTACAAAACACACGTGTAGGACAGATTACAGACTACGATAAGCTTACACTTGATGTATTTACAAACGGTACACTTGCACCGGATGAGGCTGTAAGCCTTGCAGCTAAGGTACTTAGTGAACATCTTAACCTTTTCGTTGATTTGTCAGAAAATGCCAAGACGGTGGATGTCATGGTTGAAAAGACAGACGATGCAAAGGAAAAGGTACTTGAGATGAATATTGATGAGCTTGAGCTTTCTGTTCGCTCATACAATTGTCTCAAGAGAGCAGGTATTAATACCGTAGAAGAATTAACAAACAAGACCTCAGAGGATATGATGAAGGTTCGTAACCTTGGTCGTAAGTCGCTTGAAGAGGTTCTTGGTAAACTGAAAGAGCTCGGATTGTCGCTTAAGACAGGAGACGAGTAGGGCAGGACAGTCCCAAGGAATGCGTCACTGCGTGATACCTTAGGACAAAAAAACACAAGGAAGCACGCTGATGCGTGCGTAGGTCGTATGTGATATGACACATATGACATGTCCACTTAAGCCGAAGGATTAAGTAAGCAAAGTGAAGACTCTAATGGGAATTAGAGGTAAGGAGGAAAATTTATCATGGCTATGTATAGAAAGCTTGGAAAGAAGTCAGACCAAAGAAAGGCATTGCTTCGCAATCAGGTTACTCAGTTGCTTTATCATGGAAAAATTGAGACTACTGAGGCAAGAGCTAAGGAAGTTCGTAAAATTGCTGAGCATCTTATCACACTCGCAGTCAGAGAAAAGGATAACTTTGATGAGGTTACCGTAACTGCAAAGATTGCAAAGAAGGATAAGGATGGAAAGAGAATTAAGGAAGTTGTTGACGGAAAGAAAGTAACTCAGTACAGTGAAGTACAGAAGACTGTTAAGAAGGATCAGCCTTCAAGACTTCATGCAAGAAGACAGATGCTTCAGGTTCTTTATCCTGTAGTTGAGGTTCCTGAGGAGGCTGCCGGAAGAAAGGCAGGAACAAAGAAAGTTGACCTCACTGCAAAGCTTTTTGATGAGTATGGTACAAAGTATGCATCCCGTAAGGGTGGATATACCAGAATAATCAAGATTGGCGAGCGTCGTGGTGACGGAGCTATGAAGGTTATACTTGAGCTTGTATAAACTAAGTTTATTTAAAGAGGCTGTTGCACGAATAGAGTGTGACGGCCTCATTTTTTGATTACTATGATTAAAATACGAAACCTTGCTTTTGAATATTTTGACAGAGATGACGAGGGGCATTTGACAGAAATGATAAATGCAATCCGCGGCATTAATTTTCATGCAAAAAAAGGTGATTTTATTGCTGTAACAGGAAAAAATGGTTCGGGCAAAAGTACATTTGCAAGAATCCTTAACCGACTGCTTGTGCCTATAGAAGGCTCTGTTATAATAGGTGGTCTGAATGCAATGGATGAAGAAAACATAATGGCAATCAGAAAGAATGTCGGAATGGTTTTTCAGAATCCCGATGACCAGCTTATCGGAAGTATCGTTGCGGAGGATGTTGCATTTGGTGCCGAAAATATCGGTGTTGACGAAAATAAGCTTTGGAACCGTGTTATAGGCTCATTAGAAACCGTAGGATTTGAAAATGCGAGAGAGTTTGCAGAAAAAAGGATTAATCAGTTATCAGGTGGGGAAAGACAAAAGGTAGCACTGGCAGGTGTGCTTGCAATGCAACCCAGTTGTATCGTTCTTGATGAGGCGACAAGCATGCTGGATAAGAAGTCACGCAGTGATATACTAAAGCTTTTGCGTCAACTAAATAAAAAGGTTGGCATTACCATTATTATGATAACACATCTTATGGATGAGCTTGTTTATGCTGATCAGGTTTATGTTATGAATCAGGGAACAATTGCAATGAAAGGACGCTGTCAGGAAATTTATCACAGGGAGGAACAGCTTGTAGATTTGGGGCTGGAAGTACCTGTTCAGGCTAAACTGGCAAGATTACTGTTTCAAAGAAGAATATTAGACCGAGCCGATTTATTTTCGGCAGATGTGGTTGCTGAAAATATAAAGAAAAGATATCCACACAAATTTTATATAGATACAGCTATGCCGGTGGAACGTGTTTCGCACAGAAAACAGAATCCAATGAGGGCAATTATTGTAGATAATATAGATTTTTCATATGGAAACAATAAAGTCTTGGAAAATGTGTCATTTTCAATTGAAAAAGGCGAGTATGTGGCTCTGGTCGGTAGGACAGGAGCAGGAAAATCTACATTATTGCAACAGCTTCCGGGGCTTTTAAAGCCAACAAAGGGAAGTATTTTTGTTGATGGAGTGGATATATGGGATAAGACTACAGATTTGCGTGGTATAAGATGTAAAATCGGGTTTGTATTTCAATATCCGGAGCAACAGCTATTTGCAAAAAATGTGTACGAGGATGTAGTGTTTGGACCGAGAAATGTGGGTGTATCTGAGATTGAAGCAGAAAAAAGGTCCTATGAGGCAATCAGACTTGTAGGATTGCCTGAAGACGTATATGATTTGCCTATGGACAAGCTTTCGGGTGGGCAAAGAAGACGTGTCGCTCTTGCAGGGGTGCTTGCAATGCAGCCGGATTATCTCATATTGGATGAGCCGGTGGCAGGACTTGACCCTGAGGGCAAAAGAGAAATATTACAGATTATAGATGCACTTCACAAGGAAGCGGGGATTACAATCATTGTAGTAAGCCATGATGTGGAGAGCGTATCACAATATGCGGACAGAGTTCTTATTGTTGGCGACAGGCAGGTAATGGATGGCGGAACTCCTGCGGAGGCTTTTTATACTCTTTATAAAAAAGAAAATGACATAAATATGCTCCCATATACAATGCAGCTTCTTGTGAGGCTCAGGGAGATGGGACTTGATGTAGATTGCTTTGAAACAGATATAAACGGGTGCGTAAGGCAAATAGAAAAAACTCTGGGCAGATAAAAAGGAGGCACTGTTATGCTAAGAGATATAACGCTGGGTCAGTATTACAGTGCTGACTCATCCATCCACAGCATTGATCCACGTGTAAAAATAAGGTTTGTGCTTGTATATATAATATTGTCCCTGATTGACAGAAACAGCCTGCTGTTCGGAATGTTGACAATACTGTTTATTACAGTGGCACTTTTAAGTCGTGTTCCATTTATTTGTATATTGAAAGGAACAAAGGGCATCTTCATATTTATTGCCATTTGTTCTGCAATAAATATATTTACAACAACGGGTGATGCGTTGATCAGCATCGGAGGCATTACAGTTACAACGGAAGGAATAATTAAGTTTGGATTTGTACTGTGGAGAATGATACTTATTATACTTATGTCCTCCATGCTCATGTACACAACTACCCCCTCCGAGTTAACGGATGGACTTGAAAAGTGTTTCCATTTAAGTGGTTCTGTGGCAATGACAATAACAATTGCGTTAAGGTTTATTTCCGTAATTTCATCAGAGCTTGACAGAATACTAAAGGCACAGGAGGCGAGAGGTGTTGATTTCAAGAGTGGTGGTCCCATTGTGAGATTAAAAAAGCTGAAAAATGTTGTTGTACCATTATTTCAACACTCAATAGACAGAGCTGCAAATCTTGGAGAAGCTATGGATGCAAGATGTTATACCGGGGGGCGGCGAAGAACAAAATTAAAGCCGCTTTCATATGATACGAGAGATTTTGCAATTTATCTGCTACTTATTGCGATTATTGGACTGGCAATGTTTCTGGCAGTGAAATTTTAAAATATAGTTTGGGAAAATAAAGAAAATTATTTAAAAAAGTGTGAAATTGTTTTTAAATTAACAAAAGATATGATAAAATGGCACTAATAAAAAGAGGCAAAAGAAGGAGAAAAAAAGTGAAGAAGAAAATAGGAATTATATGTTTCATTATAGCAGCAATGGCACTGACAGGATGTGGCTCTAAAAAGGATAAGGATGACAATAAGAATGCCACAAAAGGTGACGCAGTAGCAACAGCATCTGATGCAGAGTTTAAGCTTGGACAGTACAAGGGGCTGGAGGCAAACAAGGTTGTATACGAAATTAGTGATGAGGATATACAATCGGAAATAGACGCTTTGCTTTACGACTATGTGGATTATAACGAGGTTGACAGACCATCTCAGGCGGGCGATTATGTAAATGTTTTATTTACGGGCAAAATGAATGGTGAGGTAGTATTGGATTTTTCTGATGAGGAAGAAGGTGGTTATGACTTCTTGATTGGAATGGCTGACTTAGGACAGGAGTTTGATCAGAAGCTTACCGGTGTTTCCGCAGGTGACAGCATGACATTTGAGATAAAATATCCGGAAGATTATGAGGATACTGACTTTGCCGGTCAGACAGTAGAGTACAGCGTAAATGTTACATCAGTTACAGAGGAGGTCATGCCTGAGCTTACAGAGGATTTCATTGTAAATGAGCTGGGTTATAAGTCTGAGGCAGATATGAGAGCAAAGATAACAGAGGATATTAAATCTTCCAATGAAACATATAGTGAGTCAGACATGAAGGAAAATCTCATTCAGCAGGTTATCGAGGATACAACATTTGCAGGATATACAGATGAAATGTATGACAAATGTAAGGAAATCATGGATTCCAGCTATAGTGCATATATGGAAATGTTCGGATGCTCAAGCGTGGAAGAGGTATATTCCATGTTTGGCTTGACGGATGAGGATATTGAAAATGAAGTTGTTCAGCTTATTTACAGACAGATAGTGATTCAAGAGATAAGCAGGATAGAAAATATAACCGTAACGGACGAGGAATACAACAAGAGACTTCAGGAATATGCTGATATGTATGGATATGAGACAGCAACAGAGATGGAGGCAACTGTAGAACGTGAGGATTTAAAAGCAGTAATGCTTGAGGATATGGTTATTGAGCTTATACTTGAAAATGCTACTGTCAAGGAAATAACGATGGAAGAGTATGAAGCAATGTTCAATGAGTCGACAGAAATAAATGAAGAGGATCTGGAATACGAGGAACTGGAGTAGCAGATGGTCCAAAGAGAGAATATAGGATGATACGAGTAAAGCTTATAGTTGCCTATGATGGGACAGGCTATTGTGGGTGGCAGATACAGGACAATGGAATAACTGTGGAGGAAGTACTTAACAAGGCATTATCAGAGCTGTTAGATGAGGACATAAAGGTAATAGGAGCAAGCCGGACGGATTCAGGTGTGCATGCACTCGGAAATGTTGCTGTATTTGATACGGAAACGAGAATACCTGCGGAAAAGATTGCTTTTGCACTTAACCAGAGACTTCCGGATGACATACGGATTCAAAATTCCTGTCAGGTTGCAGATGATTTTCATCCGAGATATTGTGACTCGATAAAAACCTACGAATATAAAATATGGAATTCAAGATTTCCAAATCCGTTAGTACGCTTATATTCAAAGTTTGTATATTATAATATTGATATTGAAAAAATGCAGAAGGCAGCCGGTTATCTTATAGGTGAACATGATTTTAAATCCTTTTGTTCAGCAAGGACGCAGGTAGAAAGTACGGTGCGTCGTGTAACAGACATTCAGTTTGTGAAAGAGGGAAACATGATTACAATGTGTATAAAGGGGTATGGCTTTTTATACAATATGGTTCGCATTATTATGGGTACGCTGCTGAAATGTGGTATGGGGATGTATGAACCGGAACATGTTCTGGACATACTGAACGCATGTGACAGGGCAAAGGCAGGACCTAAGGCAGAGGCTTGTGGGCTTACACTTGTTGGTATCGAATATTTATAATGGCAATCCTCTTGACAAAGATTATTCAATATTGTACAATAACCACTGTTGCTGAAGATAACGGCAACAGTGATATATGCGGTTGTAGCTCAGCTGGATAGAGCACTTGGCTACGGACCAAGGTGTCGGGAGTTCGAATCTTCTCAGCCGCGTTAAAGGGTTTGTCACATTAAGAAATGGTGACAAACCTTTTTTTCTGTTTCAGGAATGCAAAAATCATGCCGATAAAAAAATAAAAAACCGGCTTCATACGAAACCGGTTTAGCTGGGCTACAAGGATTCGAACCTTGAAATGCTGGAGTCAGAGTCCAGTGCCTTACCATTTGGCGATAGCCCATTAGAATGATTTATGTATCATCCAAAAACAGATTATAAATGATATAATAAAAAAATGCAAGCTTTTTTTAAAAACTTCCTTAATATTATTTTCGACATAATAAAATTAATTATTTTTTTAAATTATTTGACAAAACGTGAATCTTGGGTTAGAATTTCACGTGTTATAAACATTTAGGAGGAAAGTTATGAGTAGCATAGTTTATGTAGTGCCATGGGCTATATGTGACACCGACAGTGTATATATAAAAAAAGTTCCAAGTGATGAAGTTACTGAGCTTGCTGTAGGAACTTCCGTGTGGGATTGGTGTATAAAAAAGGTTATTCCTAACCCTGATAAAAGAAGTAAGGATAAGTATGCAATAATAGATGTTTATAACGGCTATGAGTCCAAGAAAAATGAAAAGGGAATTTCTGTATTTTCATTAAATAATTCAGCAGACAAGCTGTTGGAGTATGGTTTTGAAAAGGCATCGGATCAGGAAGCTGCATATATAAAGCAGAAAGTTTTAAAAACAGATAAGTCCGGCAAGAAATAGAATTATTTTTCAGAGGAGCTTGAAGTTATTCGGCTCCTTTTGCATTATCAAAGTTTGGGAGAAAAAATATGATTGAAGTTGGGAAATGGAACACGCTTAAGGTTATACGTTCGAAAGATTTTGGTATTTACCTTGGAGAGGATGGCAATGCAGGTGATACCATCCTTCTACCGAGAAAGCAGGTGCCTGAAAATATAAAGGCAGGAGCTGTAATGAATGTATTTGTATATCGTGATTCGCAGGACAGACTGATTGCAACAACAAATGTTCCATATATAACACTGGGTGAAATAAAAAGGCTCAGGGTCAGAAATGTAACAGAAATAGGGGCATTTATGGATTGGGGACTTGAGAAGGATATTTTTCTCCCGTTTAAGGAGCAGACCGCCAAAGTGGAGGAAGGCAGAGAATATCTTGTAAGAATGTATGCAGATAAATCCGACAGACTTTGTGTGTCAATGAAGCTTTATAAGTATCTCAAGCCTATCGAGGGATATGAGAAGGGACAGAGCTTCAAAGGAATGGTCTATGAGTATAAAAAGGGCATGGGTGCCTTTGTTGCCATTGATGACATTTATCCCGGTCTGATACATGAAAATGAGTTGTATAGCAAGGTGTATCCGGGAGATGAGGTAGAGGGCAGGATAATTGAAATAAGAGAGGATGGAAAGGCGAATATCACATTAAGGGAACCAGTCTATAAGCAGATGGAAGAAGACAGTGACATGGTCTACGCAATTATAAAGAGCTATAAGGGTGTTCTTCCGTTTACGGATAAGGCAGACAAGGAAATAATAAAAAAGGAATTCGGTCTGAGCAAGAACGCATTTAAACGAGCAGTAGGCAGGCTTCTCAAGGAAGAAAAAATAAAAATTACGGAAAAAACGATTGAGATTATAAATATGGATGCTGAAAAATGAAAATAATATAAAAAAGGAGAATGATACTATGAAAACAATTATTTCAACAAACAAGGCACCGGCAGCTATAGGCCCATACTCACAGGCCGTGGTAGTGGGAGATATGATTTATACGTCAGGTATGATACCGATTATACCTGAGACAGGTGAGCTTGAAACAGGAGATATAACAGCACAGGCAAAACAGGCACTTTCCAATCTTGTTGCACTCCTTGAGGCATCAGGTTCCGATGCACAGTCTGTTGTCAAAACAACTGTATTCATTAAGGATATGAATGATTTTGCGAAAGTAAATGAAGTGTATGCCACATTTTTTACAGGTGATTATCCATCCCGTTCCTGTGTTGAGGTTGCAAGACTTCCTAAGGACGTGCTGATTGAGATAGAGGCTGTGGCGATTAAAACAAAGTAATTTAACTGCATCTTGCGAATTTTATATACTGGTGGTAAACTAGATTGGAAGTTTGTTAAAGACAACAGACAAAATATATGGCATTTGTATATAGCCGATAGAAAGGAAGTAATCATAATGAGCAAAAATATTGACTGGGCAAATATTGGATTTGGCTACATGGAGACGGATAAGAGATTCGTGTCAAATTATAAAGACGGAGCATGGGACGAGGGAGCCCTTGTATCGGATGCCAATGTCACAATTAACGAATGTGCCGGTGTTCTTCAGTATGCACAGACATGTTTTGAGGGATTAAAGGCTTATACAACTGAGGATGGACGTATCGTATGTTTCAGACCTGACCTTAATGCAAGCAGAATGTCAGACTCATGTAAAAGGCTTGAGATGCCTGTTTTTCCGGAAGACAGATTTGTACAGGCTGTAGTTGATGTTGTAAAGGCAAATGCAGATTATGTACCGCCATTTGGCTCAGGTGCAACGCTTTACATACGACCATACATGTTTGGAAGCAGTGCAGTTATAGGTGTAAAGCCGGCAGATGAATATCAATTCCGCATATTCACAACTCCTGTAGGACCATATTTTAAGGGAGGCGCAAAGCCTATCACAATTCGTGTAAGTGATTTTGACAGGGCAGCCCCTCATGGAACAGGTCACATCAAAGCTGGATTGAACTATGCAATGAGTCTTTATGCCATAGTTGATGCACACAATCAGGGTTATGCAGAAAATATGTACCTTGACGCTGCTACTCACACAAAGGTTGAGGAGACAGGAGGCGCAAACTTCATATTCATCACAAAGGATGGTAAGCTTGTAACGCCTAAGTCAGGTAGTATTTTACCGTCAATTACAAGACGTTCTCTTATGGTTGTTGCAGAGAAGTATCTCGGTATGACTGTTGAGCATAGAGAGGTTTTGTTTGATGAGGTTAAGGATTTTGCCGAATGCGGACTGTGTGGTACAGCAGCAGTTATTTCTCCTGTTGGAAAGATTGTTGACCACGGCAACGAGATATGCTTCCCAAGTGGCATGGATGATATGGGTCCTGTGACTAAGAAGCTTTATGATACCCTTACAGGTATTCAGATGGGCAAAATAGAAGCACCGGAAGGCTGGATTCATGTAATACAATAAAATAAACACAAAAGAAGCAGCTTGCGTTATGATTCGTCATTTCTTATTGTTTATACTGTTCATGTAGGCTGACAGTTTTTTCGCACCACTTATGGACAAGGAAAGTGCGTCATTGTTGGACATGGTAACGGTTTTGTTGCCAAAATCAACGGATTTAATGTGTGCAGTGTTAATTATGGCGGCCCGGTGACAAGGTATGAATCCGTCATTCAGGCTGTCCTGTAAATCACGCAGGCTGCTTCTTAATGAATTAAATGCAGTCGTTGTGACAACATCAATGTGATGAGGCGTCTCCGAGGTGCGAAAGTATATTATATCTGCCTGTTTGTAAAGGTGTCTTTCACCGCCGCTACGTATGGTCAGCGAAGGGATATCTGTATTGCCTAATGCTCTTATAGATGCCTGTTTCAGACAGGAAATAATCCGATTATTAAAATCGTCTACGTTATCCTTTATAATAAAATCCATAGCTTCAAGGTGCATTCGAAATGTAATGGGAGCAAGATTTGCGTGTGTGGTAATAAATATAATAAATGCACGGCTGTCAATTTTCCGTATCTGCTTTGATAGTGTGAAACCATTTACATGACTATTTAGATCAATATCAAGAAAATATACACCGCAGCTATTGCCGGCATCAATCTGACCTCTTGCGGCAGACATCAGAGCATATGGGTTTGTGAAAGCACCAACTACCGTCATGGAATAGTTTTCGATTATAATTGTTTTTTCAATTAATGCTTTGTATTGTTCGAGCAGCTCACTTCTGTCTTCGCATATGTATACAGGTGTTACCATAATATCAACTCCCCTTGCCATTACATGGTATTATAAGTCTCTGAGTAAATTTATTTTCTTCAATAATTGTATTATGTACAATATTTTTATGTTTTTCAAGTAGTTTATTGGCTAAATATAAACCCATTCCTCTATCTTTGCCTTTGGTTGAGTAGCCAAGACGATTAATTGAGCAAAAATCCAAATCCGTAGAGTAAAAGTTGTTCGATATAATAAAGTTTATATTGCCATCCTCTATAAACGCAACAAAGGACAGCTCTTTTTCAATGTCTTTAGGAATATCCGTCAGGGCATCTATTGCATTATCAAGATATATACCGATAAGTTCGGCAATATGAACCTTTGACATAATATTGTCAATGACAGAAGTAATCTCAACGTGAATGGTACAATCAAGCTCCTGTGCACGAATCAGCTTATTATAGACAAGACTTTTTATCTCAGCGATATCAAGATTTTTCAAGGCGGTAAAATCCTGAATAGAGCTTGTCATTCTGGATTTGGTGGGGAGGATATAGTCCTTGTAATATACATTCAGGGAATCGTGGTCCCCTGATTCAATGTAAAAATGCATGGTAAGCAGCAGGTTTAAGTATTCGTGTTTGAATTCTCTTATATTTTTATACATGCTCTCTATATTTGCAGTGTAATCGTTTAGAGAGCTGTACTGGGCATTTTGATGCTTCAGATGTTCGTTGTTTGCTAAAAGCCTTATTGCAAACATGAGAAAAATTGCGGTGAGCACGAAAAACACAATGAAAATAATGCTGTTATACGTAACAAGCTCCTGAGAATAGCCCTTTGCATGTTCGTAGGTGATATTCAGCAAAAACAGTACAACACAGGCTGCGATAAAAGCCATCAAAAGCATGAGCGGTTTACGGGAGCCGGACAGGGACGAATGTAAAAAACTCAGTTGGAGCTTGGAAAAGCCGATAGCGGAAGCAATTACAATCGCAAGCTGGACGGTGCAAACGATTAATGTATGTGTCGGATTTGCAGCCAAGGCAGCTTCAGTGAAATGACCAAGGTTGTATGCGATGCTGAGAATGATGTAATTACTGCACACAAGCAGTAAATAATTTGTATAGGAAAAGAACAGTGCAGCTATTTTGTTCATGGAAAAGGCATATAAGAGTAATCCGCTTAAAATACATACACATATAGCGTAATAGTCTCTGAAAAAAAGGCTTGCTACAACGTTTACAGCCAATAATAGAATAAATGCTTTCGGTTTTTTTCTTGTGGGAATGTTATGTATGTTTACAATAAAAAAGTTACACATCATATATATAGAGCTGAAAGCATAATTTATAAATAGTAACATATTCGTTTCTCCTATTG
>CAMWGV010000009.1 GCA_947173945.1 uncultured Lachnospiraceae bacterium
GCATTTTTTGACGTTACAATTGATGAGCTTATGGGATATGAGCCGCAGCTAAGCTGTGAACAGATTAATAAGCTCCATGAAAATTTAAAAGTGAGTTTTGCGGAAAAAGGGTTCGATTATACGATGAATGAGTGCCGCAATCTTGTAAAAAAATATTATTCCTGTTATAGGTTTCTATTTACAATCTGCTGTTTATATATAAATCATTACAATATGACAAATGATGACAATGTACAGAAAAGTATTCTTGCTGAGGCTTCGGAGCTTGCGGGACATATTCTTGATAACTGCAAGGATATACGGGTATATAATGATACGCTGGCGATTAAGTCGATTATAGACTTGATGGCAGGCAAGCCCGCCGACGTTGTAAACAGTTTGGAGGCTGTTATTAATAACAGCTACATGTATTTAAGCAATGGAACTGTACTTATTCAGGCATATCAAATGCTTGGGGATATTAAAAAGGCAAACAGAACATCTCAAATGGGGCTTTATGTGTCCGTTTTTTCAGCAATAAGCATTGCCATGCTGTATGTAGTTTCCAATGCAGGGAATAAAGAGGTCTGTGACGAGACAATAGAAAGAACAAAGACGCTTATTGAACTATATAAAATAAATGAGCTAAATCCTAACGTGGCTGCAGAGTTTTATTTTCAGGCGGCAGTAATAAAGTGTACCTACGGCGATTATGATGCTGCACTTGCTATGCTTGAACAGTATGCTTATGACATTTACCGTCTTATGGTTGTGGATAAGATTACAATTCATGGGGATGAATATTTTGATTTATTTGAAGAATGGTATTCGGATTATAATATGGGGCTGGGTGCACCGAGAAATGAAACACTCGTCTGGGAGAGTGCAATAGAAGTATTTGACAATCCCGCATTTCAACCGATTAAGGAACATAAAAAATTTAAAGCGATTAAAAATAAAATTACAGGTTACAAGAGTTTGTGTTAAGCTGATGTTCCAAATGAAAGGAGATAAAAATTATGGAAAAATTGATTGAGCAGGCGAAAGAATATTTACCATTTCTCATACCGATGGTTATTATTCAGTTTTCGCTGCTGATTTATGTTATAAGGCATATTTTAACACATGAAAATTACAAGAGAGGAAGCAGAAAGCTGTGGCTTGTTGTTTCGATTGTGCTTATGAACTTTGTGGGGCCTATTCTTTATTTGATTTTTGGGAAGGAAGATGCATAGATGGATATACTTCAAATATCAGGTCTTTCAAAGTCCTTCGGGCAAAACAAAGTCATAAGGAATTTGAATTTAACAGTGCCTGAAAATACCATATACGGATTTATAGGTCAAAACGGTGCAGGAAAAACAACGACAATGAAAATGATACTTGGATTTCTTGCACCTGACAGCGGTGAGATATTTGTTAAGGGCGAGAAGGTTTCACAAGGAAAGAACAGCACAAATAAATATATAGGGTATTTGCCTGACGTCCCTGAATTTTATGATTATATGACTCCTTTTGAGTACCTTAGCCTCTGTGGTGAGATAACGGGCATGGCGAAGGCTGACATAAAAAAAAGAGTGAATGAGCTTTTGGAGCAGGTAGGTCTTGCAGGGAGCAAGAATAGGATTCATGGCTTTTCAAGAGGTATGCGTCAAAGGCTAGGGGTTGCGCAGGCATTGTTTAATAAGCCGGCGTTCCTGATATGCGATGAGCCTACCTCTGCTCTTGACCCATTGGGAAGAAAGGAAATTTTGGATATTCTGAAGTCAGTAAAGGGAGAGACAACGGTGCTGTTTTCGACACACATACTTTCCGATGTGGAAAAAATATGTGACAGAATCGCATTTTTAAATGACGGCACGATAGCCATAAACGGAACGCTTGAGGAAATAAGAGCTTCAAGAAAAGGGCAGGGACTTGAGATTGCTTTTGAGAAGGCGGAGGATGTCCTTCAATTTAAAAATGCATTTCCTGACGGTGAACCAAACGGGGCCCTGCAGCTTATATTTAAGAGAAGAACAAAGGCGGATGCCGCATGTTTTATGAAATATATTGCAGAAAATAATATTTCCATACAGAGGTTTGAAATTCTTGAGCCAACACTTGAGGATTTGTATGTCAGTATTATGGAGGATGTGTCAAGTTTTCTATGAAAACTTGACATGTAGCGTCAGCCCATTTGCCGAAGGCAAATCTGGAATGGCTGACGTTCCTCCCCCCACACACAAAAAAAAGGAGGATAAAAAATGAGAGTCTATAAAGCATTTCTTAAAAAGGAATTTATGGAAATGGCAAGAAGCGGAAAACTTGTCGCATTAGGAATAATTTTTATACTCTTTGGCATTATGAATCCTGCAATTGCAAAGCTTACACCTGTGCTTATGAAAATGGTATCTGAAAGCATGGAGGAAATGGGAATTGCTTTCGAGAATGTTGTTGTAACGGATATGACCTCGTGGACACAGTTTTATAAAAATGTTCCCATGGCGCTTATTATATTTGTTGTTATGTTCAGCGGGATTGTCACGGCAGAATATCAGAAGGGAACGATTATTCCGATGTTCACAAAGGGCATAAGCCCCGTGACGGTTTTTCTTTCAAAATATACGGCAGTGCTGCTTACATGGACAGCGGGGTATGGGCTTACATTTTGCATAACCTATTTTTATAATGAATATTTTTGGGGAAATGTTACGAAAAATATAGCATACACTGCGGTATGCTCATATGTTTTAGGTGTATTTCTGCTTTCGGTCATGATGCTGATGTCCACTATATGTAAGGGAAATACAGCTGTTATTGTGGCTACTGCAGTTATATTTTTTGTGATTTATTTGCTTAGTGTGATACCTGCCTTAAAGGATTACCTTCCTACAAAGCTTATGGCTTCAAATGAACTTATGGTTGGCAAATCGGCTTCTTCGGATTATACTGTAAGTATGGTCGTTACCATAACAATATCTGTTATATGTGCGACCGCTTCAGGTATACTGATAAGAAGAAAGGCGGTTTAAACCAGGTGGATATAAAGGTATGAATAAAAACGAGCATAAAATAAAAGCAGTTTATCCCGACTCTATTGCTGAGGAGCTTGAAATAGAGGCTGGTGATGTTTTGCTTGCCATAAACAATGAAACTGTGTCAGATGTTTTTGATTACAGGTATCTTATAAATGATGAGTATATTGAGGTGCTTATAAGAAAAGCCGATGGCGAGGAATGGCTTTTGGAGATAGAGAAGGACTTTGATGATGACCTTGGTATAGAGTTTGAAAATGATTTGATGAGTGATTACAGGTCATGCTGTAATAAATGTATTTTCTGTTTTATAGACCAAATGCCGCCGAATATGCGTGAAACTCTTTATTTTAAAGATGATGATTCCCGTTTGTCATTTCTTCAGGGAAATTATATCACATTGACGAATATGAGTGACAGAGATATAGAACGAATCATAAAAATGCAGCTTGCACCAATCAATATATCGGTCCAGACAACAAACCCAAAGCTCAGATGTGAGATGTTAAATAACCGTTTTGCAGGGGATAAGCTTAAGTATATTGACCGGCTTTATGAAGGACATGTGGAAATGAATGGTCAGGTTGTATGCTGTAAGGGTGTAAATGATGGAGCTGAACTTGAGCGTACAATAAATGATTTGTCAAAATATCTTCCTTTTATGAGAAGCGTTTCCGTAGTACCGGCAGGAATTACAAAATACAGAGATGGGCTTTATCCAATTGAGCTTTTTAATGGGTCAGAGGCTGCCGAAATTATAAATATGATAGAAAAATACCAGAAAGAATTTTATGCGGAGTATGGTCTGCATTTTATTCATGCAAGTGATGAATGGTATATCATGGCAGGCAGGGATTTCCCGGAGGAGGATAGGTACGACGGATATATACAATTGGAAAATGGTGTAGGCATGATGCGGCTTTTTATGGAAGAATTTTCCAAGGCAGTTGAGGAACTTAAGTCTTCAGAGGAATATAATAAATTATCCCAGAAGCTTGAACGAATCGTAACCATAGCTACGGGAAGGCTTGCATTTGACACAATAAAAAACTTTGCAGATGAGCTTATGAGTCTGTTCCCAAAGCTTAAAATAAATGTATTATCCATAAGCAATGATTTCTTTGGTGAAACGATTACCGTTTCAGGTCTTATAACTGGAAGAGATTTAATAAATCAAATAAATGAGAAAAAAAAATCAGGCTGTGAGCTTGGAGAATTTCTGTATATACCATCAAATATGCTCAGAAATGGTGAGAAGATATTTTTGGATGATGTTACAGTATCTGATGTTGAAGCGGCACTTGGCATGAAGGTAGTCGTTGTTGATACAGGTGGGCAGCATTTTGTAACAGCCCTGCTGGATTGTGATTATAACATGGACAGAATGAATGACGAGGGGTTTGTGTATATAAATGCTTATCGTCCTTAAAAAATGGAAATTCAGGGTAAGTTTTGTATGGATTATTATACAAAAATAGTGTAAAATGGTTTCTGTAGGTTAGGAAGTCGATTTTAGAGCAACATTTTTTATTTTAGTTATTGATTACATAACAGGGGGCTTGTGAATGATAGGAAGAAGGATAATGAAAATGGGTCTTGCTGTTGGAATGTCCCTTTTTATGGGAATTGGCAGTACAGGCACCATTGTGTTTGAAAACTCAGAAACAGAAATTGTATCAGCCTCTACAGAGGAGGAATATGCTACATCATCGGATGCAGGTGTGGATATTGATATACCTCAGAATTATATAGATGACGGACAAAGAGTTGATGAGTATACACCTCTTTTTTCTTTATTTGCATCGTCAAAGCTGCCTTCGGCTTACGATGCCAGAGGTTACGGAGTCGTCACATCTGTTAAAAATCAAGGCAGCTATGGAACATGCTGGGCATTTGCGTCAATAGGAGCAGTAGAGTCTGCTGCTATATCGGCAGGGCTTGCGTCAGCACCCGATTATTCAGAATATCATCTTGCATATTTTACATATCACAATTCAATAGATCCACTTGGTAACCTTTATGGTGATGAGACAAATGTATTGTATAAAGATTACCTTAACATAGGTGGCAATAATTGGTTCAGTCTGCTTTCTATGGCAGCATGGAAGGGGCCAGCCGCTGAAACAAACTACCTTAAGTATTCAAATGCATCACCAAATTCCCATCTGAGCCAAGAACTTGCATATTCCAGTGCACTTCACGTGCAAAATGCATATGTTATTTCAATGAAAAACAAGGACGATGTTAAACGTCAGATTGTTAAAAACGGAGGTGTTGCAGCATCCTTTGCTTTTTTCGATGAGTATTGTAATTCAGCAACAGGTGGATATTATCAAAATGTATATTCATCTACGAACCATGCTATTATGCTTATAGGATGGGATGATACGTATAGTAAAACCAACTTTAAATCAGATGGCAGACCTTCGTCAAATGGTGCTTGGCTTGCAAAAAACAGTTGGGGAAATTATTACGATTATATGTGGATATCCTACGAGGATCTCGCTTTGGCAAACAGTGATGCCTTTTCCTTTTATCCGGAAAGTGCAGACAACTATGACTATAACTACCAGTATGACGGGACGGGAAATGCAGGAGTATCCATTAATATGAACAACGGCGGTAAGCTTGCCCAGGTGTTTACCGTAAACGGAAGTGAATGGGAAAGACTGGAAGCAGCTTCAATTATGCTCCTCGACGACAATATAAGCTATAAGATAGAAGTTTACAAAAATCCGGAGCCGGGTAATCCTGCCAGCGGTACACCTGTTACGGCCTGTACAACAAGCGGTGTGACAACGTATGCTGGCTTATATACAATTCCATTAAATGAATTTGTGGATTTAAAAAGAGGAGAGCGTTTTTCTATTATATTTACAATGACTGATCTTGATACGGATACCGCTGACAGAGGGGTAAGGTATTTAGCAGACTCAAATCATTTTTTAAGAGGTACGGACAATGCTGGGAATATTATACCAATTATAGAATATATCAATCATTCGGAGCCGGATCAGTCATATGTTGGAAGTGTTGGTGCATGGAGAGATGTTTATCAGGATTATACTCCAAGGATTAAGGCATACACAAGTGAAATTCCACCTAAAGTATGTGTTAAGCATATCATTGTAGATAAAACAAGGGTAGAGCTTGCAATGTATGAAACTGTAAATATAAAGACGTTTGCATTCCCGCTTAATGCTACAGACAGAAGGATTACATATAAGTCTTTAAGTCCATATTGTGTAACAGTTGATAGCAGTGGAAATATAACTGCCAATGAATATGGTGTGTTTTATGTCCTTTGTACAGCGGCAGACGGATATGGTGCAACGCAGACAATAGAGGTAGTCGTAAATGCATCTGTTGAAAGCATAGGGTTAAGTACAAATAAATGTAATTTAAAGACAGGAGAAAGCCAGAAGCTGGATGCCCATGTTATGCCAGCGACAGCGGCAGATAAATCGGTTGTGTGGTCAAGTTCAGATTCGTCGGTTGTTACAGTGTCAGAAATCGGAGAGATTAATGCTGTTGGTGAGGGTGAAGCTTATGTAAGCTGCGCTGCTACAGATGGAAGCGGTGTAGTAAGCACATGCAGAGTAACGGTATCAGATTCGGAGTAACTAACATAAAAGGAAGGGATGGAGGAAACTATGAAAATAAAGAAAAAACTTTTATGGGGAATTTGTTCATGGATATTGACGGTGGCTATTGTGCTTGGTGTTTTTTCCGGCACGGAGCTTTTGACGCATGCATCAACATCAAGCAGCGTTAAGGCAACAATTATCAAACAGTCAGACAGTGGAACATGGGCAGAGTATAATTATACTGTAAAAAATGGGACCTCAAGAGCGATTACTGACGTAAAAATAAAGATACCTGTGACAGGAAATTTGTCCGATTTTAAATGCTGGGGAATGAATGCAGTATATAGCAATGGTGTTATAACAATAACCCATACTGCACAGATAAAGGCAGGAGAGACATTTAGCTGCACAAATGATGCAAAGCTTGGTTTTACGGGAGGGGCAACCTTAGGAAAGCCTACGGTTACGTTTACATATGCACCAAAGGAAACTTCTTCCTCAAAGTTAAAATATTCAGTTACCGGTGCAACCAAAAATTTGTCGAAAAGTGAAACTCCGGTAGGTATACATGGTGCACTTAAGCTTAAAAATGTAAGCGGATACAGTGCTCCTATTATAGTGGATCAAAATGGTGATCCATATCAGTTAAGAGGTGCAAGTACCCATGGTATTCAGTGGTCACAAATGTCTGTTTACGTCAATAAAAAAGCGTTTCAGTCACTTAGGGATGAATGGGGTGTCAACACCGTAAGGCTTGCCGGCTATGTTACTCAGGATGGATATTTAAGAGGTCATCAGGCGGAGATGGATAAAACGATACAGGAGGGCGTGAAGGCTGCCACAGATCTTGGTATGTACGTTATTATTGACTGGCACATTCATGCGGAAAATCCTTTGGATTATACATCAGAAGCAAATAAATTTTTCAAAAAATATGCAACAAAATATAAATCCTATGACAATGTAATATTCGAAATCTGTAATGAACCGGTGGGTGTTCCGTGGTATAACGGTTCAGGCAGGGATTTATATACATACTGCAAAAAGATATGTAAGACGATACGTGGCTGTGGCAGCAACGCACTTATAATATGCGGAACAAATACATGGTCACAGGATGTTGACCAGGTGGCAGCAAAGCCGCTCAGCAAGGATGGAATAAAAAATGTCATGTACTCATTTCATTTTTATTCGGGTACTCATTATTCTGACCTTATGAACAAATTTAAGACTGCAAATTCCGCAGGAACTCCTATTTTTGTAACTGAGTTTGGAGTGTGTGATGCCAGCGGAAACGGAAATTTTGACACTGCAAATGCGGATGCGTGGATTAACTTATGTGATTCTTACAATATAAGCTATTGCTGTTGGAGTCTGTGTAACAAAGACGAGTCGGCATCGTATCTGAAACCGTCCTGTACAAAGACAGAAGGCGGCTGGACTTCGTCAGACGTTGCCACTACAGGAATATGGCTCATAAACACTTATCGTGCACATGAGGAAAAGGAGAAGGTAAGAAGCATAAAGCTGTCCGGAACGGGAACCATTGCCTCAGTGAATGCTGGTTACAAAACTCCTGGAAAGGCAACAATAAAAATAACAAATAATGGTGGAGTATCGATAAAGGACCTTACTGCAAAGCTTTCATCAGGAAAAAATTTTACAATAACGAAGAAACTTTCAAGCAGCAACCTCGGAAAAGGTAAATCCGTATCGATTCAGATATCGCTCAAATCTGGCTTGGGTGTGGGAACATATACGGATACACTGACCGTAAAGACAGGTACGGTAAAGAAAACACTTAAAATTACCCAGAAGGTAACAGCGGTTCCGGTAACTTCCGTAAAGCTTGATAAGACAACAATTGATTTGAAAGGTGGAGGGGCAGTGACCTTAAAGGCAACAATTCTGCCTTCAAATGCCACTAATAAAAATGTTACATGGACTACATCCGATGCAGCAATTGCTTCGGTCTCAACATCAGGAAAGGTTACAGCGAAAAATACTGGAAAAGCAACAATTACTGTTAAGACAAAGAACGGTGGATATACTGCAAAATGTGTTGTAAATGTCACAAATCCACTTTCGGATTTCTCATTTGCAAAGGATGCAGGCAAGATAACAATAGGAGATACAAAAAAGCTTACTATAACAACAAAACCTGCAAATCCTGATCCATATGATATACAGTGGGAGAGTGACAACCCTGAGGTGCTGACCATAGACGCAAACGGAACTATGACAGCTAATTCATACGGAACGGCAAACATAAAGGTAACGGCAAACGGAATTGAAAAAAATATTGCTGTTACAGTTGTTCATGTTCTTACGGGAATAGAGCTTAACAAAAATCAGATTAGCATTGAGGAGGAAGAAAAGGATGTCATAACAGTGTCACCTGTACCATCTGACGCCATACTTGGTGATGTGGAATTTACTACATCCGACAGCAGTGTAGCTACAATTGACAGTAAGGGATGCGTCACCGGAGTTAACAGCGGAACAGCCAACATCACTGTCAAGTGTGGTGATTTTGAGCAGACCTGTAACATAGATATTGCATATCTTACATTCAAAAATACAAATAACAGCATAAAGGATAATACTCTTTATAATGAAATCGTTTCTGCTTATGACAAAAACGGTGACGGTGTTGTTACAAGGGATGAGGTTTTGGATGTGACAGAGCTTAAGTTACAAGGGAAAAATATAACGTCTGTCTCTGGACTCAATTATTTTACCGGGCTCAAGAGACTTGATTTAAGTGGAAATTCAATAACGGATGTAAGCCCTTTGGCGAATCTGCCACTTGAATATCTTAACCTTGAAAACAATAAAATAACAAGCATAGCCTCATGGCGTGGAGGTAGTCTGGTTGCCACCATGAGGACCGCTGCCGGTGCTTACGATATGGCATACTACGACAAGGCTACAGGAAAGCTCACTAAAAAATACAGTATCGGTAAGGGTAACCAGATACAGATAAAGGACGCAGCAACCACGCTTCCTGATAATATGGTAAATTATGGTATCCGAAAATGGAACACATCGTCAGCAGCATATACTGCTTCCTCTGAAAAGTGGATGGATAAGGAGGCATTTATCAAACCATATAAGTCAAAAAGTCTGAAGGCTAAGGTTTTAACATTAAAGAGCATAAAGCTTAGCTGGTCTGCTTCAAAGAATGCAGATGGATATGAAATTTACCGCAAGGCAAAGGGTGAAAAGAGCTACACGAAAATATATACTGCAAAGGCAGGCGTCTTATCCTATACCGATAAAAAGGCGAAGAAGGGCGTGAAATATGCTTATCGTGTCAGACCTTTTGTAAATGCTAAAAATGACCAGAATAAAACATACCGTATATATGCAGCATATACACCGGCTGTTATACGTACGGCAATTGTTAAACCTACAAAACCTGCAAAAATAACACTTGCCGCAACGAAGTCCTATGTTAAGATTTCATGGGGAAAATCAAAAAATGCGGATGGCTATAGAATTTACCGCAGGGTTGCCGGTTCGTCAAAATATAAGTGTATAAAAACCATCAAATCGGCAAAAACCTTGTCCTATAAAGATAAAACAGTAAAGAAGGGCAAGAAATATACATACAAAGTAAGGCCATACATAAAGGATACATATGGTAAGGTGTACTATGGAAGCTATAGTAAGGCGAAAGCCATTAAGGCAAAATAAAAAACACGGGGTTTTAATATCCTGTTAAAAGGCTCTTGACATATATCAATTATAGTGTACAATAAAAGAGCTTAAAACTGAATAAGAAAACGGCTAGGGGGGCATATCCCATAAAAAGGAATTGCTGAGAGATTTTTAATCGACCCTTGGAACTTGATCCGGCTTATACCGGCGTAAGGAAGCACGTGCAATTATTGTTATTAATATTATTAATGTTTATTAAAAGGTTTTTGGATGCTTTCCGAAAACCTTTTTGTTATTTTAAATAAGAAAATATTATAAAACAGGAGGGAAAAATATGAATGCAAGTGTAGCTATCCAGGTATTGCCCAATGTAACGGATGATGATGAGGTTATAAGAATCGTTGACGAGGTTATAGCTTATATCAAGAGCTTTGGATTATCAACCTACGTAGGTCCTTTTGAGACAACGATAGAGGGTGATTACGATAAGCTTATGGAAATCG
The DNA here is from genome assembly GCA_947173945.1 of uncultured Lachnospiraceae bacterium. Classification (GTDB taxonomy): domain Bacteria; phylum Bacillota; class Clostridia; order Lachnospirales; family Lachnospiraceae; genus Coprococcus_C. Next base: position 10,750 of record CAMWGV010000009.1, read on the forward strand.
TTGCAGGCTGTCAGAAGGTTGCCATTGCGGCAGGAGGTACAAATCAGGTGTCCACATATGTAAAGATTGTATACAAGCCTGAAGGAGAGGTGCTTACCATTGAAAAGAAAGTTTCAAAGCATCATTGATAAAATTCTGCCGGCTGCATTATTTGTACTATTTATAGTATTGTGGCAGATTTTATGTCAGGAAGGAGTGCTTCCAAGGTATATGCTCCCATCACCATATCAGGTTGTCAAGGCATTTATCGATGATTTTTCGCTGATAATGGATCATATGAAAATAACTCTATATGAGACTGCATTGGGGTTGTTCATCGGGACTGCGTTGGGCTTTTTATTTGCAGTTTGTATGGACTCCTTTGGTTTTTTGTATAAATGTCTCTATCCGGTACTTGTTGTAAGCCAGACGATCCCCACCGTGGCAATAGCTCCATTACTTGTTTTATGGATGGGGTATGGAGTTGCCCCAAAGATAACACTTATTGTTTTGATTGTTTTTTTTCCGATTGCAGCGTGTCTTATAGATGGATTTAAGGACGTTGATGCTGACGAAATAAAGCTGCTTGAGACAATGGGGGCAAATAAGTATCAAATTTTCTGGCACATTAAGCTACCAGGAAGTATGAGCAGATTTTTCGGAGGGTTAAGAATTGCTGTTGCGTATGCTGTTGTGGGTGCTGTTGTCTCGGAATGGCTTGGTGGTTACAAGGGTCTTGGAGTTTATATGACACGCGTAAAGAAATCATATGCTTACGATAAAATGTTTGCCGTTATAGTTCTTATTTCAGTGCTGAGCCTGCTTCTGATTAAAGCAGTTGATATTGCAAATAGGGCAGCTATGCCATGGAAAGGAAAGAAATAAGATGAAAAAGAGAAGCTTAGGAATCATGATTCTTTTTGTTATCCTTGTATTTACGGGATGTGGAGGAGAAAAGAAAAAGGGCGAAACTGAAATAACAATGGTTCTGGATTGGACGCCAAATACAAACCACACAGGGCTTTACGTTGCAGAAAAATTAGGATATTTTGAAGATGCAGGACTTAAGGTAACTATTATCCAACCGCCGGAAAATGGTGCTACGGATTTGGTTGCATCAGGGAATGCCCAGTTTGGTATAGATTTTCAGGAGTATCTTGCACCCGCATGGGGAACAGCTCATCCATTACCCGTAACTGCGGTTGCAGCTATTTTACAGCACAATACGTCAGGTCTCGTTTCGCTTGCAGAAGAGGGAATTGATAATCCGGAAAAACTTGAGGGAAAGAGATATGCAACATGGGAAATCCCAATTGAGCAAGGGATATTAAAGGATACAGTTGTCACGGCGGGCGGAAATTTTGATAAAGTGGAGCTTGTTCCGGCATATGTTAGTGATATCGTTGCAGGTTTAAATTCTGATATCGATTGTGTATGGATTTATTATGGATGGGATGGTATTAAGCTTGAACTGGAAAATATAGATACAAATTTTATAATGTTTAAAGACATTAATCCTGTTTTTGATTTTTATAGTCCGGTTATTATCGCAAATGATGATTTCCTGAAAGAAAATCCGGATGAAGCTACGGCATTTATGCAGGCAGTCAGAAAAGGTTATGAGTATGCAGCGGAAAATCCGGATGAGGCTGCGGAAATTTTACTTGAGTATGTACCGGAACTTGACAGTGATATGGTAAAGGCGAGTCAGCAGTACTTAAGTAAACAATATGTTGCAGATACCGAATATTGGGGTATAATTGATAAGAGCAGATGGGATGGCTTTTTCACGTGGGTGAATGAAAATGGCTATGTGGAAAAACCGATAGCTGAGGGAACAGGATTTACAAATAAGTATATTGAATAAAACCATAGTGATGAAAAGGATGAATATATGAAGCTGCGTGTAAATAATGTGAATGCCTCCTATGAAGAAAATGCCGTTTTAGATAATATATGTATAGAATTAAATGAGGGAGAATTTGTTTCTCTTGTAGGCTCCAGTGGTGTTGGAAAAACGACCCTGTTTAACATAATAGCAGGGCTACTTACGCCTGTTTCAGGCACTGTTATGCTGGATGAAACTGACGTTACGGGAAAAACAGGTTATGTAGGTTATATGCTTCAAAAAGATATGCTTCTGCCGTATAAAACAGTAATGGATAACATTGCATTACCACTTGTTATAGGTAAGGTTAAAAAACAGGAGGCAAGGGAACTGGTTCTTCCGTATATGGATGAGTTTGGGCTTAGTGGTTATGAGAATAAATATCCGAATATGCTTTCCGGAGGAATGAGACAGAGGGCAGCACTTCTCCGTACATATATGCAGAAAAAACAGGTTATGCTGTTAGATGAGCCGTTCAGTGCCATTGATGGTATTACGAGAGCAGGCATGCATAGCTGGTACAGAGATATAGTGGACAGGCACGGGCTTTCAACAATACTGATTACTCATGATATTGAGGAGGCAGTAAGCATGTCTGACAGAATATATATTATGTGCGGCAAGCCCGGAAAAATAGTGGATGAATTGTCTATAGAACGAGAGGGCTCACTGCAGGATTTTATGCTGTCAGAGAAGTTTCTCGATTATAAAAAATATATAATTGGCAGATTGTAGCCGATGAGGTGATAAGGTGAAGTATATAGCTGTAATTTTCATATTAATGGCTGTGGCAGTATATGTTATAAGCCTTTTGGAATACAGAAAATTAAAATTGACACGCTATGAAATTGAGTCGGGAGGAAAGCTTCCGGCTCCTGTTAAATTTGTATTTATATCAGATATGCATTGCTGTTTTGCAAATGCAGAAAATATAATTAATAAAATTGCATATGAGAAGCCGGATGCAATTATTCTTGCAGGTGATATGGTAATATGTAGTGCCAAAAAGGAAAAAGAAATTTTTGATATGGCTGATTTTATAAACCGTATGTCAGAAATTGCTGATGTGTACTATGGTATGGGAAACCATGAGAGGGAGATGGAGGAAAACAATGAGCTTACATCATTGTGGAATCGTTATGTATCCAAGCTTAATTTGGGTGTTAAACTTCTTGAGAATAAAAGTGAGGAGTTAAATATAAGAGGAAGCCGTATTACTATATGTGGACTGGATATTCCCGCAAAATATTATGAGAAATTTACGGGTGATAAGCTTGGCAGAGAAGATATGAATTCACTGATCGGGGAAAAAGACAGGCTGGCATATATCGTGCTTATCGCTCATAATCCGGATTTTTTTCACGCATATATGGATTGGCAGGCAGATCTTGTTTTATCGGGACATAATCATGGTGGGCTTTTAAGACTGCCTGTGTTGGGGGGAATTATTTCCCCGAAACCAAGAATTTTTCCTAAATATGACTACGGAATATATGAAAATAACAATACAAAAATGATTGTGAGCAATGGTGTAGGTGGTCATTCTGTTATGGTGAGGGTAAACAATGTTCCAGAGCTGATTATAATAAATCTCAAATAATTTCTGGAAATTCATTTCTTATTTTGCTGTTTGTGTTGAAAAAAAAGTATATTTAATATAATATAGTATGGCATGGAGAAAAATTAGACATAGGAGCGTAAAATGAAAAATAAGAAAAATAAATCTCAAAAAGAAACATCCGATAAAGAAAAAATTGATAAAGAAAAAGAAGAAATAAAGGATAAGAGTGACGCAGAGAAAAATCAGAATACAAAAAAAGATGGTGATGAGGTGGCCGTAACAATGGAAGCAGCATTGCCATTTGTTGACCCTGCTGTTGCCATATACAAAAAAAAGAAGAAGATTGCAAGAGCAGTGACAATATCAGTTGTATCAGCTTTTGTGCTAATATATATAGCAGGCTTTTTTGTAAGCAGCATGTTTTTTTATGATAATACAATCATAAATGGAATAGATGTGTCGGGAAAGAAGCTTGAAGATGCAGAAAAAATTCTGAAAAAAGAAATGAACCAGTACACACTCCAGATTGATTTTTCAAATGGAACACAGACCGTCAAGGTTGGCGATGGAGGACTTTCACTTTCACTATCAGAGACAATTCAGGATATAAAGCAGAGGCAAAAGCCTTATTTGTGGTTTGTTCATTTTGGTAAAAAATATGTATATGATATAAAATATAAAGCATATTATGATGAAACAAAACTGAATGATCTTATTATGTCATATGATCAGATGCAGCCACAAAATATGCAGAAATCAACGGATGCAACGGTCGATATTTCATCGGGAACTGCTGTTATTGTACCGGATGAAACAGGAACTGAGCTTGACACGGAACGTGTATATGAAGTTGTCAGAGAGGCACTTGATAATGGTCTTGGTTCTGTAAATATTGCTGAGGCAGGATGCTATATTGAGGCAGAAGTCAAGGAAGATTCAGAGGAAATTCTGAATGCATATAAAGAAGCGGAAGCGTTTCTCTCAATAGATGCTGTATATAATTTTAAGGGGTACAAGGTTTCCATACCAAAGGAAGAGCTTGCTAAAATGGTATATATTGATGGCAAGGGAGAGCTTAAGATATCAAAGGATAAGGTAAACGCATATGCTGTAAAATTTGCAGAGCAATATACAACCAGCAATACGGAAAGAAAGTTCAGAACACATGATGGTCAAACAATAGGAATATACGGGCAGTATTACGGATGGGTGATAGATGCGGAAAAAGAGGCTGAAGAGCTTTATGAGCTTATATGTAAAAAGAAAAGCTTTATAAAGGAGCCTGCATGTGAGAGAACCGGATATGCAATGTGTGATATGAATGATATTGGAGATACATATATTGAGATTGACCTGACAAATCAGCATTTGTATTACTATGTGGGTGGTAAGCTTGTTTTGGACAATGATATCGTAAGCGGATGGTTAAATAATCCGAATAATTACAAAACACCGGGAGGTCTTTTTGCCATGGACAATAAGGCCTATAAGGTTATCCTGCGTGGTGAAAATTATGCAACTCCGGTAACATACTGGATGGGCTTTAACGGTGGAATTGGAATACATGATGCGACGTGGAGAAGCGAGTTTGGAGGGAGCATATATGTAAATAATGGCTCTCATGGATGTATTAATCTGCCAATATCCTTTGCGGCTCAGGTGTATGAGATTGCAGACCCTGGTATGCCGGTACTGTGTTACTGGCTGGATGAGGTTCCGCATTATTAGTATTTAAAGGAAAGCAGGAGCACTTATGAATAAAGAATTATTTAAAAAATTAATAGAACAAAAATTTATTTTTCTTGATGGTGCTACAGGAAGTAATCTGATTGCGGCAGGAATGCCGGTGGGTGTTTGTCCTGAAAAATGGATACTTGAGCACCCGAAGGAGCTTATCAAGCTGCAAAGGGGATATATAAAAGCAGGAAGTAATATAGTGCTTGCACCTACATTTACAGCGAACAGAATCAAACTTGCCGAATATGGTCTTGAGGATGATATTGTCGCAATAAACAAGGGACTGGTGGAGCTTTCAAAAAAAGCTGTGGCGGAAGAGGGCTACAGGGCGTATGTTGCGGGTGATCTGACAATGACTGGCAGACAGCTCGAACCTGTTGGAGATATGGCTCTTGAGGAGCTTATTGATGTATATAAGGAGCAGGCGGCAATTCTTGCTGACGCGGGGGTGGACCTGTTTATCGTTGAGACGATGATGAGTCTTGCAGAGGCAAGAGCTGCACTGATTGCAATAAAAGAGACGTGTAATCTGCCTGTTATGGTAAGTATGACCTTCAATGAGGACGGAAAAACTCTTTTTGGGACGACACCGGAGGCGGCTGTTGTTGTTCTTCAATCTCTTGGTGCTGATGCTGTAGGGCTGAATTGTTCCACAGGACCGGAAGAAATGCGTGCCCTTGTTGACAAAATGATGTTGTTTGCTAAGGTGCCTGTTTTTGCAAAGCCTAACAATGGGATGCCACAGCTTGTTGATGGTGTTACAAAATATACAATGACACCCGATGAATTTGCCGAACACGGAAGAAATCTGATTGATGCAGGGGTAAGTATTATAGGCGGCTGTTGTGGAACTACCCCTAAGCATATTGAAGCATTAAGAAAAATTGTAAAAAATGGGGAATATACAGACGATGGACCGTTGTATCCAAGAGCTGTTGCCAGTGAGGGGCTTGCTGTGCCGATAGATATTGATTCACGCTTTTTAATCATAGGTGAAAAAATAAATCCTACAGGAAAACGCAGTTTTCAGGAAGAGCTTAGGCAGGGAAGACTTGATAAGGTAGCTGAGTTTGCTGAGGAGCAGACTGCATGTGGAGCCGATATTCTTGATGTTAATATGGGCGTCAATGGAATAGATGAAAAACATATGATGCAGGAAGCGGTAAAACAGGTTATATCAGTTACAGATAGACCGCTTTGCATTGATTCCAGCCACATTGATGTTATTGAAGCGGCACTAAGGCTTTATCCGGGACGTGCAATTATCAATTCAATATCATATGAAGAAAAAAAATGCCGGCCACTTATGAAGATTGCTGCAAAATACGGGGCAATGTGCATTTTGCTTCCTCTTTCAGATGCTGGGATACCGGAAACTCTTGAGGAAAGAAAAGATATTATACAGAAGCTTATTTCTGTTGCTCTTGAGGAGGGTGTTTCAAGGGATAGCCTTATTGTTGATGGTCTTGTGTCTACCGTTGCAACAGATGGTAGGGCAGCGTTTGTTACAATGGATACTATCGATTACTGTAAAAATGAGCTTGGGTTGCCAACAGTATGCGGATTATCCAATATTTCATTCGGGCTTCCAGAGAGAATAAATGTAAATACTGCATTCCTTACAATGGCTATTTCAAATGGACTTACAATGGCTATCTGTAATCCGACGCAGTCAGCACTTGTAAATGCAATATACGCAACGGATATGCTTTTGAACAAAAAGGGTGCAGATTTTCAGTATGTTGAAAAGGTTATACCTATGTCGGTTGTTGAAAAAGGGAAGGACGAGCCTGTAAGCAGCAAAAACGGTATAGAGGGAAGTAAGATTTTTCTGGATGTCGTTAAGGGAAACAAAGCATCAATCATAGACGATTTAAAGGAAGCCGTTGAGTCGGGGGAAAAGCCTCAGAGTATTATTGATAAAGATTTAATACCGGCAATAAACAAGGTTGGAGATTTGTTCGAGAAAAAAACGTATTTTCTTCCACAGCTGATTGCCGGGGCAACAGTTATGGATATGGCTGTGGAATATTTAACTCCACTGCTTTCAAAAAAGAAGAGTAAAGTAAAAGGGACTGTTGTTATTGCAACCGTCGAGGGAGATATACATGACATAGGAAAGAATCTTGTGATTCTTATGTTGAAAAACTATGGTTATAATGTTATTGATTTGGGCAAGGATGTTCCGGCAGATGTGATACTTGCTGCAGCAAAGGAACATAAAGCTCAAATTATAGGCTTGTCAGCACTTATGACAACAACAATGATGCGAATGAAAGAGATTTGCGACAGGGTGAAAAAAGAAAAATTACCATATAAGGTGATTATCGGAGGTGCTGTTGTCTCACAAAATTTTGCTGATGAAATAGGTGCACATGGATATTCAAAGGATGCCAATGAGGCAGTGAAGGTAGTTGAGAGGCTATTGACAGACTAAGCTGAAATGGTTAAAATAAGGTCTAATAGGACGAAAGGTGGATACATAAATATGAGGAAGATGGTATTATCATTATTAGTTGACAACACTTCAGGTGTTTTGAGCAGGGTATCCGGTATGTTTAGCCGCAGAGGATATAATATTGACAGTTTATCAGTGGGTGTTACGGAGAATCCTAAGTACTCACGTATGACTGTTGCCGTCAGTGGCGATGACAGAATTCTTAGTCAAATTGAAAAACAGCTTCTTAAGCTTGAAGATGTTATTGCTATTAAGGAGCTTAAGGACGGAGCTTCCGTATGTCGTGAGCTTCTTCTTGTAAAAATAAAGGCTTCTTTAGAGGAGAGACAGCAGATTATTTCGCTTACAAATGTTTTCAGAGCGAATGTTGTTGATGTGTCTTCGGATTCTGTTATGATTGAGATAACAGGTAATGTAAATAAGATAGAGGCTTTTATATCTCTGCTTGATGGGTTCCAAATTGAGGAGATGGTTCGTACAGGACTCACAGGTCTTTCAAGAGGAAATGGTGTGTAAATCATCAGTAACATATGATGTCATTACTTAAGTAAAGTAATAACTATATATTTTAAATTTTTAGGAGGAAATAAAAATGTCAGCAGATGCAAAGATTTATTATCAGGAAGATTGTAATCTTTCAGTTTTAGATGGAAAGACAATTGCAATTATTGGTTATGGTAGTCAGGGACATGCACATGCACTCAATCTTAAAGAGTCAGGTTGCAATGTCATTATTGGACTTTATGAGGGAAGCAAATCATGGGATAAGGCTGTTAAGCAGGGCTTTGAGGTTTATACGGCTGCAGAGGCTGCAAAAAAGGCTGATATTATCATGATTCTTATAAATGACGAGAAGCAGGCGGCTATGTATAAGAAGGATATTGAGCCAAACCTTGAGGCAGGAAATATGCTTATGTTTGCGCATGGTTTTGCGATTCATTTCAATCAGATTATTCCACCGGCAGACGTGGATGTTACAATGATTGCACCTAAGGGACCTGGACATACAGTACGTAGTGAGTATCAGGCAGGAAAAGGTGTTCCATGTCTTGTTGCAGTTTATCAGGATGCGTCAGGACAGGCTAAGGAAAAGGCACTTGCATATGCACTTGGAATAGGTGGAGCAAGAGCAGGTGTTCTTGAGACTACATTCAGAACAGAGACAGAAACTGACCTTTTCGGTGAGCAGGCAGTGCTTTGCGGAGGTGTTTGTGCACTTATGCAGGCAGGTTTTGAAACACTTGTTGAGGCTGGATATGATGAAAGAAATGCATATTTTGAGTGTATACATGAAATGAAGCTCATCGTCGACCTTATTTATCAGTCAGGCTTTGCAGGAATGAGATATTCTATTTCAAATACTGCTGAGTATGGCGATTATATAACAGGTCCTAAGATTATTACAGAAGATACAAAGAAGGCAATGAAGCAAATTCTTAAGAACATTCAGGATGGCTCATTTGCAAAGGAATTCCTTCTTGATATGTCACCGGCAGGTGGACAGGCACACTTTAAGGCAATGAAGAAGCTTGCGACAGAGCATCCATCAGAGAAGGTTGGAGAGGAAATCCGTAAGCTGTATAGCTGGAATGATGAAGGAAAGCTTATCGATAATTAAAAAATATATCATAATATTTAAAATATAGGATATCATAGGTTTATAAACATCAAAGGATATGGGGGACATTATTTAAAAGATGTCCCCTTTTTGTCACTATGGGGGAAACCAATATGAAAAATGAAATAAAAAGGATAATTATATCAATTGGAATGATGTTAAGTGGAATTATATTTATATTGGGAGTTAACAATGTAGATACCAATGCCGCGCTTGAAAAAGGAGACAGACAGCAGGAACTAGTAACGGAAAAGACGATGAAAGCTGAAAAGACGGTGGAAACAGCAAACACAATCAAAATGGCAAGCACGGGAAAAGTAGTAAAGCGTAAGGGCTGGTATACTGCAAAAAGCGGCAGAAAATATTACTATAAATCAGACGGAACTCCGGTAAAAAATCGTTCTTACAGAATAAACGGAAATTTATACCTTTTTAGTAAATCTGGCATATTATGTACAAATCCGGGTTTTAAAACATTAAATGGAAAAAAATATTACCTTAAAAAAAATGGGACACTTGCGGTTGGATATTTAAAAATAGGCGATGACTATTATTATTTCAGCAAGACAGGTGTAATGTATAGAGATAGATGGGCATATGCAAGAGGCTACAAGTTTTATTTTGGGAAAGACGGAAAAAGACTTACGGATGTAGATGAGGTGCTTGGAAAAAGAAGTTCCTATTATATCACTGTTAATAAAAACACGAATATTGTCACTGTTTATGCGCAGGATGGCAATAAGGGATACACGATACCTGTAAAGAGCTTTGTATGCTCTACAGGTGACAGTACGCCACTGGGTACATTTTATACACCATATAGATATAGATGGCTTACTCTTGTAGGACCATGCTGGGGACAGTGGTGTACACAGATATATGGAAATTATCTGTTTCATTCAGTATGTTATAATTCATGGAATGATAATAATTCTCTTGATGTAGCTGAGTATAACAAATTAGGAACAACATGCTCGCATGGATGTATACGGTTAAAAGCCGGGGATGCTAAGTGGATATATGATAACTGTGCATTAAATACCAAGGTGACTATATTCAGTAGTAATGAAAAGGGACCTTTTCCAAAGCCAACAGTAGAGCAATTGACAGAAGGTCACACATGGGACCCTACCGACCCTGATATGAAATATAAATGTAAACAATCTGGCTGTAACCATTATGGTAAGCTGGTACCGTGTGATATGCAACATTTATATTGAAATTCAACGTATAATTTGATAAAATTAGCCTAGTTTATTTAGACAGAAAATTTTCAACGTGAAGGAGATATTACACATGGATGATAGGGTAAATGTACTTGGTTCAACAAGGACGAAAATTACTATGGCACAGGTGTTGCTGATTCTTGTTTCGGGGTTTGTGATATTTTTTACATTTAACGTAAATGTAAAAAAAACAATTAAGAATTTAAATAAAAATTATATTCAGGATTTGGCAATTTCGTATGGAAAGAGTGTAGATAATGAAATTTTATTTAATGGCTTGGAACAGGCTCTGTCTGCTGAAGCTTTAGGCTCCATATTAGAGGGAGAGGGATTGCAGGGAGTATCAAGCAGCTATATTTATGTTGTATCTCCTGATGGAACAATGCTTTATCATCCTACAGCTGATAAAATCGGACAGCCGGTTGAAAATGCAGCTGTTAAACAGACTGTTGCAGAGATTAGCGCAGGAAAAAAGGTTAAAAATTCTGTGATAAGCTATGAGTTTAAGGGAGCACAGAAGTATGCAGGCGTATATGTAAATGATGAACAGCAGTACATACTTGTTTGTACGGCTGATGAGGATGAACTTTTGAGTTCCATTAAAGATATATCAAAAAGTGGACTTTTGAGACTTGTCTTTGTAGTTATTTTTGGCTTTGCTGTAGGTACACTTTTCTCTGCTCTCATTATTAAGCCTATAGATGATATATCAAGATTTACATTGAAAGCGTCTACAATGGACCTTACACTTGATAGTGCCCAGCAAAGGTTAAACGAGAGGCATGATGAAGCAGGTAAAATGAGCAGGGCTCTTTCAAAGCTAATAGATGAGATGACAACTGTTGTCGGGAACATTAAAACAAGAAGTGACAACGTAATGAATGCTGCGGATGCACTTAACGTAGATGCTAACGAAACAGCAACTACAATGGAGCAGGTTGAGAATGCCGTAAATGATATAGCACAGGGAGCTTCTTCACAGGCTGAGGAAACACAGAAGGCGACAGAAAATGTTATGGTTATGGGTAATATGATTCAGGAGACCCATGATGAGGTTAATAAGCTCCTTAAGTATGCAGAGGGCATGAAAGACTCCACAGATTATGCAAAGAATATTCTCACACGTTTGGATGAGGTCAACAAGAGGGCTGAGGAATACATAGATGTAATAGCAAATCAGACAAATACAACAAATGAGTCTGCATTAAGAATCAGCGAGGCTACAAAACTTATTACATCGATTGCAGAAGAAACAAATCTTCTCTCCCTGAATGCTTCCATTGAAGCAGCACGTGCAGGTGAGCAGGGCAGGGGCTTTGCAGTTGTTGCTGCTGAAATCCAGAAACTTGCAGAGCAGTCAAATGAGTCTGCAAGACAGATTGAGGATATTATTCAGGTACTCCTTTCTGATTCTGAGAAAGCAGTTGAGACTATGTATGATGTTAAGGAAATAATCCGTGCACAGAGTGAGCAGGTTGAACAGACAGATACAGCCTTTGACCAGATTAATGAGGGTGTTAATTATTCGATTAATGGTATTAACCGCATATCTGTCAAGACTGAGATGCTTGATGAGGCGAGAGTAAATGTCGTAGATGTAGTTCAAAATCTTACTGCCATTGCTGAGGAAAATGCTGCGAGTGCTGAGGAAACGTCGGCGTCTGTATGTGAGGTTTCATCTATTGTTGATGATATTTCAAGCAAATCAAATGCACTGAAACATATTGCGAAAGAACTGGATGAGAGTATGGATATATTCCAACTTTAAAAAAATATGGTTTTATAGCTATAAGGGCTGTTGCATTTGTGCAACAGCCCTTATAAAGTTGTATTTTTCCAAATTTTATGGTATGTTTATCATTATTGGGTACAATCATTTTTGTATGTTGAAACCTGTTATAAAGGAGGGCTTGTTTCATGACATGCTTAGAAGCACAATCTAATATTCTGTCATTTGTAGAAGAACAGCTTCCGGAAGATAAAAAAGTAGAGTTTGTCAGACATATGAAGCATTGCAGTAACTGCAAGGAGGAGCTTGAGATATATTATACCCTGATAGTTGGTATGCGAAAGCTTGATAACAATGAAGAGTTTTCTCTGGATTTTAAAAACAGGCTTGATGAGGAACTTACAAGAATTGATAATAGAGCAAAAAAAGCAAAGAGATTTAAGGTGTCATCGTTTAGTATAGTATTTTCAATTATGGTTGTTGTAATGTTTTTCTTTTACAGCAGATGTCTTCTCAAGGTATACAATATAGAACAGTTTATGAAAAAACAGGCACAGGGAGAAACTTACTTTTATGATACGTTTGGTGAATATTTAAATGTGTGCCGCGATGATATCATAGTTCGGGAAATACGCCAAAGCATTCCTGAGAAACTGACTTTTTATGATAAGATAAGGATATATAATACAGTGAACAGCTTTATAATAGAACAGGAAAGTGAGTAATGGAGGTCATAATGAATAAGCTTTTATTGGTAGATGGAAACAGTATTTTAAATAGGGCATTTTACGGACTTCCGGAGTTGACGACAAAGGATGGAAGGCATACAAATGCGGTTTTGGGTTTTTTGAATATAATATTAAAGGTAATCGATGAGGAGGAGGCAACGCATTTATGTGTTGCTTTTGATGTAAAGAAAAAAAATTTCAGACATGAAATGTATAAAGAATATAAGGGTACAAGGAAGCCAATGCCGGAGGAACTTAGGGAACAGCTTCCGCTTATGAAGGATGTCCTTAAGGCTATGAATATCACTATAGTGGAAAAGGAAGGCTACGAGGCAGATGATATACTTGGTACTCTTTCAAGAATGGGACAGGCACAGGGATATAAGGTTACAGTACTGTCTGGGGACAGGGATTTATTGCAGCTTGCAACAGAGGATATATTGATAAGAATTCCAAAAACAAAGTCGGGAAAAACGATTATAGAAAATTATTATGCGAATGATGTTGAGGCACTTTATGGGGTGGATCCGATTACATTTATTGATATGAAAGGCCTTATGGGTGATACGTCAGACAACATTCCGGGAGTTCCGGGAGTGGGAGAGAAGACCGCTCAAAAGCTGCTTGTGGAATATGGCTCTCTTGATGGCATATATGACGCAATTGACAACATGAAACAGAGCAAATTAAAGGATAATCTTTGTGAGTTTAAGGAATTGGCATACCTTTCAAAGCAGCTGGCAACAATAAAGCTTGACTGTGATGTTGATATAGAACTTAAGGACAGTGTCTACGAGAATCCGTTCAATTTTAGTTCCTTTACCATATTTAAGGATTTAGAATTTAAAAGTCTTATGAACCGATTTAAGGCTGTTGATGAGACAAATGATAAAATGACAATTAATGTAGTGATTGTGGAGGATTTTGATGTCTATAATGACCTGATGAAGCGGGCAAAAAAAGCACCTGTTATTGGATTTTCTTATATTGAAGAAGGCGGTAGTGTAGTGGGGGCGTCCATTTGTCTTGATAAGGAAAATGCTTATGTTGTCAGATTTATAAACTTTATATCGGAAGATATGTTTGCAAATGATCTTTTATCCCTTTGCAAGGCAGGAAATGCATTGTGCTGTCTGGATGTTAAAGCACAGCTTCCGTATGTAGAATTGTGTGAGGACTACAATATATTTGACTGTGGTGTTGCAGCATATCTGCTTAATCCGTTAAAGGATAAATATGATTATGATGACATTGCAGACACATTTCTTGAGATTTCGGTGGAAGGAAAGAAAGAGCTTGTCGGAAAGAAACATATAGATGAGAGTGCTTTTGAGGATGAGGATATTCTTAAATATTTCGGATATTTGTCTGTTGTGCCGGCAATGGCAATGGATAATATAAAAGACAGACTAATAGCAAGTGAGATGTATAAGCTTTATACAGATATAGAGTATCCATGTGTATTTTCCCTTTATGATATGGAAAGAAATGGAATTCGGGTTGATTCGAAAGGACTTAAGGTGTATGGTGACAGGCTTAAGGACAGGATAGCTGATATTACGAAGGAGATATATGAGCTTTGTGGTTGTGAATTTAACATTAATTCTACAAGGCAGCTTGGGGAAATTCTGTTTGAGAAAATGGGATTAAAAAGTGGAAAGAAGACAAAGACCGGGTATTCCACAAGTGTTGAAGTGTTGGAAAAAATATCGGGTGAGCATCCGGTGATTCCCCTTATTCTGGAATACAGACAGCTCACAAAACTTAATTCAACTTATGTGGAAGGGTTATCTGTATTTATAGGTGATGATGGAAGAATTCATGGTAAATTCAATCAGACGGTTACTGCTACAGGTAGAATAAGCTCTACAGAACCTAATTTGCAGAATATTCCCACAAGGCTTCCTCTTGGAAGGGAAATACGAAAGGTATTTGTTCCTGAGAATGGGTATACATTTTTAGATGCGGATTATTCACAGATAGAGCTTAGAGTGCTTGCGCATTTGTCAGGGGATGCTACACTTATAGATGCATATAACAAAGATTCAGACATACATTCGATCACTGCATCAGAGGTTTTTGATGTGCCTATCAGTGAGGTTGATGATCTTATGAGACGAAAGGCGAAGGCAGTTAATTTTGGAATCGTGTATGGGATAAGTTCCTTTGGTCTTGGTCAGGATTTGGATATATCCAGAAAGGAAGCAGAGGGATATATACAGAAGTATTTCAGCACATATGGAAAGGTAAAGGAATTTCTTGACAAAACGGTTGAGGACGCAAAGAAAAATGGGCATTCGCTTACAATGTTTAACAGGAGAAGGCCTATTCCTGAACTTGGCTCCTCCAATTTTATGACAAGAAGCTTTGGTGAGCGTGCAGCAATGAACTCACCAGTTCAGGGAACTGCTGCAGATATTATTAAAATAGCGATGATAAGGGTAAACAGTGAGCTTAAGAGCAGAGGGTTAAAGTCAAGGCTTGTTCTGCAAATTCATGATGAGCTTCTGGTGGAAACTCATTTGGATGAGGTTGATGAGGTAAAGGAAATCATGGTGTCCAATATGATGGAGGCAGCATCTTTGGCTGTTCCGCTTATTGTTGATATTCACAGTGGTAATAGCTGGTATGAGGCGAAATAATATAGATATATTTGAGGAAGACGATGAAGATACTGGGTATAACAGGTGGAGTAGGCTCGGGAAAGAGCAGAATTTTATATAATTTAAAGGAAGAACATGGTGCATATATTGTGGAAGCAGATAAGCTTGCCCATGAATTAATGGAGCCGGGGATGGATGTATACAATGCAGTTTTAAGTCATTTCGGAACAGATATCTTATCGAATGAGCCACCATACAGAATTGACAGGGGAACACTTGGAAAAATTGTATTTAACGATAGGAAAAAGCTAAATGAATTGAATGGAATGACGCACCCTATTGTTTATCAACACATCCTTAAGCTTATTGAAAAAGAAAGGAAATTAAAAAAATATAACCTTTTCGTGATAGAGGCAGCACTTTTAATTCAGGATGGCTATAAAAGTATATGTGATGAAATATGGTATGTAAAGGTTGACCGGGAGGAACGTATAAAGCGTCTTTATGAACAAAGAGGATATGACAGAAAAAAATGCATTGAAATTTTTGATAGTCAGGAGTCAGATGAATACTATGAAAAATATGCAGATTTCACTATAAATAATCAATTAGACTATGAATTTTCAGCGAAACAGATAAATGTGCAGTTGAATAAATTCATGTCAGATGATATAATATTATAAATTTGCGTATCGGAGGAAAAATATGGCTGCAATAACCAAATATCCTGAACCATTGGTTTTTGGACTTGATATTGGTACAAGAAGTATTGTGGGTACCGTAGGATATAAGGAACAGAATAAATTTAATGTTGTTGCCATGGCTGTAAAGTACCATGATACAAGGTCTATGATAGATGGACAAATACATGATATTGCCAAGGTAAGTGAGGATATTTCATCGGTTAAGGAGGAATTGGAAAATCAGCTTAACGGAAGAAAGCTAAAGGATGTATGTATTGCTGCTGCAGGACGTGTACTTAGAACTGCTGTCGGACATGGAGAATACGAATTCAATGAAAATACGGTTGTTACCCAGGAGTATATTCATTCAATCGAGCTGATTGGAGTTGAAAATGCCCACAACATTGTTTTGGAAAATTTGTGTGAGGATAAGGAAACAACAAAATATTACTGTGTAGGATACACGGTTATAAAATATTATTTAAACAATTATGAAATTCAAAATCTTGAGGGGCATAAGGGTGTAAAGATTGGTGCGGATGTACTGGCAACATTTTTGCCGGAGGAGGTTGTAAGCAGTCTTTACTCTGCTGTTCATATGGCAGGACTTGAGGTTACAAATCTTACATTGGAGCCGATAGCCGCCATTAATCTTGCAATACCGGAAAATTACAGACTTCTTAACATTGCATTGGTAGATGTGGGGGCAGGAACGTCTGATATATGTATTACAAAGGATGGAAGTATTGTAGGTTATGGAATGATTCCTGCTGCTGGCGATGAGCTTACAGAGGCATTGGTAAAAAAGTATCTGATAGATTTTGATACTGCTGAGATGCTGAAGACATCAAGTAATAATAAAAAGATTATTACCTATAAGGATATTATGGGAATATCACATAAAGTAAATTCTGCAGAGGTAAATGACACTTTAGATAGTGTAAAAAAAGATATCACAAACAAAATAGCGGAAAAGATTATATCCCTCAACGGTGGTATTCCTGTAAGTGCAGTATTTGTTGTGGGCGGAGGAGGAAAGCTTTCGGGCTTTACGGACTATCTTGCTGATAAGCTTGGACTTTCTCATGAAAGAGTGGCAATTAGAGGGCAGGAAGTAATGAATGATGTAAACCTTCTTGTTGAAAATATGAAAAAGGATGCATTATTTGTCACTCCAATAGGAATATGTTTAAGTTTTTTTGACCAAAAAAATAACTTCATGTTTGTAAATGTAAACGGAAGCAGGGTTAAGCTTTATAATAATGACAGGCTGACAATATTTGATGCTGCAGTACAGTATGGTTTTCCAAATGATAAGCTTTTTCCAAAGAGAGGTAAGGATATAACCTTCAAAATAAATGGGAAAACAAGAATTGTGCGTGGACATGACGGTGAAGCGGCTGTAATTAAGCAAAATGGCAAAATTGTTGGAATGAATGCAGCAATTGAAGCAAATGATAAAATCGAAATTACGGCTTCCACAGCAGGAGAAGAGGCAAGTATGGAGCTTGGTTCGCTTCCTGAATATAGTGGAACACTTAAGTTTTTTGTTAATAATGCCACGATTATCTGTCCTAAATTTGCAGTTGTAAATGGCAGACCGGAAACACAGATGTACAAGATACAGGATGGTGATGACATTGAAATGCAACACTACTATACGCTTGAGCAGTTGCTTTATTTTATGGATGTCAAACCGGCAGGCAGGATTTTTGTAAATAATAAAGTGGCAGAATTATCTGAAAAAATATATGAGAATTTTGCTGTAGAGTGGACGGATGATATTATAGAATGGACAAATGATGTAAGTTTTGAGAATTTGCCTAAAAAGGAAGATACAGAGCTTGTTGAAGAAAGTATAGATTCTGTTGAGGAAAGTGCAGAGTCTGATGAAGAAAGCACAGAGATTGCTGAGGAAAGTACGGAGCCAGAAAAACAAAGTATAAAGGAACCGTCTGCCATTGATTTACATATACTTGTCAACAGTGTTCCGGTTACCCTTAAGGGAAAAATGAACTACATTTTTGTAGATATATTTGATTTTTATGATTTTGACCGTTCAAAGGTTATGGGAAGCAAGCTGATAACTACTGTTAATGGTCATCGTACTGAGTATATGGATCCGATTTACGAGGGTGCAGTTGTGGAAATTTATTGGGAGTAATAATATATGAGCAAATTTGATTTATCAAATTTTATAAAGGATCGTCATCTGTATCATAGGCTGATTTATGTTCTTATGTTTTTATTTGCTGTGTTATACAGAGTTACAAAGGTATACACAAATACTGTATTTACAATTGTATTTTGTATTGTAATTTTGGCATTTGCTGTTGCTGATGAAAAAATAAAAGGGCTTGATGATGAAAAATCAAAAAAAGTAATACTTATTGTAAGATGGGTGCAGATATTTGCATTTGCTGCCATTGAAATTTTTGTTCCAAAAAATATTATGCTCTTTACAACAATTACGTTTTTTTCAACAATTCTCTGTGTACAGGGAATTATTCAGGATGCGGAATATGATACATATGTTTTATTTGTCAGAAAGCTTCTTTCTGTCTTTCCATATGTTATAGTTGCTATATTTATATCAAAGAACATGCATGATATGGAAATGGTATATTATGTGATGTTCAAGTTGACTGCCGTACTGTCTTGTTTTTATGTGGTTGATATGTATACCGATTTATATAAGAGATACAAAGAAAAAAACAGTAAGTTAATGGTTGAAAATTCACATTTTGAGGATGTCAATGCAAAGCTAATGGAGTATCAGGATAAAATTCAGCTTGTAAATGAACAAATCAATTTCCAAAAAATTGAGCTTACAAGGTCTTACAAGGATTTAGAAGAAGCAAACATTGAAATAGAATCACAAACAGAAGTTATGAAGTACATGGCATCTACGTTTGATGTTTTAAAATGTATGAGTGTCATTGTGGATGCTATCAATGAAGTAAAAAAGCCAAAACTTTGTGTCATGTATGTGGATAAGAATGTATATATGAACCAGGAGCCGAGCTGTATTGTAAAATCAAATTATACGGAAATGCAACAACGGTTAAAAAAAGATGTTGATAATATTTTTCATGATGTGAAAAATGGGGTATATAAGACAAATTTATTTTATGGTCAGGACGTAAAACAATTTAACTTTGTAGGTGACACAAATCTAAGCACTTTGGCGGTGTTACCAATGATAAATGATAATGAGGTTTACGGAATGATGATAGTAGGCAGTAACCAGCCCGATTTCTTCGAAAAGGGACTTACTTATTATGAAACATGTATTGTACAGTTTAATGTTTCAATAAAGAGTGCATTATTATATTTGAAGACTGAGGATATGGCAAGGAAAGATGGTCTTACAGGTATATATAACAGGGTATATTTTAAGGAGTTATTTGAGAATGCGAAGGAGACTGTTGAGAAATCAAAGGAACCTTTGGCTGTAGCCCTTTTTGACATAGACAAATTTAAGCTTGTAAATGATACTTATGGACATATTGCAGGAGATAATGTTATAAAGATGGTTGCATCAGTCGATGATAAATATGCCAGAAAGTATGATGGTTTCGCATGTCGGTATGGAGGAGAAGAATTTTTGCTTGTTCTTCCGGGGAAGGACGAGAAAGAGGTAATGAATATATTAGAAACCATGCATGAAGAGATTAAGAACACTGTAGTAAACTATGATGGCAGTGACATATCGGTAAATGTATGTATTGGACTTTCGGTATATCCTACCATATGCAAGGACGCAAATATGCTTGTGAGCAGGGCAGATAAGGCTATGTATTATGGAAAGAAAAATGGACGTGGAAGGCTTGTCGTTGACAGCCCGGAGCTTGATAAATTGTTGGATTAACTGTATTGTGAACAAAGAAGTTTTCTGTTAACAAAAAGGAAATTTTTAACTAATTTTTTATTGTATACAATATGTTTTTTTATTATAATAAAAATAATTAAGTCAAGAGGAGAAAAAGCAGTGGGATTTATTGATGATATAAAATCAAGAGCAAAATCAAAAAAGAAAACAATCGTGCTTCCGGAGACTGCTGATTTACGAACACTTGAGGCAGCCCATAAGATTTTAAAGGAGGACATTGCTGACATCATTCTGATTGGTGAGAAGGCAAGTATTATAAAAAAGGCAGGCGATGGGTTAGATTTAACGAAGGCAAAGTTTGTTGACCCTTATGATTGTGACAAGCTAAATGATTATATTGCTTTGTTTGTTGAGCTTAGAAAATCAAAGGGAGTTACACCTGAACAGGCGAAGGAGCTTTTGCTTACAAATGTACTTTATTTTGGATGTATCATGGTTAAAGCAGGTGATGCTGACGGAATGGTTGCAGGTGCGGTGAATTCATCTGCAAATGTTTTAAGAGCTGCTCTTCAGGTGCTTAAAACTGCACCGGGAACTAAGCTTGTTTCTGCATTTTTCCTTGTTGTAGTTCCAAATTGTGATATGGGAGCCAACGGAACATTTATATTTTCTGATGCAGGGCTTAATCAAAGTCCAAATTCTCAGGAGCTTGCTGCCATTGCAGAGAGCTCTGCAAAGTCGTTTAGCCTTTTGGTAGGTGAGGAGCCTGTTGTTGCTATGCTTTCACATTCAACCAAGGGCAGTGCAAAGCATCCAGAGGTGGACAAGGTTATAGAGGCATGCAAGATAGTTAATGCTGAAAATCCTGATTTGAAATGTGATGGTGAGCTCCAGTCGGACGCTGCTATTGTTCCGTCAGTAGCCTTATCAAAAGCACCGGGAAGTAAGGTGGCTGGTAAGGCGAATGTACTTATTTTTCCAGATCTTGACGCAGGTAATATCGGATATAAGCTTGTTCAGAGACTGGCTAAGGCAGATGCCTATGGTCCTATTACACAGGGGATTGCTAAGCCTGTAAATGATTTGTCCAGAGGATGTTCTGCGGATGATATTGTAGGTGTTGTAGCGATAACTGCTGTTCAGGCTCAGGCACTTGATATGTAAAGAAAACAATATTAGGAGTGTAATATATGAAAGTATTAGTTATAAATTGTGGTAGTTCCTCACTGAAGTATCAGCTTATTGATTCTGACAGTGAAAAGGTTCTTGCAAAGGGAATATGTGAAAGGATTAAACTGGATGGTACGCTTACGCACCAGACAGTAGGAAAGGACAAGCTTGAGATATCTGCTGATATGCCGGATCACAGTGCGGCTGTAAAGCTTGTTCTTGATAAGCTTACAGATAAGGAGCAGGGGGCAATCTCATCGCTTGATGAGATAAATGCAATTGGACACAGGGTTGTACACGGTGGAGAAAGGTTTGCAAAGTCAGCTCTTATCGATGAGGACGTACTTTCTGCAATCGAGGAGTGCAATGATCTTGCACCACTTCATAATCCTGCAAATCTAATTGGAATAAAGGCATGTATGGAGCTTATGCCGGGAGTTCCTCAGGTTGCAGTTTTTGATACTGCCTTTCACCAGACAATGCCAAGCAACGCATATATTTATGGAATACCATATGAATATTATGAAAAGTATAAGGTGAGAAGATACGGATTTCATGGTACAAGTCATGGCTTCGTTTCAAAAAGAACCGCTGAGCTTCTTGGAAAGAAGTTGGAGGATACAAAAATTATAGTGTGCCATCTTGGCGGTGGCTCCAGTATCTGTGCAGTGAAAGGTGGTAAGTCGATAGATACAACTATGGGACTGACACCTCTTGAGGGTATACCTATGGGAACAAGAAGCGGAACGATAGATCCTGCCATTGTTGAGTTTATTGCACAGAAGGAAAATAAGACGATAAGTGAAGTGATAGATATACTGAACAAGCAGTCAGGCGTGTATGGTATTTCAGGTGTATCAAGTGATTTCAGAGATTTGAATAAAGGTATTGCAGATGGTAACGAACGCTGTGATATTGCAATGAAAGTATTTTGCTATCAGGTGTCAAAGGTCATTGGAGCCTATGTTGCTGCTATGGACGGGGTAGATGCTATTGTGTTTACTGCAGGGGTTGGTGAAAATGATCCGCTTGTAAGAAAGCTTTCATGCAGCACCCTCACATATCTTGGTATTTCAATTGATGACGAAGCAAACAAGGTACGGGGAGAGGAACTGAAAATTTCAACAGATGATTCAAGGGTGTCGGTATATGTGGTGCCAACCAATGAGGAGCTTGCCATAGCAAGGGAAACCGTAGCGCTGATTTAATATAAGCAGAAACAAACAGTATTTTCATCTATATTTGTAAATTTATTGTTGACAATATATAACATAATTTGTATAATAGCAAAAGTGTGATTATTTACGCCAAGGTGAAAAGATAAGGAGGTGTAACCCAGATGTCAATTTGTCCAAAAAATAAGAGCTCAAAGGCTAGAAGAGATAAGAGAAGAGCTAACTGGAAGATGTCTGTTCCAGGATTAGTAAAATGTAGTAAATGCGGTCAGCTTATGATGCCTCATAGAGTATGTAAGGCCTGTGGTTCTTACAACAAGAAGGAAATTATAAGTGCTGAGTAATATCGGTATATATGAAAAGGAAGTCATGATTATGTTCATGGCTTCTTTTTATTTGACTAAATCCATTGAAAAAGCTATAATGTTTAATTAGTATGCATAAAGGAAGGTATGGGATTTATGGAAAAAATAACAATTGCAATAGATACTTTAGGAGGAGATAACGGTGCCGAATTTATGGTAAAGGGAATTGGTGCTGCCATGAAGGATTTTGATGATGTAAGCTTTATTGTTGTGGGTAAAGAGGATGAGCTGAAAAAATATATGTCAGAGGAAAATTTGGATATGAGCAGAATTGAGATAATCAATGCAACAGAGGTTATATCATGTCATGAAGCACCTGTGGAGGCAATACGGAAAAAGAAGGATTCATCCCTTGTTCTTGCACTGAATGCTGTAAAGTCCGGTAAGGCTGCCGCGTGTATATCCGCAGGAAGCTCGGGAGCAATTCTTGCAGGGGGACAGTTTATTGTAGGAAGGGCAAAGGGAGTTAAACGAACACCTCTTGCACCTCTGATTCCGACAAAGAAAGAACCATCACTCCTGATTGACTGTGGAGCAAATGTGGATGCAAAACCGGAAAATCTTATTCAGTTTGCGAAAATGGGCTCCATATATATGGAGAATATAGTCGGAGTTAAAAATCCCAGAGTTGCAATTGTTAACATAGGAGCAGAGGACGAAAAGGGAAATGCACTTGTAAAGGATACAATTCCACTGTTAAGAGAATGTAAGGATATAAATTTTATAGGAAGCATTGAGTCCAGGGAAATACCATATGGTGCTGCTGATGTAATAGTATGTGAAGCATTTGTGGGTAATGTAATATTGAAGCTTTATGAGGGACTTTCGTCAATGCTTATGTCTGAGCTTAAGGGAATATTCAAGTCAAGTCCGGCGACAAAATTTGGTGCTGCATTTATTATTAAACCACTTAAAAAACTGCTTGGAAGATTCAAGGCAGATGACAAAGGGGGAGCACCTTTGCTGGGTCTGAAAGGACTTGTTGTTAAAATTCATGGAAATTCAAAGGTGAATGAGGTCTCAAGTGCGATTGCCCAGTGCAGGTCTTTTATTAAAAAAGATGTAACCGGAAAAATTGTAAACGCTTTTGAGGAGGCGTAGTGAATGGAAAATGAAAAATATAAAAAGCTGGAAGCTGTGATCGGATATAAATTTAAGGATAAAGGACTTTTGGATATTGCTTTTACCCACAAGTCATATATAAATGAAACAATATGCAAGCGTGGAGAGTCATACGAACGGTTTGAGTTTTTGGGAGATGCTATATTGGAGTTTCTTGTAAGTGACTTTTTGTTCAGGGAATATCCGGATAAAACAGAAGGAGAGCTGACAAAATTCAGGGCAAGTCTTGTATGTGAATTTACATTATGTAAACTTGCAAGGCAGCTTTCTCTTGGTGATTACGGATATTTTAGCAAAGGTGAAAGGCTCACGGGGGGAAGAGACCGGGATTCCATATTATGTGATATGTTTGAGTCTGTATTGGGGGCTCTTTTTCTCGACGGAGGTTTGGAGCCGGCTAAGGCTTTTGTGTACAAATTCCTTTTGAATGACATAGAACACAAGCAGCTTTTTTCAGATTCCAAGACAAAGCTTCAGGAGTATGCACAAAAAAATGGTGTTACATTAAGATATGAGACATTGAATGAGGATGGTCCGGAGCATAATAAACAATTTGCTGTTCAGGTATATATTGGTGATAAGGCATTTTCAAAGGGAATAGGTCATTCAAGAAAAGCCGCTGAGCAGCAGGCAGCATACGAAAGCTTAAAGCAACTGTTAAAATAGATTAGATTGGTCAGGTATTTACAATGTATTTAAAAAGCATAGAAGTATATGGATTTAAGTCATTTGCGAACAAAATATTATTTAAGTTTAATGATGGAATAACGGGTATCGTTGGCCCTAACGGCTCAGGGAAAAGTAATGTTGCTGATGCTGTAAGATGGGTGTTGGGTGAACAGAGTGCCAAGCAGCTGAGAGGGGCAAAAATGGAGGATGTTATTTTCTCCGGAACCGAACTTAGAAAGCCACAGGGCTCTGCTTATGTTGCAATCACTCTTGATAACAGTGATCATAGTCTGCCTATCGATTACAATGAGGTTACTGTTGCAAGACGTGTGTACCGTTCGGGGGAAAGTGAATATCTTATCAATGGTGTTACAAGCAGACTGAAGGATGTTAACAGCTTGTTTTTTGATACCGGTATTGGTAAAGAGGGATATTCCATAATTGGACAAGGACAAATTGAAAGAATATTAAGTGGAAAGCCGGAGGAAAGAAGAGAGCTTTTTGACGAGGCGGCTGGAATTGTTAAATATAAGAAAAATAAGGCGGCGACTGAGAAGTCCCTTGAAAATGAAAGGGCAAATCTTTCACGCGTAAATGATATACTAAGTGAGCTTGAAAAGCAGGTTGGTCCGCTGAAAGAACAGTCTGAGACTGCAAGAAGATATCTTATTTTTAAGGACGAACTGAAAAAGCTGGATATAAATGCATTTCTTCTTGATGTTGATAAGAATAAGGAATCTCTTAAGGATTATGAGGAAAAACTTAATATTGTTGAGGCTGATGCGGTAAGGCTCAGACAGGAGTTTGACCTTGCAAAGGAAGAGTATGACAGGATTGAGGCGGAGCTTTTACAGTATGACGGCAAAATAGATGATACGAAAAATGAGATACATGAAAAAAAGCTGTCAAATCAGAAGTATGAGGGTGAGATAAATGTAATTGAACAGCAGATTTTGTCATATAAACAGAACGAGGAGAATGTTAATGAACAGCTTCAGAAAGCGGATGCTGAGCTTATAAGATATGGGGAAGAACTTAAGGGACTGTATGATAAAAAAAGTACTCTTGATGAGCAGCTTGATGATGCAGATGATGTTCTTGACCGTGCAAATGTGAAAAATGAGCAGCTGAAGCAGGCGATTGCAGATGCAGAACGTGAGATTGAGGATTCTAAGAGTGAAATCATAGAGTTCTTAAATGAGGGAGGAACATTAAAGGCAAAGGTCGGAAGATACGACACAATGCTCGAAAACATTAATTTAAGAAAAACAGAGCTTAACCAGCGTTTCCTTGAAAGCAAGAGTGAGGAAGAAAAATATACAGCCGAGAAGGAAGCTCTTGTTAAAGATATAGAAAGCTTAAATGAGGAATATAACAGTATATCAGACAGTCTTACAAGAATTAATGGTGAGCTTGAGGAAAATAATAGTGAAAGCACAAAGGCAAAAGAAGATATTTCTACATACAACAATAGGATTGTCAGCCTGAAATCAAAAAAAGAAGCACTTCGAAACCTGACGGAACGGTATGACGGATACGGAAACAGTATTAAGCGTGTCATGGAGCAGAAGGCGACAAATCCTAAAATAATCGGTGTTGTTGCTGATATCATAGATGTTGAAAAAAAGTATGAGACAGCTATTGAAACTGCACTTGGTGGAAGTATACAAAATATAGTTACAGAGGATGAAAATACAGCAAAGTCCATGATTGCGTTCCTTAAAAATAATCGTTTTGGACGTGCCACATTTTTACCTATAAATTCCATAGTTGACAGAACGGAAAATAATAGGGATCTGGACAAGGAAAAGGGCTTTGTGGGAATTGCATCAAAGCTTGTTTCATGCAATTCAAAATATCAGACTGTTATAAACTATCTTCTTGGAAGAATTGTTGTTGTTGACAACATTGATAGTGCGATATCAATTTCAAGAAAATACAGACAGTCATTAAGAATTGTTACATTAGAGGGTGAGCTTATTAATCCGGGCGGTTCCATGACAGGTGGTGCATTTAAAAATTCATCAAATCTTCTTGGAAGAAAGAGAGAGCTTGATGAGATAGCGGAACAGATTGAGGAGACGAAACGACTTCTTGCAGAGTGTGAGGAAAAACGTGAGATGCTTGTAAAGAAGCGTGAAGCCCTGAAGGAGGAAAAAGAAAAGCTTGGCGAGACAATGTCAGAGCTTTCTATCAGAAAAAATACATACTCCCTCAATATGGAACAGCTTGAAAAACGTCTTGAGGAGAAGCAGAAACAATATGCTGCTATTTCAAGGGAGAATAACGAGCTTTCAGCGCAGATAAATGACATTAACTTAAATAAAGAAGAACTGCTTAACAATAATAAGAAGCAGGAGGATGCCATTAAAAATCTTGAGGCAAGGATTGAGGAACTTGAGGAACAACTCATTAAAGATAAGGAGGAGCTTTCAAGCTCTTCTGAGGAGATAAATAAGTTAAACCTTGATTTCAATACAGTAAAACAACAGTATGAATTTGTCTTACAAAATATACAGAGAGTTAAGGCAGACGAAAATTTAGTTAAATCAACCATATCTGAGCTTACATTAAAGCAAAAGAGCGGTTCTAAGGAAGTGGAGGAGCTTTCCCAGAAGATAGAGGAACTTTCGCTTTTGCTGGAGGAAAATAACAGAATTGTTTCAATTAAGGAACAAAAGCTTTCTGAATTCATACGTCAAAAGAGTGAGCTGAATGAAAAGCATAAGGATTTCTTTGGCAAAAGGGAGGAACTTTCACAGCAGATAAACGGGCTTGATAAATCTGCATTTAAGATTAATGCGTCAATTGAAAAGCTGTCTGAACAGAGTGAGAACCTGAATAATTATATGTGGGAGGAATACGAGCTTACATATAATTCCGCAAATGAATTCAGGGATGATGAATTTGTTGATATAGGAAGCCTTAAGAGGGAAATATCTGCGGTTAAGGGAAAAATAAAACAGCTTGGAGACGTAAATGTAAATGCAATTGAAGACTATAAGCAAGTTGCAGAGAGATACGAATTCTTAAAGGCACAGCATGATGATATTGTAAAGGCAGAGGAAAATCTTATCAACATAATTGCTGAGCTTGACAGGGCAATGAAAGAACAGTTTTCTGAGAAATTTAAGGACATCAGGATTATGTTTTCGAAGGTGTTTAAGGAACTGTTTGGAGGAGGAAAGGCAGATCTTGAGCTTGTTGACGAGGAGGATATTCTTGAGACAGGCATTAAAATAATTGCACAGCCACCGGGTAAAAAGCTCCAGAATATGATGCAGCTTTCCGGAGGCGAAAAGAGCTTAACGGCTATTGCTCTTTTATTTGCAATCCAGTGTCTTAAGCCATCACCATTTTGTCTTTTGGATGAGATTGAGGCTGCGCTTGATGACTCAAATGTAAAACGATTTGCAAAGTATTTAAGCAAGCTTACAAAGGATACCCAGTTTATTGTTATCACCCACAGAAAGGGAACCATGGAAGCGGCGGATATCCTTTATGGAATAACAATGCAGGAGAAGGGTGTTTCAACACTTGTATCAGTCAATATGATTGAATCTGAACTTGACGAGTAATTTCGTTACATTTTATATGAAAACAGATATGCTGCCTTAGCCTATTACAAAGCTAATTGCAGAAGTTCAAAAAGGAGGTATGTATATGGATGAGGAAGTAAAGGAGAAAAAGGGGTTTTTCAAGAGGCTGAAAGAAGGGCTTACTAAAACTAGAAACAACATTGCTGAAAGCTTTACAAATATTTTTAAGGCAAGTGAGATCGATGATGATTTCTATGATGAGCTTGAAGAAACACTTGTGATGTCTGATATGGGCTTTGAGACTACGGAGAAAATCATTGATGATCTGAAGGACAAGGTTAAAGCACTTAAGATAAAGGAAGCAATGGCATGTAAGGAGCTTGTCATAAATATCATAAGAGATCAGATGACGGTTGATGAAGCAGCATATGATTTTGAAAAGAAGAAAACAGTTATTCTTGTTATAGGAGTTAACGGTGTTGGCAAAACTACTTCTATAGGAAAGCTTGCAGCACAATATAAGGCACAGGGCAAAAAGGTGCTTATGGCGGCTGCGGATACATTCAGGGCGGCTGCTATAGACCAGCTCAAAACATGGTCAACAAGAGCAGGGGTTGATATTATAGCGCAAAACGAAGGCTCAGACCCATCAGCGGTTGTATTTGATGCAGTAACAGCCGCAAAGGCAAGAAATACGGATATTTTACTTATTGATACGGCAGGAAGGCTTCATAACAAGAAAAATCTTATGGATGAGCTTGCTAAAATGAGAAGAATCATTTCAAAGGAATATCCGGAAGCAAATGTTGAATCACTTATTGTACTTGATGGAACAACAGGTCAGAACGCTTTAGAGCAGGCAAGACAATTCAGCTCGGTGACCGAGATAAATGGTATTATAATTACAAAGCTTGACGGAACTGCAAAAGGAGGCATAGCCATTGCAATACAGGCGGAGCTTAATGTTCCTGTTAAGTACATAGGTATAGGTGAAAAAATTGAAGATTTGCAAAGATTTGATCCGGGAAATTATGTCACAGCATTGTTTTCAGATTTTGATATAAAGTCTGATATAGAGATTATTATAGATAATGATATAGAAAAATTAGAACCGGATGATGATTTATTTGATATGTAATTTATTTGATTCATATAAAGATAGGAGTGTTTTAAATGTTGACATTAGAGAAATTTGAGGAGGCATATGAGGTAGTAAGTAAGGTTGTTCATTCAACAAGCCTTATAGAAAGTGAATTTTTTTCCGCAAGCTGTGGTAACAGGGTTTATCTTAAACCGGAAAATATGCAGCTTACCGGTGCATATAAAATTCGTGGTGCCTACTACAAAATCAGTACCATGTCTGAGGAGGACAGGGAAAAAGGACTTATAACTGCTTCTGCCGGAAACCATGCCCAGGGTGTTGCTTATGCCGCAAAGGCATATGGAGTAAAGGCTGTTATAGTTATGCCTACATCTACACCGTTAATAAAGGTTAACAGGACTAAAGCATATGGTGCGGAGGTTGTATTGTATGGAGATGTATATGACGAGTCATGTCAGTATGCACTCCAGCTTGCTGATGAGAAAGGGTACACATTTATTCACCCGTTTGACGATCTTGATGTTGCAACAGGTCAGAGTACAGTGGCAATGGAGATTATAAAGGAGTTACCGTTTGTCGATAAGATTTTAGTACCTGTGGGCGGCGGTGGACTTGCGACAGGTGTATCTACACTTGCTAAGATGCTTAATCCGGGAATTAAGGTTATAGGTGTTGAACCAAAGGGGGCAGCATGTCTGAAAGAGTCATTTGCAAATAATGAGGTTACAACACTTCCGACGATAGATACAATCGCAGATGGTACCGCAGTAAAGACTCCGGGAAGTAAAATATTCCCATATCTTATGGAAAATCTTGATGATATTATTACTGTTGAGGATAGTGAGCTTATTGTTGCGTTTCTTGATATGCTTGAAAACCATAAAATGCTTGTGGAAAACAGCGGTCTGTTGACGGTTGCTGCACTGAAGCATTTAGAGCCTAAGGGAGAAAAGGTTGTAAGCATATTAAGTGGTGGTAACATGGATGTTATTACATTCTCATCCGTTGTACAGCATGGTCTTATTGCAAGAAGCCGGATTTTTACAGTTTCCATACTGCTTCCTGATAAGCCGGGTGAGTTGCAGCGTGTATCCGGAGTTATTGCTGCCGAAAATGGTAACATAATTAAGCTGGAGCATAACCAGTTTGTAACGATAAACCGTAACTCAGCAGTTGAGCTTGTTCTGACAATCGAAGCATTTGGTCCGGAACATAAGGAGCACATATTAAAAGTATTAAATGACCAGGGCTACAGACCTATCGAAAAAAAGCCTAAGGCAATATTTTAAATAAGATGGAAAAACATAAATCGAAAAGTAAAGATAAAACATACGCATATGCAGTAGATTTGGGCAGTACATGTATTGATGCTGTTATTTTGGACTTAAATACAAAAGAAAAGGTAGCAGAAAGAAGCTTTAAGAACAGGCAGTCCCTGTATGGAAGTGATGTTATAAACCGAATACTTGCAGCAAGCAATGACATATCAAAGCTGAAAACGATGAAAGCAATGGTATGTGATGATTTGCGTAATCATGCAGAAGACATGCTTAAGGAGCTTTCGCTATATCCGGAAAATATAAAGCTTATATGCATATGTGGAAATGCAACTATGATAAGCATACTTATGGAATATGATTTGGAGAGTATGGGTCATGCACCATTTTCCACAAAGCTTGGGGAATCTATCAGTTGTTCTTCGACATTGCTTTTTGAGGATGATTTCTTTTTGGGGGTACCTCTTATTTTGTCGGGAACTGCAAGTGCTTTTATAGGCGGGGATATATTGTCAGGAATGACATATATAGAAAGAACCATAATTCCAAAGTATTATGCGGATAAGGAAATTAACTGGATGTTGCTTGATTTAGGAACAAATGGGGAGATGGTAATTTCCACTCCCATGAAGTACTATGCAACATCTGCATCCTGTGGTCCTGCATTTGAGGGCTGCACAAGAAAACAGCATGTATATGGGAGCAGTACATTAGATGCAATCGCACTTGGACTTAAAACAAAAAATATATCAGTCTTTGGAGCTCTTAAGGAACCTTTTGACACGAAGGGGATAACGATATCTGGTGTAGAAATTACCGCAGATATTATAAGAGAGATTTTACTTGCCAAGGCGGCGATAAGAACAGGAATCGACTTTCTCTTATCTGAATCCGGTTGCAGTGAGGAGGATATAGATGTGGTTTTTCTTGCAGGCGGTTTTGGTTTTTACCTTAATTTAGATACTGCATATTACATAGGATTAATTCCTGAAAAATTTAAGGGAAAGGTGAGGGTTATAGGTAATTCCTCGCTGGAGGGAGCATGTAGTATTTGTTTCGATGCAGATGCTCTTGAATATATGAATTCTTACATCGGAGAAAATAAAATAAATGTGTTACAGCTTGCAGACAAAAGCATGTACCAGGAAAAGCTTATTTCAAATATGACATTTTGATGTTCAAAGGCTTAAAGGAGATTTTATGAGTATTCAGACGGATGTTAAGTTTATCGATTTTCTTTTAAAGTATACGTCAGGAAAAATTGATGATATGCCTCTTTATCATGGGAATGATATATCGGAATTTATAGCAGCAAAGGAAAGTCCGGATGTAACATATACATGTGCGGGTAAAAAAGGTGTGTCAGCTTTGGCTGTAAAAAAGCTGTTTGACAGGCTTGCGGCAGATGACAGGATTAATCTTGCAGGCTTTGGAATGATGGCTGACGGTGAGGTTATTGCACAGTATTATAAGGAACCCTATAGCAAGGATTATCGCCATGTATCGTTTTCCATGTGTAAGTCTGTTATTTCCATGGCAGTTGGAATTGCCGAGAATGATGGGATTTTATTTCTGGATGAAAAGGTTTCTGATATATTTACAGTGCACGATGGAGTATTTTTCAAAAGAGGCATGAAGGATATTACAATAAAAAACCTTCTCACAATGACAAGCTGCGTAAGCTTTGATGAGGTTGGGTCGGCCTTTGCCATGGATTGGCGAAAAGCATATATGAGCAGTGATATTTCCTTTGTTTCAGAGACTGGCTTTAGCTATAACAGCATGAATACTTATATGCTTGCTGCCATAATTGTTAAACGTACAGGTCGGTCTGTTATGGATTATCTGAAAGAAAAGCTGTTTCATCCTATGAAGATATATGATATAACATGGGATAAATGTCCCATGGGAATTGAAAAGGGCGGCTTTGGCATGAAGCTTTCCCTGATTGATATGTTAAAGCTTGGTCAATTGTATTTAAACAATGGAATGTGGATTGTTGATGGTGAAGAAAAACAGCTTGTTCCCAAGGCGTGGGTGGAGGAATCAACCCAAATTCATGTCAGGTTGGGCAGAGATATTATCGCAGGCTACGGATACCAGATATGGCTGCTTACCGATGGAAGCTTTCTCTATAACGGAGTATTTGGACAGAATGTATATGTAAACAGGGACAGAGGCATTGTAATAGCAACAACGGCGTCCGCTTATGATATTTTTCCGGATGGTAAAATTGTGAATCTCTTGTCAGAGTTTGCTGATTGCGATGACAATTTCAAGCCGGATATAATAAATCTTGTGCCTTGCCTTGAAAAAAAAGCCATAGTAAATAAATGTATGAAAAAGCTATGGGATATGTCACCATTTGATATGAATCGTTTCAGACAGTATTTTGGTACACATTTTGGAACAGAGTATAAATTTGATGAATATGCAGGAAGTGTACTTCCGATTTCAATACAATGTATTTACTCTGTATACCAGACGGGTATAAAGAGTGTTATGCTTGGATTTAAGGAGGACCACCTTTATTTCAGGGTATGTGAGGATGATGTTATATACAATATAAGACTTGGATATAAAAAAGGTGAGCTATATGCGTATCAGATATTGGAAATTAAGGGTAAAAGCTTTCCGATTGCTGCAGGAGCACATGTTGCCTTTGATGAGGACAACAGACCTCTGATTAAGATTAAAATCATGTATCTTGAGGAGGTTGGGATTATGAGCTTTAAGCTTATCTTTCATGGTGATAAGCTTGTTCTGAAAGCATTGGAGCTTCCGAGACTTTATACTGTTGGAGGAAAGCTTTCAAAAGAGGAGTACATTAAAAAGAAAAACAATAAGGTGCCGATTAGAAATCTCTTTGAAACTCCGGAATATATGAAATATAAGTTAAAAAAAGTGCTTGAGCCTGTAGTTACGGGAAAAGCTGATTTATAAAAGGTAGTGGTGTGACGAAATGCAAATGAAAACGATAGCCAGCGGAAGCAGTGGAAATTGTATTTATGCAGGGACTGAGAATACAACGATTCTCGTTGATGTAGGAATAAGCAAAAAAAGAATAAGGGAAGGTCTTGGAGAAATTGACCTTGATTTAACAGACGTTGATGGAATATTAATAACGCATGAACATATTGACCATGTAAAGGCTTTGGGTGTAATATCTAGAAGCTATAATATTCCAATATATGCAACAGAAGATACATGCAGAGAAATATGCAATATGAAAGTACTTGGAGATTTTAACAGTGAACTGTTAATTCCGATTGAGCCTGATATAAGTTTTTGCATAGGAAATATTACAGTGGAACCTCACAGCATATGGCATGATGCAGTAGACCCGGTATGCTATAGTCTTACGTGCGACGGTAAGAAGGTATCCATAGCAACGGATTTGGGAGACTATGATGAATATCTTGTAAAAGCACTCGGAAATTCAGATGTACTGCTCGTTGAGGCAAATCATGATGTGCGGATGCTGCAGGTTGGCCCTTATCCATATGATGTGAAGCAGAGAATTTTGGGAAAACGTGGACACCTTTCAAATGAGGCAGGAGGAAGATTAATCAGAACACTTCTGAATGACCATATAAAAGGCATAATTTTAGGTCATTTAAGTGAAAAAAACAATTATCCGGAGCTTGCCTATGAGGCTGTAAAAAATGAACTTTCGGGAAATGGATATGCGGAGGATGTAAGGGAGTTTAATCTGACCGTTGCAGGAAGAAATACTCCGGGCAGTCTTATATGCCTGTAAAGTTTTATAAATAAATGATACATATAGATTTAGGAGGATGACAAAAGGGATGAAAAAGACAATTATAACGGTGTTAGGTAAGGACAGAGTTGGTATTATAGCTAAGGTGTGTGTATATCTTTCTCAGAACAGCATTAATATTCTTGATATTGCCCAGACAATCGTTGATGGATATTTTAATATGATGATGGTTGTGGATACATCAACAGCCACAAAGGATCATGTAATGATAGCGGACGAATTGTCTGATATCGGTGATGAGCTTGGTGTCCAGATTAAGGCACAGCAGCAGGAAATATTTGATATGATGCACAGACTATAATTTTAATGGAAAGGTTAGACACATGATTAGTATCAATGAAGTTATAGAAACAAACGAAATGATTCAGAAAATGAATCTGGATGTCAGAACGATTACAATGGGAATAAGCCTTCTTGACTGTGTTGGAAAGGATTTGAAGGAAACCTGTGATAAAATCTATGAAAAGATAACCACATCTGCCAAGGACCTTGTGACAACAGGGCAGGATATATCAAAAAAATATGGTATTCCAATTGTACATAAAAGAATATCAGTAACTCCGATAGCACTTGTGGGAGGTTCCGTGTGCAAAAGCTCCTCCGATTTTGTTGAGATAGCAAAAACACTTGATGCTGCGGCTGCAAAATGCGGAGTGAATTTCATAGGCGGTTATTCAGCACTTGTATCCAAAGGGATGACAGGGGCTGACGAACTTTTAATACGTTCAATTCCTGAGGCACTTGCAGTTACATCAAAGGTGTGCAGTTCAATTAATACAGGCTCAACCAAAACCGGAATTAATATGGATGCAGTAAAACTCATCGGTGAAATAATTCGTGAGACAGCTGAGCTTACAAAAGATGAAGGTTCTATCGGATGTGCGAAATTTGTCGTTTTTTGTAATGCACCGGATGATAACCCATTCATGGCAGGAGCATTTCATGGTGTCACGGAAGCGGACAGAATAATTAACGTAGGCGTAAGTGGTCCCGGTGTTGTAAAAGCAGCAATTGAATCTGTTCGTGGAAAGGATTTTGAGGTACTTTGTGAAACAATAAAGAAAACAGCGTTTAAGATTACAAGAGTAGGACAGTTGGTTGCAAAGGAAGCATCAGACAGACTTGGTATTCCATTTGGTATTATAGATTTATCTCTTGCACCTACACCGGCAGTGGGTGACAGCGTAGGTGAAATATTGGAGGAAATCGGACTTGAGTATGCAGGTGCACCGGGAACTACGGCAGCGCTTGCCATGTTAAATGATCAGGTTAAAAAAGGTGGCGTAATGGCTTCTTCCTATGTGGGAGGCCTGAGTGGTGCATTTATTCCGGTAAGTGAGGATCAGAGGATGATAGATGCAGTTTCAGCAGGAGCACTTACACTTGAAAAGCTTGAGGCAATGACATGTGTATGTTCTGTGGGACTGGATATGATTGCCATACCGGGTGACACAAAGGCAACTACCATTTCAGGAATTATTGCGGATGAAATGGCGCTTGGCATGGTAAACCAGAAGACAACTGCTGTAAGAATTATACCTGTTATAGGAAAGGATGTCGGTGACACTGTTGAATTTGGCGGTCTTTTGGGTTATGCGCCTATTATGCCTGTAAATAAATATTCGTGTGATGCATTTATAAACAGGGGCGGCAGAATCCCTGCACCAATTCATAGCTTTAAGAATTAAGTAAAAAGGAGTTACCAATATGGCTCTTGCCCTAAAAGAACGAATTTTAATGAATATAGAAAAGCCTGCAAGGTACATAGGTAATGAGATTAACATGGTGAAGAAAAATCCTGGTGATGTGGATGTTAGAATTGCCATGTGTTTTCCTGATGTCTATGAGATTGGAATGTCATACCTTGGCATACAAATCATATATGATATGTTTAACAGGAGAGAGGATACTTACTGTGAGAGGGTTTACAGTCCATGGCCGGATTTGGATAAAGTAATGAGAGAGGAGGATATACCTCTCTTTTCTCTTGAAACCCAATCTCCGATTAGGGATTTTGACATGCTGGGAATAACAATCCAGTATGAAATGTGCTATACAAATATATTGCAGGTTATAGATTTGTCAAAAATACCTATGCTTGCGAAGGACAGGACAAAGGGCGACCCGCTTGTAATTGGTGGAGGACCATGTACAGTGAATCCGGAGCCGATTGCTGATTTTTTTGACATGTTTTATATTGGGGAGGCTGAAACCTCATATGATGAATTAATTGAACTTATAAAGGTATATAAGGCATCTGATATGACAAGGGAGGAGTTTTTGAGAAAGGCTTCCCATATTTCAGGTATCTATGTGCCATCTTTGTATGATGTTGTCTACAATGATGATATGACGATAAAGAGTGTTTTACCGATTTATGATGATGTTCCGGCAAAGGTAAAACGACAGGTGGTCACGGATTTTAAAGAGGTGACTTATCCAATGAAGCCGGTAGTTCCTTATCTTCAGGCAACACAGGACAGGGTATGTCTTGAGGTAATGCGGGGCTGCATACGTGGATGCAGATTTTGTCAGGCGGGAATGATTTATCGTCCGACAAGACAGAAGGATGTTGAAATGCTTAAGCGCTATGCAAGACAAATGCTTGATGGTACAGGATATGAGGAGATTTCCTTAAGCTCACTCAGTTCCAGTGATTACATGTATTTGGATGAGCTTTTGAATTACTTAATTTCGTTAAAAGAGACGGACCATGTCAATGTGTCGCTGCCATCCCTCAGAATCGATGCATTTTCGCTTGATGTTATGAGTAAGGTGCAGGATATAAAAAAGAGCTCTCTTACATTTGCTGCTGAGGCCGGTTCACAGAGACTCAGGGATGTTATAAATAAGGGAATAACCGAGGAAGATATAGTAAGCGGAAGCAGGCAGGCATTTATAGGTGGATGGGATAAGGTTAAGCTTTACTTTATGATGGGACTGCCTACAGAGCAGGATGAGGATTTACTTGGTATTGCACAGCTTGCGGAGAAAATATCCGAAGAATATTTTGATGCGGTTCCAAAAGAAAAGAGGAACGGACGTGTTATGATAAATGCGTCCTCATCGTATTTTGTGCCAAAGCCGTTTACGCCTTTTCAGTGGGCTCCTATGATAAGTCCGGAGGAATATACAAGAAGGGCTTATTTTGTAAAGGATGCATTTATGGCACAGAAGAATAAGAAAAGCCTTAGATTCACATACCATGATGCAGGAATATCCATTCTTGAGGGCGTTCTTGCAAGAGGCGATAGAAGACTTTGCAAAAGTATTTATGATATATACAAAAAAGGTGCCATATTTGATGCATGGACCGAGTTTTTTAATATTGACAGATATATGGATACCTTTAAGGAAAATAATATTGACATGGATTTTTATACTGCACGTACAAGAAGGGATGATGAAGTTTTTCCGTGGGATCATATTGACGCAGGAGTTTCCAAAGACTTTCTTCTGAGAGAATGGAAAAAGGCAAATGAGGGTGTGGTCACTCCGAATTGCAGGATGAACTGTCAGGGTTGCGGCTCTGCTGTGTACGGAGGAGGTGTCTGTTTTGAAGCTAAGAATTAAATATGAAAAAACAGGAGTTTTAAGATTTATAGGACATCTTGATGTAATGAGATATTTTCAGAAGGCAATAAGGCGGGCAAAGCTTGACGTGGCATATTCAAAGGGATTTTCACCACATCAGATTATATCCTTTGCAGCTCCGATGCCGCTTGGAATGACATCCTCAGGTGAGTATTTTGATGGAGAATTTGTATCGGTTACAACTGCACAGGATATGATAAAAAAACTCAACGACACGATGGCAGACGGCATTAAGGTACTGGATATAACAATGCTTCCTGACAACGCTAAAAACTCAATGTCCGTTGTATCAGCATCTGATTACTTCATATATACCAATGAGGAATGTGAAAATGATTATATGGAAAGGCTGATTTCCAAGATAGATACATTAAAGCAGCTTGAGCATGTTGAGGTGCTGAAAAAGACAAAGTCCAAGGAAGAAATGTCAGATATAAAACCATATATATATGAAATTAAGGAAATGCATTACACCATTACTGAAAATATGCAAAGTGAGAACAAAAGAGGAATCTATATGCTGCTTGCGTCGGGAAGCAGGATGAATATAAAGCCGGAGTCTGTCATAGGTGCGCTTGCAAAGCTTGCAGATGTAGAATACGATGCTTATGATTATAGAATACACAGGGTTGAGACATATATGGGTGAAAGAAATTGCTTAGAGCCGCTCTCAAGGGCAGGAGAGCCGTTTTAGTGTTGTATGGATTAGCGGGGTTTTTAAATGGATACTAAATTTGTAATAACAAAAATAAAAGGAATATCAGTGGGTTGTACAATTGAAAATGGAACACCTACAGATATAAGATGCTACGAAGATGACTCTATGATTGGAAACATTTACGTGGCTAAGGTATCGAATATAGTAAAAAATATTAATGCCGCATTCGTTAATATTAAAAACGGTGTAAGCTGCTATCTGCCGCTTGAGGAATATAATGGGGAAAAACCACTTAAGGCTGGACATGAAATTATTGTGCAGGTTATAAGAGATGGAATGAAGACAAAACAGCCTACGGTTACAACAAATATATCAATCAATGGTGAATATTCGGTAATACGTTGTGGTGGTTCCGTTGGTGTGTCTTCAAAAATAAAGGGAGAAAAATTAAGAGGACGGCTTAAGGAACTGGCAAAAAGTGCACTTAATGATGTAAGCGCAAAGGGACTAAACAACAATATAAAATATGGTGTTGTATTCCGGACAAAGGTTGCGGATTTTTTCCCAGATGATATCAGTGAAGAGGATGAAAAAAAATACGAGGAAGTTTTGTATAATGATGTAAAAGAAACCATTCAATATTTGGATGATATGCTTTACAAAGCTAAATATATGACACTTTACTCCGTGATAAGAACAAGTAAGGCATATATTAAGGATTTGGCAGGCATGCGTGGTAATGTAACAGTTATTACAGATGATAAGGAAATATATGATGATATTGTCAGTCAGGATCTTATACCTGACATTAAGCTGTATCAGGATGAAATGATTTCCTTAGACTCATTTTACGGTATAAGCAGAACAATTGAAAAGAGTCTGCAAAAAAAGGTATATCTTAAGTCAGGGGGATATCTGATTATCGAAAATACAGAGGCGATGACTGTCATAGATGTAAACAGTGGTAAGGCAATTAACAGTAGGAATAAGGAGGATGAATTCTACAAATTAAATATGGAAGCAGTTTATGAGATTGGGAAACAGTTGAAGCTGCGAAATTTAAGTGGAATTGTAATTATAGATTTTATAAGTATGAAATCAACGGAAAATCAGATTTTACTTGTGGATGAGCTGAAAAAGGCCACTGCATCAGACTATGTGGGCGTAAATGTTGTTGATATTACAAGGCTTGGGCTTGTGGAGCTTACAAGGAAAAAACTTAGAAAGCCGTTACACGAGGTTTTTTCAAATTAGATAAATAATATATTTTATTTTTGAGAAATATCATTGGTTACGGAGGATAAATATGTTTCATTACGACCTGTTTCAATGGGTGGGGTTTTTCATACTTTACTGCCTTATAGGATGGATTGGAGAAAGCATTTACGTTTCAATTGAACATAAGAAGTGGGTAAACCGTGGTTTTTTGCATGGACCATTCCTGCCAATTTACGGTTTTGGTGCAATTATAATTCTTTTTTCCACCCTGCCTGTGAGGGATAACGTAATTTTAACATTTCTTCTGGGTATGCTTGGCGCTACGGTACTTGAATATGTTACGGGATATGTAATGGAGCAGATATTTCATGTAAAATATTGGGACTATACATATGAGCCTTTAAACCTAAATGGGTATATATGTTTGGGATGCTCACTTACATGGGGAATATGTGCAATCCTGCTTACACAGCTTATTCATAAGCCTGTGGAAAGAATTTTGTTTCATATGCCAAATATGGTGCTTTCTATATGTGATATGGTTTTTACTGCCTATTTCATTTGGGATGTTATAACATCTGCACAGGAGGCATTTGACCTTAAGAAGATGATACTTGCAAATGAGGATGTGCAAAGGCTTCAAAAGAGGCTTGATGTTATCATAGCTGTAACGGAGGATGATAAGGCAAGGCTTGAGGAGCGCATTGCAGAGATAAAGCTTGAAAAAAGGGCTGAGATAGAATATATAAAGGATAAAATTGAAGCTGCAAGAGAGCGTATGAAAGAAAACTACGGCAAGTCGGGAAAAAGGGCATATCACATTTTGAAGCGTAATCCGGGAGCAACATCAAAAAGGCATGGGCTTGGTTTTGATGCAATACGGGAAATCATTGGAAAGTTTAAATAAAATCCGTCAGTAAATAATAGACATACCGTAAAAGGGCAAGAAAGAATTGATAAAGTAAGGCATGAATTACGGCAGGAAATTATTGAGAAATATTAACTGCTTTGTAGTACCAAAGTATAATTTTTATAGGAGTATATATATTGCAAAGGGGGAAATAAATGAACAATAAGCATAGCATATACTATAAATATAGTGCAGAAGAGAGTGTAAGACTGCATTATGGATTGGTGATATTGAATTGTGTGGTGTTTGGCGGAGGTACTATTGCGGCTTTATGGCTTTTTGTGTTTCGGGAAAGTTGGATATATTTGATATTTGCTTCGTTTTGCATTCTTCTCTATTTCATATTGCGTCGTGTTCCGGCTGATGCTTTAGGAGGTGTTCTTTATATAGATTGTGACACCGTAAAGATGAAGGATATATGTTATATAATAGAAAATAAAGTTAAAGTAGAACAAGCTAAAATTATATGGAGAATGTTAAGGGGACAGGCATCTTCCTTTATATCGGGCTGTGAGCAGGAAAGCTTTGAATTACTGCAAACCTGCAAGAAGTATAAAATGTCGGTTGGGTATGAAATATTTTATTTATCTTTATGTATGAGGCATTATGCACGGACAGAAGAGTGGGAAAACTATCAAGAGATTAAGGAAAAGCTATATAATTTGATTATGTCACAAGAGCTTTCCTCCAAACAAAGACAGGTGTACGAGCGGTATATGAAAGCAAATGAAGCGGGGGAAAAATACCGTACAGGGGAATTTGAGGAAGCGCGCAATTTGTATCAGGAATTGTTGGATGAAACGAAAAGCAATATGTTAATTAAAGTTTTGATACATAAACAGTTGTATGAGATTGATATGAAAGAGGGCAATCATGAGAGTGCAAAGCAACATCTTATATTTGTAGCACAAAATGGAGGTACAACTTATATGGCAGAAGAAGCAAAACTTTTGATTAAAAACGCTTGATTACATAAATTCCCCCTTGACTTTACACCTGCAAGATGCTATATTATGTGGGTATGCCGCACAGTGAGGTAAAAGTCTGCCATTTTGTAGCACCGAAGCTGGCGAGTAATGATAATAGGAGGTAACCATATGTACGCAGTTATAGCAACAGGCGGTAAGCAGTACAAGGTAGCTGAAGGAGATATCATTAAGGTTGAGAAGCTTAATGCAGAGGAAGGCTCTGAGGTATCATTTGATGTTGTTGCAGTAAACACTGACAAGGATATGATTTGTGGTGAGGATTGCAAGAAGGCTTCAGTAAAGGCAACTGTTCTTGGCGAAGGTAAGGGCAAGAAGGTTGTTGTATACAAGTACAAGAGAAAGACCGGCTATCACAAGAAGCAGGGTCACAGACAGCCTTATACTCAGGTTAAGATTAAAGCTATCAACGCTTAATTATTTATAGTATGATTAAGGCAGTATTTTACAGAAATCCTGACAAGACATATATGGGGTTTTCACTTGAGGGACATGCAGGTTATGCAGCAAAGGGCAGGGATATCCTTTGTTCGGCGGTTACGGCATTATCCTTTAACACAGTCAATTCCATAGAAGCTTTAACTGACAATAAAACAAAGGTTGAGGCTGAACGTTCAGGAAGTCTGAAATTCAGATTCGAGTCCCCATCAGATGATAAGGGGCAGTTACTTATTCAATCACTTGTTTTAGGTCTTACGGATTTATACAAGGAGTATGGTGATAGGTTTATAGGAATATACTTCAAGGAGGTGTAACTATGTTAAGAATGGATTTACAGTTCTTTGCTCATAAGAAGGGTGTTGGTTCTACTAAGAACGGCAGAGATTCTGAGGCAAAGAGACTTGGTGCTAAAAGAGCAGATTGTCAGTTTGTAAAGGCTGGTAATATTTTATACAGACAGCGTGGAACCAAGATTCATCCTGGTGTGAATGTTGGACGTGGTGGTGACGATACTTTATTTGCGCTTGTAGATGGTGTTGTAAAGTATGAGAGAAAGGGCAGAGACAAGAAGCAGGTTTCTGTCTATCCCGTAGCATCAGCAGAATAATTTATGAAAAAGCTGTTGTACCGGCTGTCCGGTGTGACAGCTTTTTTACTTAGTAGGAAACGAAGAAAACAGGAGGCACTGACAAATGTTTGCAGATAGAGCGAAAATATTTATAAGATCCGGAAAAGGTGGAGACGGACATGTATCATTCAGACGTGAGTTGTATGTGCCAAATGGAGGTCCGGATGGCGGAGATGGCGGAGACGGCGGAGACGTTATATTTGTAGTTGATCCCGGTTTAAATACATTAACGGATTTCAGACATGTAAGAAAATATAAGGCAGAGGATGGAGAGGAAGGTGGGAAACGAAATTGTCATGGTGCCAATGGTAAAGACGTGATTTTAAAGGTTCCTGCCGGTACTGTTGTAAAGGATTTTGAGACAGGTAAGGTAATACTTGACATGTCAAATAAGACTGAGCCTGTAACGTTGTTAAAGGGTGGAAGAGGCGGAAAAGGAAACAGACAGTATGTCACTGCTGTAATGCAGGCACCAAAGTATGCGCAGCCTGGCAAGCCTGCAAAGGAGCTTTGGGTTACGTTGGAGCTTAAGATGATTGCGGATGTGGGACTTGTTGGCTTTCCCAATGTTGGCAAATCAACATTTCTCTCAAGAGTTACAAATGCAAAGCCTAAAATAGCAGATTACCATTTTACGACATTGACACCAAATCTGGGAGTTGTTGATTTAGGTGAGAAAAATGGCTTTGTGATTGCAGATATTCCGGGAATCATTGAGGGAGCTTCCGAAGGAGTGGGACTTGGAATAGAGTTTTTAAGACATATTGAAAGAACCAAGGTTTTAATTCATATCGTAGATGCGGCATCTGTGGAAGGCAGAGATCCCATCGTTGACATTGAAGCAATAAATAAAGAATTAAAGTCATATAATGAACAGCTCGCTTCAAGACCACAGGTAATAGCAGCAAATAAATGTGATGCACTTTCGCCTGAGGATTATGAGACTGTCATTACACTTATGCGTGAGGAGTATGAGCCTAAGGGTATAAAGGTTTTTCCTATATCTGCAGTTTCCGGTAAAGGTCTTAATGAATTGTTATGGTATGTGAATGACCTTGTAAAGTCGGCACCGGATGAGGTTATAGAGTTTCTACCGGAAATAGATATTTCAACAATGGATGATCCGGATTTACCATTTGAGGTTACAAAGTCTCCGGATACAGAACATTTATTTATTGTAGAAGGACCGAGAATAGAGAGAATGCTTGGATATACCAATCTG
Organism: uncultured Lachnospiraceae bacterium; assembly: GCA_947173945.1. Lineage (GTDB taxonomy): Bacteria > Bacillota > Clostridia > Lachnospirales > Lachnospiraceae > Coprococcus_C. Next base: position 54,649 of record CAMWGV010000009.1, read on the forward strand.
GAATCTGAAAAGGGATTTGCATTTTTCCAAAAATTTCTTAAGGATAACGGAATTCTGGATATGCTTGAGGAGCTGGGAATTGAGGAAGGAGATACTGTAAAGCTTTATGGTCTTGAATTTGACTACTATAAATAATATAGGGAGAAAAAGCAGATGGAAAAACTTTTGTTAAGAAAGGAGAAGATTTAATGTTTTCTGCATTAGAAGCGTGTGATTTTGATAGAATACGTAATTATTTTGAGTACATAGAAATAGACGATGAATCAAGGAAAGTATTGGAAGAGTATGGAATTGAAAATAAAAACAAAGGAAAAATTCCAGAAAAATGGTGTGTGAACGTGGATAGGCAAATTGCATTTCTGGAACTGGAATATGTTTCGCCAATTATTCTCAGAACGGATGATAGTGAATGTTATCAGGTATATTTGTTTGCTGTTCATGATGGGTATGGAACTATTTCTTTTTATCATCAGAAAGGTGCTCAGGAAAGTATCAAATCTCCAAGTGTGTATTGGAAAGAAGGATGGGATCATTCCAAGCTTACCGTCCCGGTACTGCTGGCGCTGCTGGAAGAGGCCATGAACGCTTGTGAAATGGATTGTAGCATTGATATTCATTATCAAAAGCTTATAGGGCACGCAGAGTGTTTAAAATTTACACAGGCCAAAATTTTGCATGGAGTATTTCCAACCATTCTTCAGGAAATGTTTCATAGTATAACAGAGTTTGCAGATGCGGAACTAAGATTTCGAAGCGCTTGTCTGAAGCATTTTGTAGAATGGAATATAAGACAACAGACATATAATGGAATTTATCTTCTTGATGATGAAGATTCCTTTTTCATCTTCGATTTTCTTCTTTGGGCATATCTGCATATAAGCTCGTCGATGGAGCAATTGAAGCATGACTGGGATAACATTGTGAACAAGAAATATATTTTTTCTGAAAAACACTTTGGTATTCGTGGGGCGAAGGAAAATTTTTTTGAGAAATATATGGGTAAACGGATGGAAGAAGGAATAATTGTACTTTCGGGAGATGAAATTCGTTTTGCCGAGGGTTATCCGGAAACCATTATAAACCGTTTTAAATAATTATATATGTTGGACTCATGAAAATAAATGCCGTATTTATGTGGCTTATGGCGTTTTGCAAATGCCTATAATATAAAACAAAAGAGGATAAAATATAATTTGAGGAGAAATATATGACAAGTAAGCAAAGAGCATATTTAAAAGGCCTTGCCATGAATATGGATGCAATTATAAATATAGGAAAGTCAAGCCTGACGCCGGAAATGACACAGGCTGTATCAGAGGCACTTGAAAAAAGGGAATTAATAAAGGTAGGCGTGCTTAAAAACTGCGCTGACGACCCAAAGGAAATTGCAAATATCTTAGCAGAACGATCAGGAAGTCAAGTTGTTCAGGTTATAGGAAAAAAAATTGTTTTATTTAAGCAGAAGAAAAAAGATTCCAAAATAAAACTACCATAAAAAATTATGTAAACAAATTTAAGGAGAAAACTTGGATAATATTTTTTTATCATCAAACTGTATAGGTATTTACGGAGGAACCTTTAATCCGCCCCATAACGGTCATGTTATGGTTATAAATGAAGCAATCAGGCAGTATGGGGATATTGAAAAAATTGTCCTGCTTCCGAATAATGCACCGGCATATAAAGAGAGCAGATATATTGCCTCACCGTCTGACCGTATTGCTATGCTTAAGCTTATGGCGAAAGAAAACCCTAAGCTTGCAATATCAGATATGGAGATAAGGCGTGGAGGATACACATACACATATGATACGCTGAAGGAAATTTCAAGGCAAAATCCTAAGCTTGCCATTTATTTTATAATCGGTTCAGATTCCTTGATTACTATAAATAAATGGTATAAATATGAGGAAGTTCTTAAAATGTGTACCCTGCTTGTTGCACAGAGGGAGGATTCCCTTGAGGAAATAAATGCGTTTAAGGATAAGCTTATAAGGGATTTAAGCTACGCCAAGGTATGCTTTTTAAAGGTAGAGCCATATGAGGCTGCCTCCTCCGATATAAGAAAAAGTATATCTGAGGGCAAATTTCCTGATGACATAATGCCTGAGGTTATTGTAAAATATATAAAACAAAATAAATTATATGGATGGACAGGCTATGACACGTGAGAAAATGTTAATACGACTGAAAGGAAAAATAAATGAGAAGCGCTTTGAGCATTCCCTTGGTGTGGAGTACACAGCAGCAGCACTTGCAATGGTTCATGGAGCTGATATAGAAAAGGCAAGGCTTGCAGGGCTTTTACACGATTGTGCAAAGGGACTTGCAACAAAGGAAAAGCTTGAAAAAGCAAGAAAGCATAATATTCCAATTAACAAAATTGAGGAAAAAAATCCGGACATGCTTCATGCCAAGCTTGGAGCATTTTATGCAAAATACAAGTATGATGTAAACGACGAGGATGTTTTATCAGCAATTGAAGCACATACAACGGGAAAGCCCAATATGACATTGCTTGAAAAAATCATTTTTGTTGCAGATTATATTGAACCAAACAGGAGATATTTAAAGGATATGGAAGAAATACGTAAAGAAGCGTTTACGGACATTGACAAGTGTGTTGTACATATTCTTAAAAATACGCTTTCATATCTGGAACAAAGAGGCGGAGATATCGATTATATGTCACGGATGACATACAATTATTATATAAATAATTCATTATAGGGAGGATATATGAATTCTAGAAAATACTGTAAACTTGTTGTAGATGCATTACAGGACAAAAAAGGAAATGATATTAAGGTTATTGATATAAAGGAAATATCTTCAATGGGAGATTATTTTATTATAGCAGACGGCTCAAACAGGAATCAGGTTCAGGCTATGTGTGACACTGTTGAGGAGGTTTTATCTGCTGCAGGAGCAAAGCTGAAAAATAGAGAGGGTTATGCAAATGGAGGATGGATTTTATTGGATTATTATGATATAATAGTCCATATATTTTCCGAAGAAGAAAGAAACTTCTACGACTTAGAGCATATATGGCGTGACGGTATTTTGGTGCAGTTGGGGGATTTATAGAAATATATGAATTCAAATAATACGATGCAAGAAAATTACAGAAGGATAAATCAGATATCAGCCAGATGTATGAGAGTTATTGTTTTGATACTGCTCATCATGTTTGGCTATTGCTATTTTACAACACATATCGATCTTGCTCTTCTTATCATTTTCTTTGCGTCATCCATTATTATTGCACTTATACCTTCATTGGTAATCAATGTCTTCAAATTTGACCGCTCACCGGCTACAAAGCATGTGGTTATTGTGTGTATTTGCCTTATAGCAACATTGATGCTCACGTTGTTTTCAACCTATGCATATCCGGTTATGCTTTTTCCGATACTTATGGCATCCTTATATTACAATCAGACATTAGTACTTTTTACATCTTTGCTGATGACATGTGGTATATTTGTATCTGATATTTTTTCGCTGAAATTTGGTGAATTTTTTATGGGATGTAAGTATGACAATATAGTTGATGTACTGATTGGCTATACGGTTCCACATATTATAATTATATTTGGTATGTCAGTCGTTGCATATTTTATTGTTGAGAGAAATGCAATGATGATTAAAACTGCTGTTGATACGGCTGTAACTATGCAGGACAATCAGAAAGGACTTATATATTCGTTTGCTGAAATAAGTGAAAGCAAATCAAAATATACGGGAGAGCATATAAAAAGAGTTGCCGAATATATGAGGGTTCTTGGAAAGGCATCCGGATTTGAGGATGATTATGTGGACAAGCTTGCGACTGCGTCCATGATGCATGACATAGGTAAGCTTATGATAAATGAGGAAATTTTAGATAAGCCGGATAAGCTTACGGATGAAGAATATGAGATTATGAAAAATCATGTTCTGTATGGAGAGGCATTACTGAAAAACTGTCCCGGTGAAATGCTACATTTAGCCTGTATACTTGCGAAGGAGCATCATGAGAGATGGGATGGAACAGGATATCTGGGTATGAAAGGTGAGGAAATAGCATATATAAGCCGTTTGATGGCAGTATGTGATGTGTTTGATGCACTTACATCAGACAGATATTATAAAAAGGGATGGTCTTTGGAGGCTACCTTTGATGAAATAGTAAGACTGAGTGGAAGTCATTTTGATCCTAGGGTTGTCAAGCTCTTTATCCAGCATTTTGATGAGTTTAAGGCAATTCATAACAAGATACCGGACAAACAAAAATATTAGCTATAACCGGGGGTAATTATGTTCAGAGTAATAAACGAGTATATGAGTAAAGTAAATTTACAGTCAAATGACCAGATTAGAAACAAATTAGTTACATATCTGGAGCAATGTGAGGATGTTGATTATTATACTGTTACCGTAAATCACAACATATATGTTGTGGATATCAGGGTAAATGAGTATTCCATTGATTATGCGGAAAAGATATTTAAGGATTTCAATCGCAGTATTGCTTATCCGTATTCTGCATTGTATCTAAGATTTAATGAGGGAAAATGTGTGAGATACAGATATCTTACATCAAAAGAAAATAAAGACGCATTTTATTGCGATATAATTATAAGTTAGAGGAGGATTTATTATGCCATTTATTAATTCAAAGGTTAGCACACAGGTTTCAAAGGAGCAGGAGCAGGAGATAAAGACCATGCTTGCACAGGCTGCAAGTGAAATACTTGGAAAAGGTGAAAACTGGCTTATGGTGGGAATTGAGCCTGAATGTACGTTATATTTCAGGGGAGATGACAGCCAGCCATCTGCATTTGTTGATGTAAGCATTTATGGTGGTGAGAATAAGCAGGCATTTAGCAGCTTCACAGGCAGAGTATGCGATATACTGAATAAAGTTTTAAATATTTCGCCTGACAGAATATATGTGAAATATTATGCAACTTCAAACTGGGGTTGGAATGGTTCCAATTTTTAATGGCTGAGCTAGTAGATGTGTATGAGGAATAAAAATGAGTAAAAAGCTTCTTATTGTAATTATTGTCCAGCTTTTTGTTATTCTGTTTTTTCTTGGAATTCTTGTTGGGAAAAAGATGAACAACCAAAATTCAAGGAAGAGTGATACGGAAAATATTGTAGCAGATGGGACTTCTGAGGAAGAAAAACGAAGCGAGATTGTGGAAGATACAGAAGATACAGAACAGTCTGTACAAACGGAAGAAAATGTGACAGTTGACCGTGATGTGGATTATGGTGCAATGGATGTTCCCGAACCAACTACCGATGACTGGCTCTATGCAAAAGGAAACAAGATTTTCGATAAGGACGGCAACGAGGTTTGGCTTACGGGTGTAAACTGGTTTGGATACAATACTGGAACAAACACATTTGATGGTTTGTGGGCATCAGACCTGAACCAGTCAATTCAGGAGATTGCAAATCATGGATTTAATATCATAAGAATACCGATTTCTGCTGAACTTATATTGTCGTGGTCAAAGGGAGAATATCCGGATGCCAATTTTAATCAGGCAACGAACGATTATCTGGTAGGAATGGATAGTCTTCAGATATTTGAGTATGTTATGGGGCAATGCAGGGCAAATGGTCTTAAGCTTATCATTGATATACACAGTGCTGAGACAAATGCAAGCGGACATACGGTTAATCTCTGGTATACAGATAGAATATCAACAAATGATTATCTGGCATCCCTTTCGTGGATGGCGGACAGGTACAAAGACGACGACACAATTTTAGTATACGACCTGAAAAATGAGCCTCATGGTAAACCGTATGAGGGAACCGGTGCCGCAAAGTGGGATAACTCAAAAGATGCAAACAACTGGAAGTACGTTGCTGAGCAGGCGGCAAATGCTGTTTTGGATAAAAATCCAAACGTGCTTGTATTTGTGGAAGGAATAGAAATTTATCCTACGGATATTAAGAAAAATGGAGATTTTTCTTCCACGGATGAAAAAGACTATTACTTTAACTGGTGGGGTGGAAATTTAAGAGGTGTTGCTGATAATCCTGTCAATTTAGGAAAACATCAGGATAAGCTTGTATATTCACCACATGATTATGGACCGACAGTTTACGAGCAACCTTGGTTTCAGGGCGATTATAACTATGACAGTCTTATGGCGGACTGTTGGGAAGACAATTGGTTCTACATATATGAAAAGGAGCTTGCACCGTTACATATAGGTGAGTGGGGTGGCTTTATGACAGAGCCAAACATTACATGGATGACTTATATGCGTCAGCTTATAAAGAAATACAGGCTCCACCATACATTCTGGTGCTTTAATGCCAATTCCGGAGATACGGGCGGACTTGTCTTAGATGATTTTACGACATGGGACGAAGAAAAATATTCTTTTGTAAAAGAGGTCTTATGGAGTGACAACGGAAAATTTATCGGACTTGACCATGAGATACCGCTCGGTATAAACGGTGTAAGTCTTGGGGACTATTATAAATGATAAGGAATTGTGCAGATGGAAGAAATTATATTTTTGTTGTAAAAATGATAGTCAAACGATATACTATGCATAGACAAAACGATAGAAAAGGAGATATTTTTAATGAGTAGAAAACCTGTAGTTTTAATGGTACTTGATGGATATGGATTAAGCGATAAGACAGAGGGAAATGCAATAGCACTTGCAAATACACCTGTTATGGACAAGCTTATGGCAGAGGCAGCCTTTGCAAAAGGAAATGCGTCAGGACTTCATGTAGGACTCCCTGATGGACAGATGGGTAACTCAGAAGTAGGACATATGAATATAGGTGCCGGAAGAATCATATATCAGGAGCTTACAAGAATTACTAAATCCATTGAGGATGGGGATTTCTTTGAAAATGAGGAAATGCTTGAAGCAATCAATAATTGTAAGAAGAATAACTCTGACCTCCACCTTTGGGGACTTCTCTCAGACGGAGGCGTTCACAGCCACAATACACATCTTTATGCAATACTTGAGCTCTGTAAAAGACAGGGACTTTCAAATGTATATGTTCATCCGTTCTTTGATGGCAGAGATACACCACCTGCATCAGGAAAGGGATATCTTGAGGAGCTTATAGCAAAAATGAAAGAGATAGGTGTAGGTAAGGTTGCATCCATGTCGGGACGTTACTACGCTATGGACAGGGATAATAGATGGGACAGAGTGGAGCTTGCATATAAGTCACTTGTAACAGGAGAAGGCGTACAGGCTGAGGATCCTGTTGCAGCAATGCAGGAGTCATATGATAAAGAAGTATTTGACGAGTTCGTTCTTCCTACCGTTATAACAGAAAATGGAAAGCCTGTATCATTAGTAAAGCCAAATGACTCTGTTATATTCTTTAATTTCAGACCTGACAGGGCAAGAGAAATAACAAGAGCATTCTGCTGTGATGATTTTGACGGCTTTGAAAGACCGAATGGACGTATGCCGCTTGTATATGTCTGCTTTAAGGATTATGATGAGGCTATTCCAAACAAGCTTGTAGCATTCAAGAAAGAGGATGTTGCCAATACATTTGGTGAATACCTTGCTGCTTGCGGTAAGACACAGCTCAGACTTGCGGAGACTGAAAAATATGCACATGTAACATTCTTCTTTAATGGTGGTGTCGAGGAGCCGAATAAGGAGGAGCACAGAACGCTTGTTAAGTCTCCTGCAGTTGCAACATATGACCTCCAGCCGGAAATGAGTGCACCGGAGGTTGGCGTTAATCTTGTTGATGCAATAAAATCAGATAAATATGATGTAATTATAATAAACTTTGCAAATCCGGATATGGTTGGACATACAGGTGTTATCCCTGCTGCAATAAAGGCTGTTGAGAGGGTAGACCAGTGTGTTGGTGCAGCGGTTGATGCAGTCACAGAGGTTGGAGGAGTACTCTTTGTATGTGCGGATCACGGAAATGCAGAGCAGATGATTAACTATGAGACGGGTGCGCCACATACTGCACATACAACAAATCCTGTTCCGTTCATTTTATACAATTATGAGGACGGAGTTAAGCTTCGTGAAGGTGGATGTCTTGCTGATATTGTACCAACTCTGCTGGAAATCCTTGAACTGCCTCAGCCAAAGGAGATGACAGGAAAATCACTGATAGTAAGATAAAAGCATAATTTAGCAAAAGAGAAAGAGAGTATTTCTTATGAAAAAATTTCTAAATGAATTTAAAGAATTTGCTTTAAAGGGCAATGTAATGGATTTGGCAATCGGTGTTATTATCGGTGCTGCTTTTCAGAGTATCGTGACAGCATTTACAGAGAGTTTTATTAATCCACTTATTAACAGTATAGGTGGTGCCGAGGTTGCCGGACATATTGAGATTTTTAATACAGGACAATACATTGAATATGGTGCATTTATAACTGCTATCATTAACTTTTTAATTATGGCACTTGTCCTGTTCCTGATGATGAAGGCAATAAATAAGCTTATGTCTGCCGGTAAGAAAAAGGAGGAGGCAGTAGAGGCAAAGACAACGAAGGAATGTCCATACTGCAAGTCAGAAATACACATTGAGGCTGTTAAATGTCCTCATTGTACATCAGATGTAGAATAGGTGACAAGAGGTTACCGGTTTTATCTGTTTTACAAAAGGAGCCGTTGCATTCAGGGATGCGGCGGCTCCTTTTGTTTGCAGGCAATGAATGGATGCAAAAATGAACGAATTATATATATTTTACTTGTTTGGAATATAAAAATACTGTAATATATAATAAGGTATTTTTAACCATTCATAAATAAATTAAATCATAGAAGCGGAGATTGATATGAAAGAAAAATTCAAGAAAATCAGTGTTTTTATTAGTTTGTTTATTATTTGTTTTTCAATTATTTTATATGGAAATTTGAATGTACTGGCTACAGAAGATGAAACTCCGTTAGTAAAGACGATATTTAACGAGAGAAATGGATTACCGACAGGAGAGGCAAATGATATTTTGCAAACTTCTGACGGATATATTTGGATAGGAAGCTATGGCGGTTTAATTCGCTATGATGGAACCGAGTTCCGTAATTATAGTGCAGAAGGAATTTTACAATCCTCATCTGTAAGAAGTATTTTTGAAGATTCAATGCAGAGACTTTGGATTGGAACAAATGATGCCGGTATATTTATTATGGAAGACGGTGTAATTACAAAACCGGAAGGTCAGCCGGAGGATTTCTTTCTTTGTGTAAGAGGTTTTGCCGAGGCTCCTGACGGAACAATTTATGCGGCTTCCACAACGGGAATATGTGAAATTAAAGATGGTGTTATGAATATATATACCTGTGACGAGGTAGCAGGAAAATCATTTTATTCATTGGGAGTAGACTGTTATGAACGGCTTTGGGCGGTAAACAACGATGGCGGTTGTGTTGTTATGCAGGCTGGCGAGGTAATAAATGTCATAAAAGCGACGGATTTCTTTCAGAATAAGGAGGAGTCAATTTACAGTGTGGCAGGCTGTACGGATGGTTCCATATATATAGGTGGTTCCCATAACAGTATTGTACGTTTGCAATTTATAGGGACAGGTTTCTCCACATCGGATATTGAGACGACAAAATATAAACCGGATATACTTTATATTGTCAATAATTTAAGGGAGGTTGCACCAGGAATCATTGCAGCTTCGGGTTCACAAAATGTTGCTTTTCTGGATACAAATGGCAATGTTATAAGAGAAGTTGAAGCTGTTGATGTAAATAATTCATTTGTCGATTATATGGGAAATATATGGTTGGCATCAGGAAGTCAAGGCGTTGTACGGTATGCGGAGGGCTGTTTTGGTGCATATGCTCCTGACATCTTTTCTGATTTAAGTCTTAACGCAGTTGCTGTTTCGGATGGAAGAGTATATGCAGGATTAAATTACGGAATCATTGTGGCAGATGGTAACTCTTCAAGTAGTAATCGTGCGTTATCGAAGGTGTTTGACCAGTTTGAGGGTATCAGAATCAGAGATATTATAGCTGATAAAAATGGTGATATCTGGATTGCATCTTATTCAGATATGCCGGTAGTCTGCTTCCATCCCGATACATATGAAATGGATATATATTCCATTGAAGATGGACTGGCAAATAACAAAGCAAGAGTTTTGTGTGAATTAAATGACGGAAGTATAGCGGTAGGTACACAGAATGGTATCAGTATTATAGCAAACGGAAAAGTCAGGGAAAGCTACACTGATTTGGAGCAACCGTCTATTTTATGTATTTTGGAACTTGAGGACGGAACCCTTTTGCTTGGAAGTGATGGTAACGGTATATATGAAATAAAGGACGGTAACATAAAAAACTACAGCTTTTCTGACGGACTTTCTGAGGGCGTAGTGCTCCGGATTTTGCAGGATAAGGAAAATAGTTTTTTTGTCAGTGCAGGAAGCAGCCTTTACTATATGGAAGACGGAAGCTTTGAAAAATTGACTACCCTGAAAAAAGAAGCAGGTAGTATTTTTGACATGTATATTACGAATGGCAGGCTATGGCTGTTGCAAAACAGCGGAATATTAGAGGTTGACAAAGAAAATCTGCTTTCAGGTGGTGACGGAACCCCTGTAACCTATGGATTTAACTATGGTATGACAGGTTCCTTAAATGCCAATACAAGGCATTGTTTTTCGGATGGTGAACTTTATCTTGCAACAAGGAATGGTATAAGTATATTTACTTTTAAGGTGCCGGAAAATGTTCTTCCGATGGGTATTATTAACAATGTTGTCGTGGACAATGTTACATATGATCATCCGACCGATTTGAAAGTAAAGGGAGACACAAACCGTATTACAATAAATTATGCCGCATTTGCATATGATAACATGTCTGATTTCAAGGTTGCATATAAGCTTGAGGGATTTGATGATGAGGAACATATGGTTACTGATTCCGGAAATTCTATCAGTTACACAAACCTTCCGGGTGGCGAGTATGAGTTCAAGCTTCGGTTTTTCATTCCGGGCAGCAATGAAAGTAAGGTTTACAGTTTTCATATAACAAAAGAAAAAAGGCTGATCGAGCATACATGGTTTGTTGTTGGAATGATTATAATCGGTATGGCTCTGATTATCGGCATCATTACTTTAATTTACAAAGTAAAGCTCAATGTGGCAAGAAAACGTCAGCAGAAATACCATGATATTTTGGTGCAGTCATTACTTACATTTGCAGGTACGATTGATGCAAAGGATGCATATACAAATGACCATTCTACCCATGTGGCAGAGTATTCAAGAGAGCTTGCAAAACGTATGGGCTTGTCAAATGAGGAACAGGAGCATATTTATTATGTGGCACTTCTCCACGATATCGGTAAAATTGGAATTCCGGATTATATACTGAACAAACCGGATAAGCTGACAGATGAGGAATATGAAGTAATTAAAACACATCCGCAAATAGGAGCGGATATTTTGAAAAATTTCACTTCATTGAAGGGAATTGCAGATGGCGCACACTATCATCATGAAAGATATGATGGAACAGGCTACTGCGAAGGCCTGAAGGGAGAAGATATCCCATTGGTGGCGCGTATCATTGCTGTAGCAGATGCATACGATGCTATGTCAAGTGAAAGGTGCTATCGAAAACCACGTGCCAACGACTATATTGAAAATGAGCTTAGGAATGCCGCAGGAACACAGCTCGACCCCAATATTGTACCATATATGCTGGAAATTATTGCTGAAAAAGTGGAAAATGAAAAGAAGTAATGTATAAATATATCATAGTCTGCACATACTCTCATAAGAAAAAACAAAATTTCCAATTCTTACAAGGTATAAATTACCTTTAAAACAGGAAATTTCTGAAATGATGGAGGTTGGCTATGAAAACTGATAAAATAATGCATGTACAGGCAAGAGAAATATTGGATTCCAGAGGCAATCCGACTCTTGAGGTTTGTGTTGAATGTGAAAGTGGAGCATCAGGAACGGCTTGCGTTCCATCAGGTGCATCTACCGGAGAACACGAAGCACACGAGCTTAGGGACGATGATAGCAGATTTTTGGGTCAGGGTGTTGAAAAAGCAGTAAATAATGTAAATTCACGCATTTGTGACAAGCTTGTTGGGATGGATGTCTACAACCAGGTTGCAATTGACCGGATGATGATTGAGGCAGACGGAACAAAAAATAAATCAAAATATGG
>CAMWGV010000010.1 GCA_947173945.1 uncultured Lachnospiraceae bacterium
GTATAATGATGATATTACAGCTTTGGAAAAAGCGAAAGTTGAACTAATAGAAGAAAACAAGAATGGAGTAGATAGAATCACACGTTCAATACGGACTATTAAAGATCAGCGTATTATAGAATTTTTATCAAAGAATAATTTGATACCTAAATATGGATTTCCAGTTGATACCGTAGAATTGCAGGGGATTGGGATTAATAGTGCTAATAGCATGTTACGATTGAATAGAGACCTTTTTTCTGCAATATCAGAATATGCTCCAGAATCAGAGGTGGTTGCTGATGGTAACCTTATTAAAAGCAGATATGTAAGGAAATTACCCGGATATGAGTGGCCTAAATATAATTATGCAGAGTGTCCAGAATGTTTGACATTAAATAGAACATTGTCAATACACAGGATAAAAAAATGTCGTTGTGGGAAAGAATTAAATGGCAGGGGACATCAGTACATAATTCCCAAGTTTGGATTTCAGATGGATACAGAAGGAATGAAACCTGTAGGGCTTAATAAGCCAGAGAGAACATATAAAGGTTCTGTGTCATATATCGGGGATGAAAACAAAATTGAATTCCATGAATATAATATCTGTGGACATCAAGTATTGCTTGGAAATAGCAAAATGGATTTGCTTGCAGTTCTGAACAAGTCATCATTTTATATTTGTGAAGTTTGCGGGTATGGAATCGTTAACGAAAAGGCCACAGATAGAATTGTGAAATATAATCATAAAAATCCGAATGGTTATAAATGTGTGTCTGATAAGTTGGTTTCTTATGCGCTTGGACATGAATTGCAGACAGATGTTGTTTTGCTAAAATTTCTTGATTGTGAAGTTTACAAACAGGATGAGGCATGGACGATTCTTTATTCCATGCTTGAAGGATTAAGCAGAACTATGAATATTGATAGAAATGAACTATCAGGATGTTTACAATGGTATCGTGAGAATGATAATACACCAGGAAATTTTGGTTTTGTATTATTTGATAATACTCCTGGTGGTGCTGGATATGTTCGGAAGCTGATTGAGCCAACAATATTTGCAAATATGCTAAGAGAAGCTTTTTATATTGTAAGTAATTGTGAATGTGGAGGAGAAGCGGCCGATACAGCATGTTATAGCTGTTTATGCAATTATTACAACCAAAAGCAGCATGATATCCTTAAAAGAAAATATGCAATTGAGTTTTTCCAACAATTTAGCCTCTCATATAATGATGAATGGCCTGCAACACGAAATGAAGAAATATATGTGAAGCCTGTAGTTGAAACTGTACCACAAAAAATCATAAAAGAAGTTTTTGTAAATACAAAGGAGCATTTTCAATTAGAATATGGTGATGATGGGCAAAATCAAGAGTCTGAAACGGCAGAAGAGATATGGGACAATTTATTTGAGGATTGTTATACTGATGCGGAGCAACACCTTATTGCAGAAATAAAAAGTCGTAATATTGTGAATATAGTAAAACCTGTCTATCAGCAAACGATAAAGATATTGGAAACAGGAGAAAAGATATATACAGATTTAATATGGAGAAGTAAAAAAGTAATGTTGTTTTTAGATGAAAATAGGGATAGTTATGAGATAGCCAGAAAAACTGGCTGGTATTGTTATTGTACTTCGGAAACATTTGATATTGACGAATTTTTAGAAAGGATACAAGTGTGATAATATGGCTACAATGATACCGGATAAACCAAGAGAATTTGAGGCAAACAGTCTTGAAGATATCATGTTTGATGAACTGGCGAATTTATCCAGAGAATATTATGTTTTTCATTCATTCTCTATTGTGTCAGTAACTGATTCTGTTTTGTACGAAAGTGAAACCGACTTTGTTGTTTTTCATCCGGAGAAAGGATTATTGTGTATAGAAGCTAAAGCGGGACAGATAAATTATACAGATGGGCATTGGAGATATGGTAGTGGAGGCATTATGTCTCATGATGGACCATATAATCAAGCAGATATCAATAAATGGAAATTGGGAAAGTACATGGAAAAACAAAAGTTAGCGTATTTGAAAGACCGGTGTAAAATGCTCCATGCTGTATGGTTTCCATCAATTAGTAAGTCAACATTTGAAAGAGTGACACTTCCAAGTGAGGCTGATATGGATATTACTTTAACCAGTGATACTTTTGGTCATATAGAGGAAGAAATTGAGAGAATATTTACCCTAGAGGTTCCACGACATGTCAGAACTGATTTGAATGCAATAGATATTAAAAATATGATTAATCGTGTATTGGCTCCTTCATTTAATTTAGTTTCAATTCCACAGGTTAAAGCAAATCATGACAAAATAGTATTTAAGAAAATGCTAAGAGAACAGATGTTGTTGCTAAATTATCTTGAAGAACAAAATAATGCTGTGATCAATGGTCTTGCAGGAACTGGAAAAACAATAATGGCAGTTGAAAAGGCAAGAAGACATGCCGATGAAGGAGAGAAGGTATTATTTCTTTGCTATAATAAAAATTTAAAAAAACATCTACAAGACACTTATAATCATGAAAATATATTTTTCTTTACTATTGATGGATTGGCATGTAAATTATGTGATACTGTATCACCTAATTATTCATTGCTTAAGGAAGTGTTGGAAGATATGTATATTGTAGGTAATTTCCCATATCAACATATTGTGATTGATGAAGGTCAAGATTTTGGAAAGAGAGGGATGGAGGAAGCAGGACTTATAGAGTTGTTAAAAATGAATGTGCTTAATGATGAAAGTAAAAATGGTACTTTCTATTTGTTCTATGATAAAAATCAGATGGTGCAATCATATAATGTGCCTGGATACATTAATGATGCAGATTGTAGATTGACATTATATCGTAATTGTAGGAATACAGAAAATATTGCAGTAACTTCGTTAAGATTATTAGGTACAGATAAGAAACCGAAATTGTTCCAAGGCTCTGTAGTTGGTGATTTGTCAGAATTGTTTTTTGCATATGATGAAGAAAGTACGTTGGAAATCATTAACGCTATAATTAAAAAGAATTGGGAATTGGGATATGATGATATTACAATTTTGACCTGCAAGACGGAGAGCAATAGCATAATCAGTAATGAATGTTCAGATGGCGTATATTTTTATCAAGGAAAAAAAATAAGATTTGCAACATGTAGAACTTTTAAAGGGCTTGAATCTGATGTTGTAATTTTAATTGATATGGATAATAGTTTATTTGAGTTGGATAATGAACAGCTAATGTATGTTGGTTCCTCTAGGGCAAGATTAAGGTTGGCATGCATATCAGCTCTTACTGATAAACAGTGCGAAAAAATATTAGACAATATGGGAGCAAGAAAAAGTCGTAATGTGAAAAAATCTATGGCAGTAGCAATGAATGCAAAATATATTGAAATAAAAAGGTAAAATAGTTTAATAAAGGTTTCGAGAAGGAACAGTCAGGTCACTCTGGCTGTTTTTCTTTGCGATATTTTATGTTTGTGACTATGAAGTGTTTCTCTGCACTGGCATTATAAAAAATGCTGTTGATTATGTCATGTCTGGCATTTATTTTTTGAGGCAAAAGGTGCTAACTGTAAAGCACAGCAGTTTTTACACTAATAGGGGACAGGGGGATATACCCTCTGCAAGTGAATTTTTACAGATGCTCCGCAGGAAAAAATCTGTAGAAATTCTGCCTGTGGACGTCCACAGGCAGTGCTTGCTATTCCAGAAATGGAATGCAAATGATTTTAGTCTGCATAGGCAGACTGTTCCAAAACTAATAGGAGCGTTACCGCGCATACTGACTGAAAAAATCTAAAAAAGTTTTTGTAAATAGGAAGGAATTTTGCACCTTTACCATTTACTATAATAAAGGGCTGGACAAGAGGAGGGAACTATATGACCACCGCAGACTGCAGAATGGAAAATTGTCAGTATTTTTGTGTTCAGTGCTCACGTTACATCAAGGGATTATGAGCAGGAATTTAGCGTTTGTGTCCGCACGATACGTAACGACATTGTAGCCCTTTCCGATGGTTATCCCATATACACAATGCAGGGAGCAGGTGAGAGAATTTTTATCATGGACAGCTATAAGCTGAAACTTTAGGACATGTATATCAAAAACTGAATACATAAATCCGCATATGATCCAGCAATTCTTCCCAACTGTTTGCAGATGTTTTCAAGGGATTTTGAATTATATTCATTAACACAGCGCAAGGGCAGTTACAGACTTATGGGAAAGGTATGGACTGTTCTTTTTGTGCGTTTAAGGAGGCATTTATAGAAGGAGGCGAAAGCCAATGAAAGAAGTTCCGATTTGGGAAAAGAGCAATTTAAGCCTTGAAGAAGCGGCAGCTTATTCAGGAATTGGCGTTAATAAACTGCGTGAGCTTACCAATGAAAAAAACTGCCACTTTGTTTTGTGGGTTGGTAATAAGCGGTTAATTAAACGCCGCTTGTTCGATTAATACATTGAGCAGGAGTATTCTATCTAACATGAATAGTATTCTTTTGTTTTTTGTGAATCTTGTGGTGTAAAATCGGCTTTGATATGGTAAAATAACGAGGAAAGCACTGCTCATGCTTGCATGAAGCAGTGTTTGACGACAAAATCCATCGAGACGTTAGTCGAGATGGATTTAGAATGAGTCATGTCAAGGCTCTTTCCACTACGGAAAGGAGTTTGAAAATGTATGAGAAACGGAAAGACAATAAAGGACGAGTCTTAAAGACAGGGGAGAGGCAGAGAAAAGACCTGATATATCAATACCGTTACACGGATACCCACGGAAAGAGGTAGATTATTTTTTCCTCTTCTTTAAAAGAATTGCGGGAAAAGGGAAAGACGATCCTGAAGCAGCTTGATGATGGGATTACTTATGTAGTCGGAGAAGTTACCATTGTTGCCCTCTTGGAGCGCTATATTAGTCTGAAACAGGGTGTACGCTACAATACCAAAGTCGGATACAATTTTGTGTTGAATCTGATTAAAAAAGAAGATTTTGGCTACTGACAGATAAAGGATATTAGGATATCGGACACCCAACAATGGATTGTGAAGCTGCATAATGACGGAAAAGGATACAGTAACATTACAAGTGTCCGTGGTGTCGTCAAGCCAGCTTTTCAGATGACATATAATGAAGACATTATCCGAAGAAATCCATTTGATTTTAAGCTGCTTGATGTTGTGCCAAATGATTCACAAAAACGTATCACTATGACAGAGGAACACCAGGAGCGTTGGATAGGTTTTATCCGTGAAGATAAAACCTACGCAAAGTATTATGATGAATTTGTTGTGCTGTTGGGAATGGGAATGCGTGTCAGCGAGTTTTGTGGCTTGACAAAAAGTGATCTGGATTTTGAAAGCCGGAAAATCCGTGTGGATCATCAGTTTGTTAGGGAACGGGGTGGAAAGTATTATGTTGAGAAAACCAAGACAGAATGCGGATGCCGCTTTATCCCTATGACAGAGGAAGTCTATCGAAGCCTGAAAAATATCCTTGCTCGTCGTAAGAACTTAAAGACAGAAATGATTGTTGATGGATACAGCAACTTTCTTCTGTTGGACAAGGATGATAAACCGAAAGTAGCGTTGCTTATCGAAAATGAGATGCGGTGGGTAATAAAGAAATACAAGAACTTTATCCAGATAAACCATTGCCGAACATCACGCTTCATGTGTTCCGGCACACCTTTTGTAGCAATATGGCCAAGTTTGGAATGAACCCTAAAACACTTCAGTACCTTATGGGGCATTCAGACATTTCGGTTACAATGAACACTTACACGCATTTTGGATTCGACGATGCCAAGGATGAAACGATCAGGCTTGAAGAACTTGAGGTGGCCAAGAAGGAAGTAGAGAAGGTAACAGGAGAAAAGCCAATAAGTCAGAAAATGTTTAAAGCAATTTAATATAGAAGAATATAGGACGAAAACCTCGGTGGCAATGTTGCTGCCGGGGGCTTTTTTTTGTAGAAAAAAGGCAGCTGTTATGCTATGATAATGATATATTAGGCGGAGTGTTGCTCCGTGGTAAATTTCGAGTTTGTTAACGATAAGAAATAAAATGGGGACAATGTAAAATGATTAAAACAGAGTTTGGTATAATTTGCGATTTTGATGAAAATGAAGACTATGATGGGTATCATCCCGAAAAGTATAATTGTGTAGCAATTGATGATGACTTATATTTGAACGATTGGTGGGAGAAACTGAAGAGTATAGACACTTTCAATGTTTTGAGTAAAGGTGTTTTGCAGCCACAGAAGGCACTTTCGCGCTGGGGAATTACTATAATACCTCCCACATCATTGTTACATTTCCTTGAAATAGTGAAAAATGATAAACGATATCATGAAGATGAGCATTTAGTGGTGTTAGCGGCGCTGATTGAGGAGGCCATCAAAAATCAAAAGTACATGATTCATTATGGAGTATAGAACATGTAAAATTTAAAGGTGATAAAATGGATAAAAAAGTCAGAGACCTAATAGAATTTTTGAATACTACTAGAGATACTGATACCACATATTGGTATCCTTTATGCACGTTGAAAATTGATATACCAGTAGTTGCATGTAATATTGATAAAATATATAAAGATAATCAAATTTGTTTATTAGAACAGATATTGCAATTGTGCACAATAAGTAATGTAACAATGATACAGTTGAATCCAGGAGAAGTATTTGAAAACAAAAATTTAGTAGAAATATTATATGCTCGTGATAAAGATGGATATGATTTCCCTTGGTGTGTGGAAGCATATTATTATGATGCAACTAAACAATGGATGATATATGTTTCACATGAAGGTACTATTACATTTGTTGGAGAAGAAATGGTAAAATTCGCAAAGGAAATAATACCAGAGAAATATATTCTTTAAAAATATGGAAGAATAAGAACGATACTGAATATGGCAGGTGGCAGAGCAGAATGCCATCTGCTTTTTCTTATTAAAAAGACGTATACATTGTTGCAAACTTTTAGTCGTTTTATTCAGCTGCAATGACAAGAATGATTAGAATAGAATTTCCTGTAACGGCAAAAAAGAATTAAATAATTCTGAACTTATTGAAATTTTTGCCGATGATGTGGTATACTATACAGTAAATCAGTGAAGTTTTTTGATTCGATTTATAATGGAGGATAGCAGATGCGATACCTTTCGGTTACTGAAATAGCGAAAAAATGGGATGTGTCGGAGCGCAGCGTTAGGAATTACTGTGCCCAAGGACGTTTGATTGGTGCATTTCTTACCGGCAAGACATGGAACATTCCTGAAAATGCAGAAAAACCAGAGCGTACCAATAAAAGAAAAGAGCAACCTATTACTCTGTTGGATATTCTGAAAGAGCAGAAAGCAAGCAAATATTCCGGCGGTATTTACCATAAGACACAGATTGATCTGACATACAATTCTAACCACATTGAGGGCAGTCGTCTGACACACGATCAGACCAGATATGTCTTTGAAACCAACACCATTGGCGTGGAGAATGAAGTTCTCAATGTGGATGATGTGATCGAAACAGTAAACCATTTCCGCTGCATTGACAAGATTATTGAAAATGCAAAAACGACGCTGACTGAGAAATTCATCAAGGAGCTTCATCTGATTCTGAAGAACAGCACCAGTGATTCTAGAAAAGATTGGTTCGTTGTTGGTGATTATAAGAAATTACCAAACGAGGTTGGCGGCACGGATACCGCCTTTCCGGAAGAAGTTGCCAATAAGATGAAAGCATTACTGACAGAGTACAACGCCAAGGAAGAAAAGACCTTTGAAGATATTCTGGATTTCCATGTGAAGTTTGAAAGAATTCATCCGTTCCAGGATGGTAACGGTCGTGTGGGCAGACTGATTATGTTCAAAGAGTGTCTGAAATATAATATAGTTCCGTTCATTATTGAAGATAATCTAAAATTGTTTTATTACCGTGGATTGAAAGAATGGAATAATGAAAAAGGTTATCTGACAGATACCTGCCTAACTGCACAGGACAAATATAAAGCGTGTTTAGATTATTTTAGGATTGAACATTAATAAAGAAAAACCAAGCAATACCAAGATATAAGGAGCTATAAGCGTTATGATTAAAATATTATTTATTTGCCATGGAAACATTTGTCGTTCCCCAATGGCGGAATTTATATTAAAGGACATGGTTCAAAAACAGGACCTTGCAGACCAATTTTACATTTCTTCCGCTGCAACCAGCACAGAGGAAATCTGGAATGGGTCGGGCAATCCTGTCTATCCGCCTGCAAAGCAGGAGCTTAAAAAGCATGGGCTTTCCTGTGGGGACAAGCGTGCAATATTGTTAAAACGTGAAGATTATGATAAATATGACTATCTAATCGGGATGGATAGTGCTAATATAAGAAACATGAAAAGAATTTTAGGCGGAGATCCACAAGGGAAGATATATAAGCTTCTTTCATTTGCAGGAAGTGACAGGGATGTAGCAGACCCATGGTATACAGGACATTTTGATGTCACATATACGGATGTTGAGTCCGGCTGCAAGGGACTACTCGCATTTCTAATGAAACAACAAGCTTCACAATCACCTGAAACAATATAGCAAAACGGGGGAAATAAAAGTGACTGGTATCGAAAAGGTAAAACGAAGAACCTTTGATATAATTCAAATTGGCAATAAAACAGATTTTGCGAGTACATTATTTGATTATGTTATTTCTTTTTTAATTGTAACAAGTATAGTAGTAACATTTTTACAGACCTTTGAGGAACTGGAATTTCTGCATCCTTCTTTATTTACAATTGAACTTATCACAATCATTGTATTTCTTTTTGAATACATTTTAAGGCTATGGACAGCAGGCTATTTATATGAAGATTTAAAGCCTGCGAAAGCTGTGTGCAAATATATTGTGTCCTTTTACGGAATTGTAGATTTACTTACAATTGTCTCATTTTTTATTCCAGTTATATTTACAAATGGTTTTGTGGCGTTGCGAATGCTTCGTGTTGTGAGAATTATGAGATTATTTAAATTAAATGCCACATATGACGCATTCAATGTTATTACGGATGTACTTAACGACAAAAAGGATCAGATTATATCCTCTATTTTTATTATTACAGTCCTTCTGTTGGCATCGTCCATGTGTATGTACAGCCTTGAGCATGATGCACAGCCTGACAATTTCAAAAATGGATTTTCGGGAATATGGTGGTCTGTGTCAACCATGCTTACAGTAGGATATGGTGACATTTATCCCATAACAATTGGCGGAAGAATCATGGCAATCATAATATCGTTTTTGGGAGTGGGAATAGTCGCTATACCTACAGGTATTATCAGTGCCGGTTTTGTAGAGCATTACACAAGGATGAAGACGGGAAATTACTCCCATAAAAATTCTGAATTTGTTGTTTTGGATGTTCCAAACGGTCACAGTTTTATAGGTAAAAAAATAAATGAACTGAAGCTACCTGAGGGACTGTATCTGGCGGTTGTTATAAGGGGTGAGGATACCCTGACCCCATACTCTGAGCTTGTGATTAAACAATACGACAGCCTGTTGCTGGCAAGCACCAGCAATAGAAGGGTACATTCTGACATAGAGGAGGTTAAGCTTCACACCAATCATCCGTGGATAGGAAAGAAAATAAAAGAGCTGGATATATCCAGACAAATTTTTATAATCATGATAAGAAGAAAAGACAGAGTGGTAAAGCCGGAAGGAAATACAGGGTTGCTTGAGGATGATGTAATTGTATTGCTTGACAAGAGGTAAGATAAATAATATCAACTTAAAAATAACAGTTGATTTTATAAAAATGTGAGCTATAATATATCTTTGTAAATGCAATTTGAAAAGGAGAATTGAAATGGTTAAGAAAAATTTATTTAAGAAGTTAGCTGTGCTTACTATGGTTGGTGTAATGTCACTTTCACTTGTTGCATGTACAGAAAAAAAGGATAAAGATATGGAGACAGCAAGTCCAACTTCTGAGCAAAATACAGAAGATACAAATTTAGATAATCAAGATACAGAGGAGGCTACTGATACAGAGGAAGCTGTATCTACAGAGGCGTATACAGAGGAAGACGGAGTTCTCACAGTAAAGCATGTAAAGCTGAACATTCCTGAGGGATTCGAGTTTTTCCAGAATATGAGCGGAACTATAACATATGCAACAGCTGCTTCAGACAAGAGCTTTGCTTTATATGCAGAGGATAATAATACATATGGTGAGGAAGACATTACCAATGCATATGTACAGCAGGTAAAAAATGTTTACGGTGATCAGGTTACAACTGACACAAAGACTTATAACGGACATGAGTATACTGTTATGAATATTGATAGTCCGACCGGAAACTTTATCGGTAACGCTGTTATTTTATGTGAAGGTTCAACTATAGTATATCTGGAATATGTAACAACAACAGATGATAAGTCAGATTTTGATACAATTATGAATAGTATTAGCTTCTAAAGACAAATATTAAGTGCAGCAAAACAGAACATTTGAAACGAATTCACAAAGGGGCTTCGCACTGCGGAGTCCCTTTGATGTTTTATTTTTCTAATTGGAGGACATATGACAAAGAAGCAGAGAACCTTAGAGATTATAGAGAGACTGAAAAATGAATATCCGGATGCAGACTGTACATTGGAATATGATGAGGCGTGGAAGCTTTTGGTGGAAGTGAGGCTTGCAGCACAATGTACGGATGCAAGAGTCAATGTGGTTGTCAAGGATTTATATGCCAAATTTCCTACCGTTGAGGCACTTGCCATGGCAGATGTAGATGATATAGAGGCAATTGTCAGACCATGTGGGCTCGGCAAAAGCAAGGCAAGGGATATAAGTGCCTGCATGAAGCTTTTACATGAGAAGTATAGTGACCGTGTGCCGGATGATTTTGATGAGCTGCTAAAGCTTCCGGGTGTGGGAAGAAAAAGTGCAAACCTTATAATGGGAGATGTGTTTGGCAAGCCTGCCATAGTAACGGATACCCACTGTATAAGAATATGTAACAGGCTTGGGCTTGTTAATAATATCAAGGAACCGAAAAAGGTTGAGATGGAGCTTTGGAAAATAGTACCCCCTGAGGAGGGCAGTGATTTTTGTCATAGATTAGTTTATCATGGCAGAGCTGTCTGTACAGCAAGAACCAAACCATATTGTGATAAATGCTGTCTGTATGACGTGTGTAAGAGAAACGGCGTATAGTGTATTAAATATAATTTAACAGGGAATATTTATAAATATGAAAGGCAGATTATGCCATGAAAATTAATTATATTTGATTCCAAGAGGAGTACGCTGATGAAAATCAGAATGTCTATAGAGCAGTCAGATGATGAAAAAATAATTAAAAAGGTAATGGAAAAGTATCATTTTGATAAGGAAGCAGAAAATGAGCTTAAGGCAGTATACAAAAAAATGCTGCTTTGCATGAGTCCGTATGCCATATATAAAATGAATCAGAGAGATACAGGCGTAAAGTTTGTGGATGACAGACAATCCGCTATCGTTGCAATGACCTTGGGCTGTGGTGTAGACAGCTTAGAGGAAAGGCTTACAAATGAGGGAAAGCTGGATGAGGCATACATGCTGGAGTGTATTGCAGGTGAAATGCTTCTTAATATGTACAAGGATTTTAACCGGTCATATGCCAGATTTCATCGCAGATATGTGGAACGATATGTGTTTATAGGTGACGAAATACCCGTGACGGTAATTCCCAGGCTTCTTGAGGAGATTAAAGGCTCAAAACCGGGAATAACAACCGGTACCGTGACTGATGCGGAAGCATCGGAGGAACTGTCTGTTTTGGATGAAGATGAGATAGGACTTAAGACAGCCGTGGATGCCGATGAAATAACGACCAATGAGTACGGTGTTCTTTCCCCGTCAAAAAGTGTAATTTTTTATGCCATTCTTACAGAAAATCCAAATCAGGTATGTGAGGGAATCTGTAATTCGTGTCAAAATGACAGATGTGATAATAGGATTAAGGACAGACATTTACAATTAGAGCATTGCATGTTATATTGTCGTAAAAAGGATTAAATATGAAAATACTACATTCAACTCCAACTAAAGATGGTTATTTTATGCCGGCAGAGTATGAACACCATACGGGCTGCTTTATGATATGGCCGGAAAGAGCGGATTCGTGGCAGTATGGCGCAGTTTATGCAAGAAAAGCATTTGCCGACGTTGCCCACGCTATAGCGAAATCAGAAAAAGTAACGGTTTTCACAAGCTTTGAGGGCTATGATACGGCAAGAAAGATGCTGAAAGACCACATACGTGTTGTGGAAATGTCGTCAGACGATTCGTGGGCAAGGGATGTTATGCCTACATTCGTAAAGAACAGTGATGGAACAATCCGCGGTATCGATTGGGGCTTTAATGCGTGGGGCGGTCTTTATGACGGATTGTATTTTCCGTGGGACAGGGACAACCGTATGGCAAGAAAGGTATGCGACCTGCTTGAGGTTGATGTGTATGATAAAAGAAGCTTTGTTATGGAAGGCGGTGCATTCCACGTTGACGGACAGGGCACTGCAATCGTTACAGAGGCATGTCTGCTCAGCAAAGGCCGTAATCCCCATATGACAAAGCAGGATATAGAGATGGAGCTGAAACAGACGCTTGGTGTCACTCATGTTATATGGCTTCCGTGCGGCATATATGAGGACGAGACAAATGAGCATGTTGATAATATATGTACATATGCTGAACCGGGACATGTAATTCTTGCATGGACTGATGACAGAGAAGACCCTCAGTATGAAATGTCACGTAGATGTCTGGAGGTACTTGAACATGAGACGGATGCAAGGGGCAGAAGTATAAGGGTTACAAAGCTTCCAATGCCGGCACCTGTATATGTGACAGAGGATGAGTGCAGTGGCCTTATTGATTTTGATGGGGAACCTACAAGAAAAGCAGGAGACAGGCTGGCAGCATCTTATGTAAACTTCTACATATCGAATGGGGCAATTGTAATGCCTCGTTTTAATGATGAAAATGACGATAAAGCAGCAGATATTTTAAGAAATATATTTAAGAACAGAGAAATCATTCAGATTGATGCGAGAAACATACTGATAGGGGGAGGTAATATTCATTGCATAACCCAGCAGATACCTGGAGGTAGATGATATGAGAAAAGTTACTGTGGCAGCAGTACAAATGAAGATGGAACGCGAGACATCGAAAAATATTTGTAAGGCCGAAAGGATGGTTAGGGATGCAGCAGCAGGAGGAGCGGGTGTAATTCTTTTACCTGAGCTTTTTGAAAATTTGTATTTTTGTCAGGAAAGAAAGTATGAACACTACGAGCTTGCACTTCCGGTATCTGAAAATCCGGCAGTCCGTATTATGTCAAAGCTTGCAAAGGAGCTTAAGGTAGTTATTCCCGTAAGCTTTTATGAAAGGGACAAAAATAGTTTATTTAACTCGGTGGCAATGATAGATGCGGATGGCAGTATATTGGGAGTATATCGGAAAACCCATATTCCGGACGACCATTTTTATCAGGAAAAGTTTTATTTTTCTCCGGGGGATACAGGCTTTCGGGTCTGGAATACGGCATTTGGAAAAATCGGAGTCGGAATATGCTGGGATCAATGGTTTCCCGAAGCAGCAAGATGTATGGCATTAGACGGAGCTGAGCTTATTCTTTATCCTACTGCAATCGGTGAGGAACCCATACTTGAATGTGACAGCATGCCACATTGGAGGAGATGTATGCAGGGACATAGTGCCGCAAACATAATACCCGTTGTAGCAGCAAACAGAGTTGGGACGGAAGAAATTGTTCCGTGTATGGAAAATGCAAACCAGAAATCATCTCTTGAATTTTACGGTTCGTCATTCATAACAGACGAAACGGGAGAAATACTGAAAAGTGCTTCGAGACATGAGGAGGAAATCATTCTTCAGGAGTTTGATTTAGATAAAATATTTGAAAACAGGTTGGGCTGGGGGTTATTCAGAGACAGAAGACCGAACTGCTACAGCACAATTACAAAAGGAATATAAAACCCCAAAATAATACATAAACAGGAGAAAAGCATTGGATAATCATTCACTTAGTCAGGAATCGCTGCCAATTTTTGAAGCATTGGAGAAGCAGGCCTTAGACAGGCTTGTTCATTTTGATGTGCCCGGACATAAGGGCGGACGCGGAAATAAGGATTTAAAAAAGTACCTTGGAGAGACATGTGTAAAGCTTGATGTTAATTCCATGAAGCCCCTTGATAATTTATGTCATCCTTCATCAGTTATAAAGGATGCACAAATTCTGACTGCAAAGCTTTTTGGTGCAGATGAGGCTTTTTTTATCGCAAACGGAACAACGGCAGCAGTGCAGGCAATGATTATGTCAACCTGTAAAACTGGTGATAAGATTATTATGCCAAGAAATGTCCACAGGTCAGCAATAAATGCCCTTGTAATTAACGGAGCTGTTCCTGTCTATGTAAATCCGGGAATTGACAAGCGTCTTGGTATACCGCTTGGCATGTCCTTTCAGGATGTTAAAAAGGCAATAGAGGAAAATCCGGATGCTAAGGCGGTCATGGTGAATAACCCTACATATTATGGTATATGCTCTGATTTAAAAGCAATTGTGGAGCTTGCACATGAGTATGGTATGCTTGTCCTTGCCGATGAGGCACATGGTACACATTTTTACTTTGGTGAAGATCTGCCTGTGTCTGCTATGGAGGCAGGTGCGGATATGTCATCCGTAAGTATGCACAAGACAGGTGGATCACTTACCCAGAGCTCAATACTGATTACAAGGAACACTGTAAACCCTGATTATGTAAGACAGGTTATAAATCTTACACAGACAACGAGTGCATCCTATCTTTTGCTCTCGTCACTGGACATTGCCAGAAGAAATCTTTATAGAAACGGTAAGGACATATACGCAAAGGCAAAGGAGCTTGCCACATATGCCAGAGGCGAGATTAACCAGATTGGCGGCTACTATGCATTTGGAAGAGAGCTTGTAAATAATGATGATATATTTGATTTTGACCCGATTAAGCTGTCCATACATACAAAGGATATCGGTCTTGCAGGTATAGAGGTTTATGACCTGCTTCGTGATGAGTATGGAATACAAATAGAGTTTGGTGATATCGGTAATATACTTGCCATAGTCTCAGGCGGTGAAAGACGTATCGAGATAGAAAGGCTTATCGCAGCACTTTCAGAAATAAAACGGAATTTCAGGCAGAGTACGAAGGGAATGTTTGACCATGAGTATATTAATCCGCAGGTCATTATGCCACCCCAAAAGGCATTTTATGCTGAAACTGAGGCGGTGAGGCTTGAGGAAAGTGAGAATAGAATATGCAGTGAGTTCGTAATGTGTTATCCTCCGGGAATTCCGATTCTTGCACCGGGTGAAAAGGTTACGAAGGATATATTAAGCTATACGTTTTATGCAAAAGAAAAAGGCTGTATGATGCTTGGAACTGAGGATATGAGCATGGAATACCTGAATGTAGTTGCAAAAGCGTAAGAAGATTGAGGTGAATATATGGATTTATGGTATACGGACAATCACACGGATAATGTGAGATTTTCAATGAAGGTTGAGAAACAGCTTTATTCAGAGGAAAGCCACTATCAGAAAATAGAAATTCTTCAGACAACGGACTATGGAAAAATACTTGTGCTGGATGGAGAATTGTTTACAACCGAGAGGGATGAGTTTGTCTACCACGAAATGGTGGTGCATGTTCCAATGGCAGTCCATCCGGACATAAAAACAGTGCTTGTAATAGGTGGTGGAGACGGTGGAACCGTTAGGGAGCTTACAAAGTATGATGGGATAGAGACAATAGATCTGGTAGAGCTTGACGAGAAGCTTGTTGAGGCAAGCAGGAAATATTTGCCTGAGCTTTCTGCAAAGCTGAATGACCCGAGAGTGTCCATATACTTTGAGGAGGGCATCCGCTTTGCCAGAATGGTGAGAGATAAATATGACCTCATCATAGTAGATTGTGCTGACCCGTATGGACCTGCAGAGGGACTTTTTACAAAGGAATTTTACGGCGTGTGCTGGAATTCCCTGAAGGAGGACGGAATACTGATTAATCAGCATGAAAGTCCGTTTTACCGTCAGCATGCAAAAAGTGTACAGCTCGCCCACAGGAATATCCAGTCAGCCTTTGAGTGCAGCATGATTTACCAGTGCCATATACCATCGTATCCGTCAGGACACTGGCTGTTTGGGTTTGCCTCAAAGAAATATCATCCGATTGATGATATGGATAAGCAGGAATGGGAAAAGCAGAAAATAAAAACAAAATATTACAACACGGACTTACATAAAGGAGCATTTTACCTGCCTACATATGTAAAGGAGTTGCTTGGACTTGAGTAAGAATTATTAAAATTTAAATATAAAGTTTAGTTTACAGTGTTACAATTGATTATGACAAAATTGGAAAGGAGAGTATGGATGTATTGAATTAAGAATACATCATACAGGAAAAATATGGGTAGAGCGTTAATAATAGGTGCCGGCGGAGTTGCAGGTGTGGTAGTTCACAAGTGCTGTCAGAACAGTGAGGTGTTCCAGGAAATCTGTATTGCGAGCAGAACAAAATCAAAGTGTGATGTACTGAAGGAAAAGCTTCAGGATAATACCGCTACAAAGATAACCACTGCAGAGGTGGATGCAAATGATGTGGAGCAGCTGATTCGTCTTATTAATTCCTATAAGCCCGATATTGTTATGAACATTGCATTGCCGTATCAGGATTTAACGATTATGGATGCATGCCTTGCCACGAAAACACATTATCTGGACACTGCAAATTATGAGCCGGAGGATACTGCCAAATTTGAGTACAGCTGGCAGTGGGCATACAGGGAACGGTTTGAAAAGGCAGGAATAATGGCACTTTTGGGGTGCGGCTTTGACCCGGGAGTAACAGGTGTGTTTTCAGCTTATGCTGCAAAGCATTATTTTGATGAGATAAGTGAGATAGACATACTTGACTGTAATGGGGGTGACCACGGATATCCGTTTGCAACAAACTTTAATCCGGAGATAAATATACGGGAAGTAAGTGCGAAGGGAAGCTATTGGGAAAATGGTAACTGGGTTGAAACGGAGCCAATGGAAATAAAGAGAGAGTATGTGTTTGATGAAGTGGGTAAAAAGGATATGTATCTGCTCCATCATGAAGAGCTTGAGTCATTGGGACTTAACATAAAGGGTATTCAGAGAATACGATTTTTTATGACATTTGGACAGAGCTACCTTACACATCTTAAGTGTCTTGAAAATGTGGGAATGACGTCAATTGAGCCAATCGTATACGAGGGCAGGGAAATTATCCCATTGCAGTTCCTTAAGGCGGTTCTGCCTGACCCTGCTTCGCTTGGTGAAAGAACAGTGGGAAAGACAAATATCGGATGCATATTTAAAGGAACAAAGGATGGACAGGAAAAGCATTATTATGTATATAATGTGTGTGATCATCAGGAGTGCTACAGGGAGGTAGGCTCACAGGCAATATCATATACAACAGGAGTTCCGGCGATGATAGGAGCTATGCTTGTTATGAACAAAACATGGTTTAAGCCGGGCGTATATAATGTTGAAGAATTTGATCCGGATCCATTTATGGATGCATTAAATAAATGGGGACTTCCGTGGAAAGAGAATTTTGATCCTGTTATGGTTGATTAGAAAGGACTTACAAAATGGACGACAGAAAAGAATTATTTGAAAATTCACCGGTGAGGCATGCTGTACTTACAATGGCAATTCCCACCATAATATCAATGCTTGTTGTAGTTGTGTACAACATGGCAGATACATATTTTATAGGAAAAACAAACGACGAAATGCAGGTGGCGGCAGTTTCTCTTGCCACACCTGTATTTATGCTTTTTATGGCACTTGGTAATTTATTTGGAATCGGTGGATGTTCGGCTATATCCAGAGCTTTGGGTGAAAAGAACACAAAAAGGGCAGCGAAAATTTCTTCCTTCTGCTGTTACAGCTCTGTTGGTGTAGGCCTTATTATGGTACTTATTTTTATGACATGCATGGATTTCATATTGAAGATAATACAGGCAAGTCCGAACACAATAGATTACGCAAGGGAATATCTTACATATGTTGCGCTTGGTGCTCCGTTTATAATGTTTGCAACTGCATTTGGAAATATTGTAAGGGGTGAGGGGGCAACAAGGGTTTCGATGATAGGAAATCTTATCGGAACAATAGTTAACATAATACTTGACCCTGTTATGATTTTAGCGCTTAATATGGGAGTTAAGGGTGCCGCAATAGCGACTGTAATAGGAAATATTTTTGCTTCCCTTTTTTATATCGGGTATTTTATTTTCAGGAAAGATACTGCACTGTCAATAAAGCTTAAGGATTTTTCGGCGGGAGAGAATATTGCAAAGGTTGTTTTGGCAATCGGTATTCCGGCGTCACTGAATAACGTGCTTATGAGTGTTGCCAATATCTTGTTAAATAATGTACTTGGAAAGTATGGAGATATACCTGTTGCGGGAATGGGTGTTGCCATGAAAGCAAACATGCTTGCCGTGCTGCTTCAGATTGGATTATGTACAGGTATACAGCCACTGATTGGATACAGCTATGGTGCAGGAAACAGCAGAAGGTTGAAAGATGTATTTAAATTTACTGCTCTCTGTGCTGTTATAATGGGAACCACACTTACTGTTATGCTTGCAGTTGCAAGAAATGGAATAATCGGAGGATTTATTGACAAGCCTGATGTTGTTGAAATTGGTGTAAAAATGATGATGGCACTTCAGATATCATGTCCTGTTCTGGGAATACTGTTTTTATGTGTTAATACATTACAGGGAATGGGAAAAGCGTTGCCATCATTGATACTTACACTGTCCAGACAGGGTGTGGCATTTATACCTATGCTTTATATTATGGACTACCTGTTTGGATTGGATGGTGTAATATATGCACAGGGAACTGCTGATTTTATTTCGATAATTATTGCCTTGAGTATAACATATTTTGTAATCAAAAAAATGGATAGGAGCAGAAAGGAAATAGAAGTAAATGGCTGATAAAAAAGATGTGCTTATCAATATAATGGAAGATAGAAAATTGGATGGACTGTTAATTACAGATGGTTATAATATCCATTATCTTTCAGGATATTCGGGACATGAGGGTTGTATGCTTATAACAAAAGAGGAAGCATATATACTGACTGATTCAAGGTACACAGAACAGCTTGAAAAGCAGGCACCGGATTTTAAATGTGTAGATATAAAAGGAAAAAGCTATTCGTATAGAATAAATGAACTGCTTGGCAATGGAGCTGTCAGCTTAAACCGGAAACCCAATATTGGATTTGAGAACATGCACATATCCTATAACCAATATGATAAATTCAATCAGACATTTGGAGATACTGTAAATTTAGTAAAGCTTGATGATACAATCAATGATCTGCGAGCCGTAAAATCCGATGCTGAGCTTGAAAAGCTGGCTATGGCAGAGGCTTTAGGTGACAAGGCATTTCATCATATTATTTCATTTATCAGAGAGGGAATGACGGAGAAAGAGGTTGCATTGGAGCTTGAATATACAATGAAAAAGCTTGGTGCAGATGGTCTTAGTTTTGATACCATTGTTGCTTCCGGTGAAAATTCCTCCATGCCTCATGCAGCAGTGTCGGACAAGGTAATTGTCAGAGGTGATTTTATTACTATGGATTTTGGCTGTATATATGAAGGCTATTGCTCTGATATGACAAGAACGGTCATTATGGGTGATAGCGTAAGTGATAAGCAGATTGAGGTATATAATACGGTTTTAAAGGCACAGACAGAGGCATTAAAGCTTGTTAAGCCGGGTGTTAAATGCTCGGATGTAGATGCCTGTGCAAGGCAGATTATAGCGGATGCCGGATATGGAGACTATTTTGGACATGGGTTAGGACATGGGGTTGGATTGTTTATACATGAGGAACCCAGATTTTCACCGAAATGCGATAAGGTTTTACAGCAGGGAGTATGTATAACTGTTGAGCCGGGAATATATTTACCGGGTAAGTTTGGAGTAAGAATAGAGGACATGATAGCCATAACAGATAATGGGTATAAAAATCTGACCACATCGCCGAAGGAACTGATTCGGATTGATGTGTAAAAGACTGATGTTCATAGTGAATCGTTGAGAGGGAAGTTGAATGGAATTGAATCATATACAGACACCTGCATATGTGATTGACAAGGATAAGCTAAAGGAAAACCTTGAATTGTTGGATTTTGTCCAAAAAAGCTCAGGAGCTAAAATTCTGCTGGCTCAAAAGGCTTTTTCCGCATATTCTCTTTACCCTGTTATTGGACAGTATCTTGCAGGAACTACTGCCAGCGGGCTGTTTGAGGCAAGGCTTGGATATGAGGAAATGAAGGGCAGAGAAGTACACGTTTATTCACCGGCATACAGTGCCGATGAAATGGAACAGCTTGTAAAATTTGCTGACCATATCGT
Organism: uncultured Lachnospiraceae bacterium; assembly: GCA_947173945.1. Classification (GTDB taxonomy): domain Bacteria; phylum Bacillota; class Clostridia; order Lachnospirales; family Lachnospiraceae; genus Coprococcus_C. The sequence goes on from CAMWGV010000010.1 coordinate 20,528, forward strand.
ATTTAACACGCCAACCCAATGGGAACGGTTTAAGAAAATTGTTGAAGCATCGGGGAGAAAGATAAAGTGTGGTATCAGGGTAAATCCTGAGTATTCGGAGATAGAGACAGATATTTATAACCCATGTATATCAGGCTCAAGGCTGGGAACAAAGAAGGAACAGCTCCTGAAAATGGATTTAACAGGGATATCGGGAATACATTTTCATACTATGTGTGAGCAGGGAGCAGAGGTACTTGACAGAACATTGGATGTTGTGGAGGACAAATTTGGTGAATATCTGCATAAGCTGGAATGGATCAATATAGGTGGAGGACATCACATTACGAAGGATGGGTATAATACATCGCTCCTGATAGAGCGGGTAAAAGGACTCAGGGAAAAATACAATATAGAAGTATACATAGAGCCGGGGGAGGCCATTGCCTTAGATGCAGGATATCTCGTAACGGAAGTAAGGGAGATTATGAATAACGATATTGACATAGCCATAGTGGATACCTCTGCGGCATGTCATATGCCGGATGTGCTTGAAATGCCATATAGACCATTTATTGTGGGTTCAGGTATGGCAGGGGAAAAGAAGTATACCTATCGTTTGGGAGGACCTACATGTCTTGCAGGGGATATTATAGGTGATTACTCATTTGATGAGCCGCTTGAAATTGGGCAGAGACTTGTATTTACAGATATGGCAATCTATACAATGGTTAAAAATAATACATTTAACGGGATGCCTCTTCCCTCAATTTATATAAATAGTGGTGACAAAACAGAGCTTGTAAAAAGTTTTTCTTATGAAGATTTTAAAAGCAGACTATAATTTTTTGCAATCCTAATTAATTTATGATACAATGACAGGTGGACATTTACTTATTTAAATTATGATAAAATGGTACAAGGGGGTTTAATCATGGACGAAAATATGGCTGTCGAACAAAAGGAGATGGCAAGGAACAACCGGTTTGTATTAATTGGCTATACAATATACAATATAGTGTTGTTGGCATGTTATGTGGTTGAAGTAGTTAAGAAAAGCAGAACGATAGGATATTTTTTAATCTTTGCGGCACTTTCACTTATTCCGCTTATTTGTATGCATGTTATATACCGCAGTGATCCAAGCAGCAGATACATACGACTTATACTTGGTATAGGGTATGCTATTTTCTACTCATTTACAGTTTTTACCACATATTCACCTGTAGCATTTGTATATGGAATCCTTATATCATTATTTGTTCTTGTATATGGTGATGTGGCATATACAAAAAAAATGGGATGGGGACTTTTTACGATTAATATTTTGAATGTTGCATATATGCAAATCCAGGGGAAAATTTCATCGGAAGATTTACCTAATGTGGAAATACGAATTGGATTTGTAGTTTTATACCTTGTGTTTATGGTATTTATGTCTAACACAATGCTTAAAAACAATAATGACAAGCTGGCTAAGATAGAAGCGGACAAAGCAAGAGTTTCTGATATGCTGAACCAGATAATGGAGATATCTGCCCGTATGACAGGAGATATACATGTAGTATCAGAGAAGATGGGGGACCTTAAAGATTCTTTTGTAAAAACCAAGGTTTCTATGGAGGAAGTTTCTAATGGAACAAATGATACGGCATATTCGATTCAATCCCAGCTTATGAAGACGGAAGAAATTCAGGACTTTGTACACAAGGTTGAAGATGTATCCGGTCAGATTGAAAGAGGCATGGAGGATACAAATGCTGAGATATCTGTGGGACGGGAAAAAGTAGACGAACTCATAAATCAGGTTAAGGTTTCTGATGATGCAAGTAAAAAGGTTTCAGCAGAGCTTGATAAGCTTTCTGAATACACCGGACAAATGCAGTCCATCATAGAGCTTATAGATGGTATAACATCACAGACAAGTTTGCTTGCACTTAATGCATCTATTGAGGCAGCAAGAGTAGGAGAAGCAGGAAAGGGATTTGCGGTAGTTGCATCGGAGATATCAAATCTTGCAGATCAGACTCAAAATGCTACAGTTGACATTACGGATCTGATTGAGAACATTTCACAGGAGCTTGAATTAGTTGTAAATGTAATCAGTCATCTTATGGATAACAGTAAGCTTCAGGGAGTAGCAGCAACAGAAACTGCATCAAGCTTTGAGACGATAGCAATACGCACAAGTGATATACAGCAACAGACAGAGGAGCTTTCAGAGCTTGTTTCAGAGTTGGCAAGCTCAAATGAAGCAATTGTTGAAAGCATCCAGACAATATCGGCTGCAACAGAGGAGGTTACTGCACATTCAAGTGTTACTCTTGAATGCAGTGAGGAAAACACAGCTATTGTAGGTGATGTTGGAACAGTGGTTGATGAGCTTCAGACGCTTGCAGAAAGGTTAAATGCTTTAAACAACAATTAAGGGCATAAAATGAGTGGCAAATCACAAACATTTATAAAAAAGTATATGGCGGATTTTATATTGATTGTGGTAGTTATGGTAGTCGGAATAGCTGCATTGCTTATACAAAAACAGCTGATGAAAACAGGGAAAACGGTGCATGTTATCATAGCCGGAAATGAAACACAAAGCTTTTCATTGGATGATGATATGGAGTATAAGATAGAGACAGATGATACCAGACCTGCCAAAGAATATAATATTCTTGTGATAAAGGATGGGAAAGCATACATATCAGAGGCTACCTGTGGGGAACAGATATGTGTGAAGCATAATGCCATAAGTAATACAGGAGAAACAATCGTGTGCCTGCCACACAAGCTTACAGTGGAAATAAAATAACATACGAAGAACGGTTACATTAAAAATCATAATATAATAATGGATCGTACAAAATAAGTACAGAGGAGTTTATGGAAAAACTGTAATCACCTCTGTATTTCCTTTTCTATTTTTAATATAAAAACGATAGATATTGATATAGTAAAAAAAACCAAAATAGGATATAATATGCCCTAAGGAGGGACCCAACGAAGTTGGGAGGATATAGCAAGGTCCGAAGGACCGTGCCACAGCGAAGCTAGGAGGATATAGCAAGGTCCGAAGGACCGTGCCACAACGAAGTTGATTTTTTGAAGGAGAAATATATTTATGGATAAAAGTGTTTTTAGAAATATGTCATATGGTGTTTATATCGTAACAACGATGGATGGTATGCGTCCAACAGGCTGTGTTGCAAACAGCTGTATGCAAATCACATCGGATCCGTCAGTAGTTGCGGTCAGTATAAATCATGATAATTACACAAATAAGTGCATAAGCGAGTCTAAAAGTCTTGCTGTAAATATTTTAACAGAACAGACAGACATGACATTGATTGGCAGATTTGGATTTCAGTCTGCAAAGGATATAGACAAGTTTGAGGGGATAGCTTTTGAATGGGCATATGGCAATCCGGTTTTTACAGATAGCTGTGGCTGGTTTGCCGGTGATGTGATAGGCAGCTATGAGACCAGCACACATACTGTATTTTTTGTTGAGGTAAAGGATGCAAAGTCACTGCCGGGAACACCTATGACCTATGCATATTATCATAAGGTAAAAAATGGAACGAGCCCTAAAAATGCACCTACGTATCAGGCAGATGAGCCTGCGGAAAGCAGTTTGGAAGCTGCTTCGGCTTCAAGGTGGATTTGTTCAATATGTGGATATATTTATGAGGGAGATGTACCATTTGAGGAGCTTCCGGATGATTGGGTGTGTCCTGTTTGCAAGCAGCCTAAATCAGTGTTTAAAAAGGGCTAAGAAGATTTACTTGATTGAGGAGAAATATGATATGTATTATGTACCGGATGATACGGAAAAATGTGGCTATTATGAGTGTTCCTGCTGTAGAACAAGATTTTTATCATTGCAGACCATGAATGAAATTCCATGTCCCTATTGTGAGGCTGACATTGATTTGGAAATAGGACCTGATGAGGATATGGCAAAGCTGACAGATAGTGCCAAGCTGATAAAAGTAGTTTGTGGTGAGGACGTTGAGAAAATGGATGCGTTGCTTAGTCTTGCTATTACGGGAGGAAATTACGAATGGATATAGTTAAGATTGCAGTCTTAGGTCCAAAGGGAACATTTAGCGACATGGCATATATGGAGTACAGGCAATTAGTTTTGGAGCGTTTCAGAGATAAGGGTGATAAGCTTTGCATTGAAGCTGAATATTATCCGACCATTGATGAAGTTTTTAATGCCGTGTGTGATGATGCCGGAAATGGTGTGTGCGATATGGGAATTGTCCCGATTGAAAATACACTTGACGGTTATGTTCAGAGGACATTGGATTTACTGTTAGAAAAACAGGTTGGTATATTAGATGAGCATACAGTGCCTGTGCAATTTGCATTAGTTGCAAATGGTGCATCTACAGAGGAAATATCTACACTTTATGTTCAGTTTAAAGCAAATGGACAGTGCAGAAAATTTATTAATTCCTTAAATAATGTGAATATTGTGTCAACAGAAAGCAATATGGAATCTTATTATAAGCTTAAGGATATACAGGGAAATGCTGCAATTGTTCCAAGTCATGTGGCATCATGGGAAAAGAACAGTGACAGTAACCGGCTTGTGCAAGAGGGCATAACAGATGCAGAAAATAATTACACAAGATTTGTCGTGTTTAAAAAAGAGGACAAGGTGAGCTTTAATGGATATGTTACGAAAAATAAAGTGAGAATTCCAGTTTACATAATGCCGAAGTCCGACAGACCCGGACTGTTATTTGAGATATTGAAGGAATTTTATGATAAGGACATAAACCTGATATCAATTATGTCAAGACCGACCAAGCAGGAGCTGGGTACATATAACTTTTATATTGAGATAGATGGGTATGCCAGTACCATAAGTACAATTAAGGAGGCACTTGCCAACATAAAGGTATATAATGATATAAAGGTTTTAGGTATATATGAAGAAGACGGTATTTAATCGGTTCAAATTGGAAGGAATGGAGGCAAAAAGGATGGATGGTTTTAAAGGTTACATATATGACCTTAGAAAGGGACATGGAGTCAGGCTCCTTATGCTTATTTTAGGTATCCTGTTCACTGCATTTCCCGGAACAGCACAAAAAGTGCTGGGAACTGTTATAGCTATCGTATTCGTCGTGCTGGGAGTAGTTAAAATACTTAGTTATTTCAGGAAACCGCAGGAAAATATTTATGGTTATATGGAATACAATTCAAAATCGGTTATAGTTATCGGTGTTCTGTATATTGTACTTGCTGCGTTGATAAGCAAGGTACTTTTGGCTGTTATACCTGTCGTTCTTGGAATTATCATTATGACAAACGGGCTGATAAAGCTTCAGTTTGGTTTTGAAATTAAGAGAAATTCTGATGACAATGGCTGGTTATTTATGATAGTTACATCAATTATTATGATAGCACTGGGTGCAGCATTGCTTTTTAATCCATTTAAGGCTAATAATTTCTTCATTAGAATTATAGGTATTGGTCTTCTTTTTGACAGTGTTTTTGATTTGATTGCCAATTTCAAATACTCAAAATAATGTGCAGGAAAGCAGAACTTACAAAATGACATGGATGAGGAGGTTGTCAGATGTCAGGAGAGGAAAACAGAGAGCTTGGATGTATTGCACTTTCTGAGCAAGAAATTATTTTGCGACTTAAGGAAAAAGGTTTTAGAATGACTGCACCAAGAAAGCTTATTGTAAATATAGTGGCAAATGAAGAATTCTCATGTTGTAAAGAGGTATATTTTCTTGCTCATAAAAGGGACTCTAGTATTGGAATAGCAACGGTCTACAGAATGATAAACGTTCTGGAAGAAATAGGTGCTGTAAGCAAAAAAAATATACATAAAACAAACTGTAACGGAAGATGCTGTGATATGAAGGGCGGTTGTACCGTTGTCACTGACAAGAGTAAACATATTATTTTATCTGAAGCAGATGTTGAAGAAGCGCTAAGGTACATTATGAAGAAAAACGGGTATAATGATGTTGAGGAAATAAAAGCGGTTTTTGCAAATCATAATGTGTAAATGTGGAGGTACATAGAATGGGTCTTATAGAATTATTTATTCTTGCTGTAGGGCTTTCCATGGATGCATTTGCGGTATCTGTTTGTAAGGGGCTTGCTACCAAGAGCATAAATGTTAAACAAATGGTTCTGGCAGGTGTATGGTTTGGAGGCTTTCAGGCATTGATGCCTGTTATCGGATATTTACTTGGACAGGCATTTGCAGGTGCAATAAAAAAATATGACCATTGGGTTGCGTTTGTTCTGCTGGTCTTTATTGGCGGAAATATGATAAGAGAAGCATTTTCTGACGGAGATGACAGTAATGAGTCAAATGATTCATTTGGTGCAAGGACAATGCTTATTATGGCAGTTGCCACAAGCATAGATGCACTTGCGGTTGGTGTAACTTTTGCATTTTTGCAGGTGAATATATTTGCTGCGGTTACCATGATAGGCGTGACTACCTTTACACTGTCATTTGTGGGAGTGAAGGTAGGAAATGTCTTTGGTGCAAAATATGAAAAAAAGGCAGAATTGTCCGGCGGAATCATTCTGATTCTTATAGGTCTGAAAATCTTGTTGGAGCATCTTGGAATAATCAACTTTTAATTATTTAAGCTCCGCAAATAACACCGCCACCTACCACAATATCATCATCATATAGAACAACAGACTGCCCCTTTGTTATGGCACGCTGTGGTTCGTCAAATTCCACATGTATGGTATCGGAATCAATCTGGGTTACAGTTGCCCATTGTTCCTTATGTCGGTATCTAGCCTTTGCCTTGACGCGCATTGGCTCGCTTATTTCTGACACAGAAATAAGATTAATGTTTTTTGCAGTCAGTGAGCGGGAAAAAAGCTCCTCATGGCGTGCAAGTGTTACTGTATTTGTGAAAGGGTCAACATGGGATACATACATAGGCTGTGGGAAGGAAAGTCCCAGTCCCTTACGCTGCCCTATGGTGTAACGTATGATTCCTCTATGGGTACCGAGAACGTTACCTTCTGTATCAATAAAGTTACCCTCAGGATATGTTTTGCCTGTATATTGTTCTATAAAATCAGCATAGCGTCCGTCCGGTATAAAGCATATATCCTGACTGTCGCTTTTTTTTGCGTTTGTAAAACCATTTTCCTCAGCAAGTGCGCGAACCTCTGCCTTTGTCATTGAACCCAGTGGGAAAAGGGCATGGGAAAGCTGTTCCTGAGTAAGGGAATAAAGAACATAGCTTTGGTCTTTTGTTATGTCAGATGCCTTTTTTAATTCGTATCTGCCTGTCGTCTCGTTTCGGCTTATCCGGGCATAGTGCCCTGTGGCTATAAAGTCATAGCCAAGCTCCCTGCTGCGGCGGAAAAGCTCTTCAAACTTAAGATGTCGGTTGCATTCGATACATGGATTGGGTGTCATTCCATTTTCATAGGCGAAAACGAACCTGTCTATTACACATTCCTTAAATCTTGTTGAAAAATTAAAAACAGAAAAAGGTATGCCAAGCCTGTTTGCGATATGTTCCGCATCCATAATATCCTGTGAGGTAGTGCATGAATTGGGTTCGGATATTTCAATATCACTGCCATGATAAAGGCTCATTGTTGCACCCATGCATTCGTAGCCCGACTGCTTTACAAGATATGCTGTTACACTGGAATCAACGCCTCCACTCATGGCTATAAGTGCTTTCTTATTCATGGTATACCTCCTCATTTTATGGTATAATAAGTCAACAATCATTCTATGACATTTTTAAACAGATGGCAAGTCACAGGAGGAAAATATATGGCTGACAAGGGAAAACTTGAAAATGAAAAGACGAACGTAATGAGAATATTGGATAGTAAGAAAATAAAATACAACAGCTATTGCTATGTGGAAACAGGGGAGACAAATGGTGAGAAGGTGGCAGCCATACTTGGACAAAATCCGGACTGTGTATTTAAGACTCTTGTTACTGTTGGAAAAACAGGAACAAACTATGTGTTTGTCATTCCTGTAAATAAAGAGCTGGATTTGAAAAAGGCGGCAAAGTCTGTTGGAGAAAAATCCATACAGATGCTTGCGGCAAAGGAGCTTCTTCCATTGACCGGTTATATACATGGGGGATGCTCACCAATAGGTATGAAGAAATTCTTCAAAACCACCGTACATGAGACCGCAAGAGAATGTGACAGCATTTATTTTAGTGCAGGCAAAGTTGGATATCAGGTCAATGTGACCTGTGATGACCTCGCAAAGGTTATAAAATTTCAGTTTGCCGATGTGATTGTTTAACATGACTTAAAGCTTTTTTATGTCCTCAAGCAGCTTGTAATGAACTCTCATATTACCGCGGCCGGCACCGAGTCTGATATTTGGCTTTATTATTCCGTGGAAGTCTGAGCCTCCGGAAATTTTAAGGTCAAGACCGGCTGCTATCTGGCGGAGTCTGTCGCTTTCATATGCATTGTTTGAGGAGTGGTATGCCTCAAGTCCTTTTAGTCCCAAAGATTTTAGATAAATAAGCAACTCCTCTATCTGGGAATAGCCAAGGTGGTAGAGAAGTGGGTGTGCAAGAAAGGATGCCTTGCTGTATTTTGTCAGGATGTTCATAGCTGTTTCACAGGTTACCTGCGGTTTTGGCAGGTAATATTTACAGCCAATACCGATGTATTTTCTGAACGCAGTATCCTTATCCTTACAGATTCCTTCCTCTACAAGCACTCTTGCGAAGTGTGCCCTTGTAATTACACTGTCGGGATTTCCGTGCAAAAGCTTTTCCATTGTTACGTTTAATCCGTCCTTTTGCATAAGCTCCACCATTTTAATATTTCTGCCTTCTCTGGCTTCCTTCAAAACCTTAAGCTCACGGTTAAGCTCAGGATTTTCGTAGTCAACGTAAAAACCGAGTATGTGAACCTCACGATTTTGGTAATAGCAGGAAAGCTCAATTCCGGGAACAACCTCCAATTGCCTGTCCTTTGTATAGTCTATGATTTCAGCTATGCCGTCAATTGTGTCGTGGTCCGTAAGTGCAATTGCTTTAAGACCTGCATCTATTGCAAGGTCAGCAACCTGTGATGGTGTAAATGAACCGTCAGAGGCATTTGAATGTACATGTAAATCTATTAAATCCATAAAAACTCCTGTTAATTAATTGTTATTTCATATATAATAAATCATGTGGATATCATACTGAGAATATTCATATTCAGAATATAAATATTGTTAGTGTGACAGCCACATTATATCAGAACATAAAATGAAAAACAATGAACGATATGTAAATTCGATTGGGAGTAATATTATGCAACAGCTAATTGAATTAGATGGCAGCATTCTTTTATGGATTCAACAGCATTTAAGAACGGATATCATGACAGCTATCATGAAGGCTGTGACAATGCTTGCAGACAGAGGGATTTTTTTGATAGCTGTGGCGGTTTTGCTTATGGCATTTAAACCGACAAGAAAAACAGGTATAGCTGCCATGTTAGGTCTTATTATTAATTTACTTATTGTAAATGTATGGCTGAAAAATATGATTGATCGTACAAGACCGTACTATATGGTTGAAGGGCTCAACAGTCTTTTGCCGCCTCAGCTCGATTCCTCGTTTCCATCCGGACACACAAGTCATGCTTTTGCAATGGCTGCCGTTATATGGTCAACAGCGGAAAAGAAATATGGTATTGCAGCCATTGTTTTGGCAACAATGATTGCATTTAGCAGGCTTTATCTTGGGGTACATTATCCTTCCGATGTTTTTGCCGGTGTTTTGATAGGGATTCTTTCGGGATTTATTAGTGTTGTAATTGTAAAACGATGGAAAATGTCAAATACAATCGAAGAAAATTGACTTAAGTATAGTAAAAATACACAAAAAATAAATTGACGGCAATTATATATTTATATATAATTATTATTGAAGTAAGTAGCTAAAAGCAGATATTTTGCACAATATGAGCTACACGAAAGGTGGAATAATTATGACATACGAAGAGATAGTGGAATCAGTAAGAAAGAGACTTAAGGACGTTGATACAAGTTCTGTAAAGGATTTACTTGCTATTCAGGTAAACATTACAGGAGAAGGTGAGGGTGCATTTTATGTAGAAGTAAAGGATGGAGTACTCTCAGTTGAACCTTATGAGTATTATGACAGACAGGCAAAGATTACAATGAAGTCTAAGAATTTTATTGCTCTTATGGATGGAAAGCTTGATCCTGTTGCAGCGTTTACTTTGGGCAAGCTTAAGGTAGACGGAAGCATAGAAAAGGTACTGGAATTCAGCAAGCTTCTGTAGCATTTTTCTTTCATAGGGAACACACAGGAGGATTGTATGGCAAAAAACGAACATCAAAAGCTCAAGCTAATATACATTTTGGAAATGTTTTACCGTGAAACGGATGAAAATCATGGAGTTACGATAAAGGATATACAGAGTATGCTTGAAGGACATGATATAAAGTCTGAGAGAAAAAGTCTTTATAATGATATAGAGACACTGTGTTATCACGGAATGGATATTGTAAAGGAAAAACGTGACCGAAATATGTATTACAAGCTTGTTTCAAGAGACTTTGAACTTGCTGAGCTTAAGCTTTTGGTGGATGCTGTACAATCCTCCAAATTTATTACCGTAAACAAGACCCATGAGCTGATAAAAAAATTGGAAAGCCTGACAAGCAGGCATGAGGCAGGAGAGCTTCAGCGACAGGTTTACGTGGTAAACAGGATAAAAAACCCAAATGAGAAAATTTACGTTTCAGTAGATGCCCTGCATAAGGCAATACATAAAGGGGTTCAGGTTGAATTTTTGTATACTGCATGGAATATGAAAAAAGAGCTGGAACCAAGACATAATGGGAAAATATATAGGGTAAGTCCGTGGGAGCTTGTCTGGGATGATGAAAACTATTATCTGATTGGGTACGACGAGACCGACCATATAATAAAGCATTACAGAGTGGATAAGATAGACAGGCTTACAGAGACTGATATTCCAAGACAGGGAAAGGAATGCTTTGAAAATTATGATCCGGCAACCTATTCAAAGAAAACCTTCGGTATGTACGGAGGAAAGGAATATCAGGTAAAGCTCAGGGTAGAAAATCGTCTTGTAGGAGTTATCATAGACCGGTTTGGAACTGGTGTTATGCTTCATAAGGAGAAGGATTCGGAGCATTTTACGGTAAATGTAGATGTGGCAGTCAGTGAACAGTTTTTAGGCTGGATAGCAGGTCTTGGAAGCGGTGTCGAGATTGTTGCACCTGATGATGTCAGAAATAAAATGGCTGATATGGTAAGAATGCTTAGCGAAAAATACAATGTAAAGTAAAAGTGGTAGTGATATGCAGGAAGCGGATAAACTGATTTCGGGAGAAAAACTTACACATGGTGAATATGTACGGCTTGTGGAAAGCTATAAGGATGAACATGTCCGTGAGGCTTTGCAAAACGAAGCTGTGCGCATAAGAAGTGTGCATTATGGCAGACGTGTATTCATTAGAGGGTTAATTGAATTCACAAATTACTGTCGTAATGGATGCTTTTATTGTGGAATAAATTCCTCATGCAAAAGCGTAACAAGATACAGGCTTACAAAGGAGGAAATTTTAGAATGCTGCTCCAAGGGGTACGAATACGGATTTAGGACATTCGTGCTTCAAGGTGGTGAGGATATGTATTTCACGGATGATATTTTAGTTGACATAATATCATCTATAAAAAATATGTTTCCTGACTGTGCCGTAACGTTGTCGGTAGGCGAAAGGGAATATTCAAGCTATGCAAAGCTGAAAAAAGCGGGTGCGGACCGATATTTGTTAAGACATGAAACGGCTGACGAACAGCATTATAAAAGGCTTCATCCGAAGGGCATGAGCCTGTCAGAAAGAAAAAGATGCCTGTATAACCTAAAGGAGCTAGGATATCAGGTGGGAGCAGGGTTTATGGTAGGTTCACCGGGGCAGACAAGCGATACGATTGCTTCAGATTTGGAGTTTTTAAGTGAGTTGTCACCCCATATGATAGGGATAGGTCCGTTTATTCCCCATCATGACACAATCTTTGCAAAGGAGGAGCAGGGCAGTGTTGAACTTACCCTGCATTTGCTGACAATACTTAGAATTATGTTTCCGAAGGTACTTCTTCCTGCAACAACGGCACTTGGTACAGCTGAGACTGACGGAAGGGAAAGGGGCATACTTGCAGGTGCCAATGTAGTCATGCCGAACCTATCACCTGTAAATTACAGAAAGGAGTATGCTCTTTATGACAATAAAATATGCACCGGCGATGAGGCTGCCGAGTGCATAGAAAATCTTAAAGAAAAATTCCTGAAAATAGGGTATGAAATTGTTCAGGATAGAGGAGACTATCCATTTGGTTGACATAATTCGTTTTCTACCGGTTCTGCTGTGTGGTTAAAAGATTTAGAAGCTCGTCCGGTGAGAATGTATATTTTGTACGACAGAAATCACATACTACTTCGATTGGCTTGTCTTCGTCAATCATGTCGGCAATTTCCTTACGTCCAAGACTTATTACTGCCTTTTCAACACGCTCCTTGCTGCAGTCGCACATGTAGGCACAGGATAATTTATCAGTAATATTGACATCATAACCCTCAAATATAGTTTCTATTATTTTCTCAACGGACATTCCCTGTTCCAACATGGAAGTAAAAGAAAAATCCTTTAGCTTTTCTTCCAGAAAAGCAATTATTTCTTCTTTTGCAAAAGGCATAAGCTGTATTATAAAACCACCTGCAACGAGAACAGATGCGTCGTTATTTAGAAGAACACCGAGGGCAACCGAGGATGGTATCTGCTCACTTGTCACAAAGTAGTAGGTAAGGTCCTCAGCAATTTCGCTGCTTACAAGGTGTGTCTGTCCCACATATGGCTCTTTCATTCCGATATCTTTAATAACGCTCATGACACCTAAATCAATTGCTTTTGCGACATCCTTTGCAGGAAGCATAACATCCGCTTCACTTACATAGCCTTTGACGTTTCCGTTTGAGTCAGCAGTTACAAGCAGACCATGTATAGGACCCTGGCATTCTATTCTTATGGTTAAAGTGTCCGAATCATTTTTGCACATGGCACCCATCAGTGCACCGCCTGTTAAAAGTCTGCCCAGAGCATTTGTTACAACAGGGCTTGTATTGTGTGTTATTCTGGCTTTTTCTACTGTTTCTGTGGAACAGCATGCAAAAAATCTAACCTGATTATCAGCAGCCATACCTCTTACTATATAATCTGACATTTAAGTAAAACCTCCTGAAATATATGTGATAATATGAGTAATCTATTTTCCATGTTCACGTGCGATAACGTAAATACGTTCACTGTCATTTGTTGCAGAGTCATGTGTAAATGCATCATAAGCACATACAAGCTCAAGCCCTGACTGTTCAACTAATGTTATCATTTCCTCTAAAGTATACCCTTTTTGAAGATGGAGCTCTTCATATTTGCGAAAAAGATCATCATCTGTTTCTCTTATAAAAAGGCTGAGGGCAAGCTCATTTATGTTGGACTTGGCATCATAGTAATTGTCCCATATAAAGCTTATGTCCTCCCTGTCCTCGGCGATTGTCGCATCGGCAACTACATCGAGATAGTAATGACGTGTGTTAAAATCAAAAATAAATACGCCTTTTGGGTCCAGGTAATTATTTACAAGGGAAAATACATGTACAAGCTCATCCGGCTCCAAGATATAGTTAATGCTGTCACAGACACTTACAACTGCGGATACGGTTCCATAAAGCTCAAACTCCCTCATATCCTGACAAAGGTACAGGGATGTTGAGGCTTCGCTTTTTTTTGATCTTGCCATGTTAAGCATGGACGGGGAAGTGTCTATGCCAATCATATCATAGCCAGATACGGCTAATCGTTCAGTTATATTACCGGTTCCGCAGCCCAGCTCAACTATTATGCCATTTTTTATACCATATTCCGTCAATAAACCATGTATATAGTCAAACCAGTCATCGTAAGGAATATTATCCATCAACCGGTCATAAACCAAAGCAAAATCCGAGTATGCCTCTGCCATGAAAACACCTGCCTTTGTGTTATATAATAATACATTTTAATTACCGCTAAATTATAAGATAAAAAAAAGACAAATACAAGCATGTTTACTTAGACTTTTACTTATGCTAAACTAAAAAATACTTGTCAAAAAGCAACAACATGGATATAACCGGATTGGCGCTTGGATGATTAATAAAAATATTGCGTGGAAAGGAAAAGAAAAATGGCAGGATTTATTACATATCCCCTTATTATGATATACTTGGAAATCATGTTTCATGTGGCGGTATATGGTGGAGTAAACAGATTTATTATTTATCCCATTGTGTTTGGATTTGCCATAGGAATATCTGTTTTTGCCATTTTAAATTTATTGCCACGTCTTGCCGGAAAAATAACAGGCAGTGTTGTTGTGGGACTTTTTTGTATTTATTACATAGTGCAGCTTATATATTTTAAAATATTCGGTACATTTTTAAGTCTTGTTTCTGTGGGTGGTGCCGAAAATGCAATGAATTTCAAGAGCATTTTATATGAAAAGCTTGGGGAAAATGCGGGATGGATTGTGGCACTTATGTTGCCGCTTGTACTTCTGATTTTTCTGAATATAAAAGGGTTATTGAAGAAAACAGATTTGAAAGGAAAGCTGATTGGGGCGGGAGCTTCCGTGGTAAGCTTTGTTGCCGCAGTTTTGTCGTTAAATTTACATGGAAGAAATATGTATTCACCGTATAACCTGTTTCATGAGAAGTATGTGCTTGAACTTTCCATGAATAAGCTTGGAGTGGCAGTCACCACTGTAAGGGACGGAATGAGCCTTATGGGAAAAGCAGATGATGTAAAAAACTTTGAAATGCCTGCCCAGGCTGAGGAGGAACAAAAAGTGAATGCCTATATGGGTGTTGCAAATTTAAATATGTCGGGGGATACTGACAACATTATCCTATATGAAGCATGGATAGATGAAACGATTGATTTTAATAAGCTTTATAATGAGACTGACGACAGTGAACTGAAAAACATAACTGCATACATGACAGGCTGTGAACCTTCATACAAAAATGAGTATACCGGAATGTTTAAGGACTATAATTTAGTGTTTGTCACTGCGGAAAGCCTTAGCAGATATGGTATATCGGATGCATGTACGCCAACTCTTTACAAGCTTATGAATGAAGGCTTCGTATTTGATAATTTCTATAATCCTATATGGTATCACAGCACGATAGACGGGGAGTATGTGAATTGTCTCAGCCAATACCCATGCTCGTCACAGTGGAGCTTTTATAAGTCAGGGGAAACGTATCAGCCATATGCGCTGGGAAACGCATTGAATTCATACGGATATGAAAGCTATGCATACCATGATTTTGTTTTTTATTATTATGACAGAAGCATTACCCATCCGAATATGGGATATGATTTTAAGGCAGTAGATTATGGACTTGATATACCATGCTATGTTATGTATTCAGACATAGACATGATTGAGGCATCATATGAGGAATTTATAGACAAGGATAAATTTCATGTGTATTACATGACCTTCAGCGGACATCTTCCCTATAACTATAATGATAATTCCATGTGTGTGAGAAACAGGGAGGAGGCAGAGCAGCTTACGGCAAACATGGGGCTTTCTGAGGAGGCTGTGGCATATATTGCGGCGCAGATGGAGCTTGATAAGGCACTTAATATTTTAATTGAGAAACTTGATGAACAGGGGAAGCTTGAAAACACATTGTTTGTTGTCACACCTGACCATTATCCGTATGGTCTTTCCAAAGGAACATACAATGAACTGGCAGGAATGGAAATTGAAAATGATACATTTGAAATTAACAGGTCTTGTCTCGGAATATGGAGTGCATCCATGAAGGAACCGATAAGGGTTACTAAGCCATGTGCTAGTGTTGATATACTTCCTACCGTGCTTAATCTGATGGATGTGGATTTTGACTCCAGACTTTTGGCAGGACGGGATATATTGTCAGACTCAGAACCGCTTGTAATATTTGCGGACCACAGCTTTATGAATGACAAGATAAAGTATAATACGGGTACGGGTGAGATTACATATTTGGCAGGGGAACAATATGCAAGTGAATATTATCTGGAAAAAATGATAGAAGAGGTGGAAAACAGGCTTTACATTTCAGATTTGATAATAGACAAGGACTATTTTTCGTTTGTCTTCCATTTCCTCGATTGATATAATAGGCCTAAATAATATTGTAACTATACATCATGGTTCATTCGAATGAAAACCTTACATTGTTCAATACATATATGTTGTTGTTCTTCTGTTAGCGAACGGAAAATGCGTAACATTTCAATTTCGTTATCAGTATTTCTAGTATTTGAAGTATAGTCTAAAAGATAATCAATTGAAACATCAAAGTAATTTGCAAGTGACTTTAGTGTTGAAAAATCTGGCTCACGTGTATTTTGGACATAACTGCCCAGAGTAGATGGAGCTATATTTAATTGTGATGCTAATTCTTTTTGTGTCATATTCCGTTCAGCTATTAAAATACGCAATTTATCACCCAAACTCATGCTATATACCTCCTATTTTCTATATACTAAATGAAAAAAAATATGTTTTCTTTATAAAATACAATAAGAGTTGACTAAACACAAAATGAGTTGTAAAATGAAATAGATATATTTTGGTATGTAGAAAAATAGCGTGAGAGAGGTTATATGAATACAAATGATTAAAGATAGTGCGAATATGAAAGAAGAGAGCAATGCTGGTAAGCAACAGCCTGAAGAACAAAATAAAGTCATTGTTGAAAATGCAGCTCTTTGCTCTGTATGTGGAAGATATATAAACGAAGCGAATGATAGCTGCCCTTATCGTGGATGTGGCTATGCTTATAACCAGCAGTGTTATTGCCAAACACCAGACGGAAATCCAAATAGCATATTGAGCGTTTTGGCTTGTGTGTTGGCATTATTTACAATTTTATCTCCAGTTGCTTTTGTTTTGGCACTTGTCGATTTAGGAATCAATGACAAAAGTAAAAAACATACTGGTTCTTGGTTTGCAATAGTATACCCCCTTATATTGATGGGCATTGTTATTGTTGTATTTTTATGCCTGACTTTGACAGTTATAAAAGAGCTTTCACTATATGCTTAATCGTCAAAATCAACATCAATATAGGAAGATGTATCGAACGGTATATCAGTACCTGTTGTGTTTGCTGTGTCATTCGTTGTTTGGGTCTGTGGCAAAATAAAAGCTTCTCGTTCTAATATTGTGCCATCGGATGCTTTGACTACATATTCATATTCCGTATTATTGGCGAAAAACGATACTTCATATGCGAAATGTCCGTCTTCAAATTCGAATTCGGTATGGACAGCATGAGCTTCCGCTGCATGGATGCCCGCATCTGCAAATGCATAGTTTTTTGCATCATTGGCACCAATAGAAGTTTTTTTGGCAATCATATTTACTATAAAAGTAATACCTGCAATAAAGATTAACAGTAATGGTATAGCACAAAGAATAGAAACTATTGTTTTTGCAGGAGAATCAAAAAAATGTTTTTCCCTTTTCATAATAAAATGTCCTTTCCGGTTGGCAAGACCATATAAATGCCTGATAATATATTTATAATATGGCATATTTTATGGCAATAATATTCGTTTACGGAAAAAAATCTTTATATACTTAGCTACACTTTTCAACATTTATTAGAATTAATTTTAGATTGCACTTATAGGTTGCGAAAAAGAACGGGAAGGTTGATAGTCTTAATTGCGACAGTTTCAACACTCGTCCGTCTGGGCTGGATTTACATGCACCATGATATGTTTTACCTTTGGGAAATTCTTTTCAATATCCACATGGACTTCTTCCGCGATTTCATGGGATTTCTTCAGAGTATAGGAGCCATTCACTGCAATTTCTATATCTATATATATTTTGTTTCCAAAAATGCGTGTGTGGAGGGAATCTATTCCCATAACGGATTCATTGTTCATAACGCGTTCATAAATCTGATGTTCTGTTTCCTCATCACAGGAATGATCCACCAATTTATTGACAGCATCCTTAAAAATGTCATATGCAGCTTTCATGATAAATACAAAAATTACCAGACTAGCAATGGAATCCATAACCGGAAAGCCAAGCCTTGCTCCCGCAATTCCGATCAAAGCCCCTACAGAGGAAAATGCATCTGAACGGTGGTGCCATGCATCCGCCAGAAGCGCACTGGAGTCAATTCTTGTTGCGTTGACCTTTGTATACCAGAACATAGCCTCTTTGCCTACAATGGAAACGACGGCTGCAACCAGCGCTAAAATCCCCGGTATTTGCAAATCACTATAATTGCCGGACAGAATATTTTTCAATGCTTTCATTCCAATGCCAAGTCCTGTCATAAACAGAATCATTGCCAGTATAATGGCTGCTACGCATTCCATGCGCTCATGTCCATAAGGATGTTCTTTATCTGCTTCCTTTGAAGCAAGCCGAATCCCGATAATTACCACTATCGTACTAAACACGTCCGATGCGGAATGAACAGCATCACTGATCATTGCATTGGAATGAGCCACAATACCCGCTATAAGTTTAAATACAGATAATATCAAATTGCCGGCAATGCTTACAGCTGACACCTTGTCTGCGACACGCTGGAAATTATTGTCTGACCCGATAGACTTCTTTTTTGTCACTTGTTTTCCCCTCATACTTAAGTTACCTCCTAAATGTTAGATAGCTCTATGACACCAATATATGTGGGAATTTAGAGGATTGCCTTTATATAAAGAATAAAAAATACCCACGAACCAGTATTAGTAACTACTGTCCCGTGGATAGAAGATTCCACTGCCACTCATGTGACCCGACTCCATGACACATGGTCACGGTCTGTTCAGTTTGTACTGTAGATTTATATGCAGTGCAAAAAGCAGTTATAGGCTAACATAGGCATCTGATATTGTCAAGCAAATTTGGAGAGTAAAAATTCTACGATTTACTTTTGAACCTTGATATGCTATACTACCGTAGATATTGTGGCTCTTTTTTTGAAAACCAAAAATTTATAAAACTAAGTAGATCCAAAGGAGATTAAGATAAAATGAAACTCGGAATCGTCGGGCTCCCGAACGTGGGAAAAAGTACATTATTTAACTCGTTGACAAAGGCAGGGGCGGAATCTGCAAACTATCCGTTCTGTACAATAGACCCTAACGTTGGGATTGTTCCCGTGCCGGATAAAAGACTGGATGCTTTGACTAAAATGTATAATTCTGCAAAAACTACACCTGCAGTTATTGAGTTTGTGGATATTGCGGGACTTGTGAAAGGAGCATCAAAGGGTGAGGGACTTGGTAACCAGTTTCTTTCTAATATAAGAGAGACGGATGCAATCGTACATGTTGTAAGATGCTTTGAGGATTCCAATGTAATTCATGTCGATGGCAGCGTTGACCCGATTCGGGATATTGAGACAATAAATCTTGAGCTTATATTTGCAGATGTGGAAGTGTTGGACAGAAGAATTGCAAAGACGGTAAGAGGTGCAAATAACAACAAGACTCTTGCAAAGGAGCTTGAGCTTCAAAAGAAAGTAAAGGAGCATCTTGAGGAGGGAAAGCTTGCAATATCATATACGACTGATGACGAGGACGAGCTTAAATGGCTGAAAGAGTATAACCTTCTTACAGGTAAGCCTGTTATATATGCAGCTAATGTTTCTGAGGATGATATAGCAGACGATGGTGCGTCAAATGAGTATGTTCAGAAGGTAAGGGAATATGCAGGAAAGTTCGGTAGTGAGGTATTTGCCGTATGTGCCCAGATTGAACAGGAGATATCAGAGCTTGACGATGATGAGAAAATGATGTTTTTAGAGGAGCTTGGCGTTTCGGAGTCAGGTCTTGATAAGCTTATCAAGGCAAGCTATTCACTTCTTGGACTTATCAGTTACCTTACTTCAGGTGAGGATGAGACGAGAGCGTGGACGATTACAAAGGGAACAAAGGCACCTCAGGCAGCAGGAAAAATACACACGGATTTTGAAAGAGGCTTTATAAAGGCAGAGGTAGTTGCGTTTAGTGACCTTATGGAAGCGGGTACAATGCTTGCAGCAAAGGAAAAGGGGCTTGTAAGACAGGAAGGTAAGGAGTATGTTGTTAAGGATGGAGATGTAATTCTGTTCAAATTTAATGTATAGAGGTTAGAATATGTTTGATATAAGATTTCCGAATCTTGGAGTTGTTCTAAAAAACGTAAAGGATGGCTTTTCGGTTTTTGGATTTGAAATAAAATTTTATGGTATAGTAATTGCTCTTGGATTCCTGTTGGCATATATAGTAGTGTCAAAGGAGGCAAAGCGGACGGGACAAAATGATGAGCTTTACCTTGACTATGTTCTCTGGCTTATTATTCCATCCATCATAGGTGCGAGGCTGTACTATATAATATTTAGCTGGAAAGACTATTTTCGTGCGGGAAAGGGCTTTAAGAATACGTTTATTGATGTAATAAACATAAGAGGCGGCGGACTTGCCATATATGGCGGAATTATCGCAGGGGTAATTGTGACTGTTCTTTTCGCAAAAAAGAAAAAGGTGAAGTTTTCTCTTATGGCAGATACGGTATGCATAGGACTTTTGATTGGTCAGATAATGGGAAGATGGGGCAACTTTTTTAACAGAGAGGCCTTTGGAGAGTATACTGATTCTCTTTTTGCCATGTGTATTCCATTGGAGTACTTTAATGCCGGTTCCTCACTGAACGGACTAGTAAATGCCGGTGTCATAACACAAAAAATGGCTGAAAATATAGTTTCCATAGATGGAATGACCTGGATCAGCGTTCATCCTACATTCCTTTATGAATCCTTGTGGAATTTGGCACTGCTTATATTTATTATGGCTTACAGAAAGCATAAAAAATTTGATGGAGAAATGTTTCTTATGTACCTTTGGGGGTATGGACTTGGAAGAGTGTGGATAGAGGGCCTTAGAACAGATTCCCTCCTGGTGCCGGGTATAAATGTAAGAGTATCACAGCTTCTTGCTGCTATATGTGTTTTAGCTGCGTCAATAATATTGATTAAGAAACGTATGGACTATGTAAAAATGGCAGTTTCAGAAAGTAAAGTGGATGTGGAAGAATAAAAGAATTGTACAAAATGCACAAAAATAAAACGTGTGTTTTGTTATGTTTTTAAGCTTATATGATGAAAGAATTGCAATTTGCCTATTGCAATTCTTTTTTTTATGTAATAAAATGAGTGAAGTGGATGTGAAGTGGTGCTACAGTGTAGTACAGTGGAGTTACATAATACATCTACAGTATACCTTGGGAAGACGTTCTTACAGGTGGAAAGGAAAAAGCGGAAGATGACAAAGGGCATGAAGGGCCAATCGAATCATAATCTGGACACAAAGGGCAGATTAATTATACCGGCGAGACTGAGGTACGGTCTTGGCGATAATTTTGTGCTTTGTAAGGGAATGGATCATAACATTTACGCCTATCCGGAAAGTGAGTGGGAAGCATTTTCAGAAAAGTTAAATGCTTTGCCTGTATCGGATGTAAATGCCCGTAAGTTTAAAATTTTCTTCCAGGGCTCAGCAACTGACTGTGAAGTCGACGGACAATTCAGAATTGTTATTCCACAGACTCTTCGAACATGGGCAAACATAGATAAAGAGGTAGTGCTTGTAGGAAACGGTTCCATAGCTGAAATATGGGACAAGGATTCATGGGAGAAGTTTAACGATGTTGAAGAGTTGGATATCAATGAGATATCTATGGATGTAAGCTCAAAATATGGAATATAGGAGATAGTAAATGGAATTTAAGCACATTTCGGTTCTTCTGAATGAAACAATAGAGAGCTTGAATATAAAACCAGGTGGAATATATGTTGATGGAACCTTAGGCGGTGGGGGACATTCTTTGGAAATATGTAAGCATCTTGGCGATGGAGGAAGGTTAATCGGACTTGATCAGGATATGGATGCAATAGCCGCTGCAACGAAAAGACTTGTTAATTACATGGATAAGGTAACAATTGTCCATAGTAATTATCAGGATATAGACTCCGTATTAAAAGGACTATCCATTGGCGGTGTCGATGGGATAGTCCTCGACCTCGGAGTATCTTCTTATCAGCTTGATAATGTTGAGAGAGGATTTACTTACAAGGAAGATACGCCGCTTGATATGCGTATGGATCAGAGCATGGGTATAACTGCCAAAGACATAGTGAATGATTACTCCGAGATGGAATTGTTCCGGGTGATTAGAGACTATGGCGAGGATGGCTTTGCCAAAAATATTGCAAAGCATATTGTGAAAGCAAGGCAGGACAAGCCAATAGAAACGACAGGCGAGCTGAATGAGATAATTAAAGCAGCCATTCCTGCCAGAGTAAGGCAGGGAACAGGTCATCCATCCAAGAAAACATTTCAGGCTATCCGAATTGAACTGAATCACGAATTAGACGTTTTGGAAAATTCCATAGACAAAATGATAGAACTTCTGAATCCGGGAGGACGACTTGCGATTATAACGTTTCATTCTCTTGAGGATAGAATAGTAAAAACTATTTTTAAAAGAAATATGTATCCATGTATATGCCCACCGAATTTTCCGGTGTGTACATGTGGCAGAATATCGAAAGGAACAGTTGTTACAAGAAAACCGATTGTACCGGGAGAAGAGGAACTTAGTATAAATAAGAGAGCAAAAAGCTCGAAGCTAAGGGTATTTGAAAGGAAGATGATCACATGAATGAAAGAATAAAAAACATGTATTACATAGAGGGTAGTGCAGTAAGAAAAGTTGAGGCAGTACCTGAGAGACATGAAAGACCGGAAAGGCACGAGCGACCTGAAAGAGAGCAAAGAAAGGGACAGACAAGAAAAAACAGGCAGAATATACCGGCATCGCTTGACAGGGCACTCGCTTTTGACCTTAAGTATACAATATTCGTTGTGTCAGCTGTTTTTATTATGATAGCAGCGTGTACGACGATGCTTTTTATGGAATCTAGAGTAAAGGAACAGCAAGATAATATAAACAGCTTAGAGGCACAGCTTGAAGCGATTCAGACAGATAATGCGTCATATAAGGCAAGTGTGGATAGCATGTATACATTAGATGAGATATATGATGTAGCTACCAATGAACTTGGAATGGTGTATGCAAGAAACGGACAGATTGTATATTATGACAGTGCCGATGAGGATTACGTAAAACAGTATCAGGATGTTCCTGAGGCGAATTAGTCTCGGGAGATTTTGATGTTTGGGAAATATAACAAAGGTGGAATGCTGCTGTGGCAAAGAGAAGGAAAAAAAGAAGAAAATTTCTGGCGAGGATGAAGACAAGACTGCTTATTGCACTTGGAATATTCCTGGGCATTTTCGCTGTTCTTGTTTTCAGACTTATACTGTTAAATGTAAATGACGGTGCGAGATATGAACAGAAGGTACTTGCACAGCAGGGATATACCAGCACTGCTATACCATATAGGCGTGGAGATATCGTTGATAAAAATGGAACTGTGCTCGCCACGACAAAAAAAGTATACAATCTTATTCTGGAACCAAAGAATATACTGAATCCCATAAATAAAAAATCGACTGACATTACAAAAAACGCATTAAAAAAATATTTTGATATGTCGGATGAAGAAATAAATAAGTTTCTTAAAAATGAAGAATCCTATTATGAGATAGCCAGAAAAAAATTGGAATATGATGTGGTGAAGCCGTTTGATGACTACAGAAAATCAGACGAGGGAAAGCTTGTATCAGGTGTTTATTTTGAGGAGGAATATGTAAGGGTATATCCTAACAATGAACTGGCCTGCCATATTCTTGGCTTTACAGTAAGTGGAAATGTTGGAATGTATGGAATAGAGCAGGAATACAACAGCTATCTGAATGGAAGCAATGGCAGGGAATACTCCTATTTAAATGACGATTACAGTATGACAAATACACTGGAACCGGCAGTAAATGGTTACAACCTTGTCACAAGCATAGATGCAAAGCTACAGTCTCTCGTTCAGGAAAATGTGGACGAGTTTATGGCTGGTGAAGAAAGTGCAAAAAATGTTTCGGTGCTTATTATGGATCCTCAGACATGTAATGTGCTTGCACTTTATAACTCACATACTTTTGACCCGAATGATGCTTACGACCTTGAAGCGACAAGGTATCAGTTTCCGGAAATGTCAGATGACGAATTCAAGGAATATATGAAAAATGCATCTGACGAGGAGACGGTTAATGCATTGAATAAGCTTTGGAGAAATTTTGCAATCAGTGATGTTTATGAACCGGGCTCCACGTATAAAGCTTTTACGGTTGCCGGAGCTTTGGAAGAAAATGTGATAAACAGTAATGACACATTTCTTTGCGATGGTGGAGAACAAAAGGATATATATTATGTAAAATGCTGGTATCATGCAGGACATGGTATGGAGACGATTGCACAGTCACTTGAAAATTCGTGTAATGATGCACTCATGCAGATTGCTGCTGCTGAGGGGGCTACAAACTTTGACAAATATCAGGTGAGATTTGGTTTTGGACAAATGACCAATTTGGACATTCCGGGAGAACCGGATGCAGACTCATTTGCAACTGTTATATACCATAGAGACAGGCTGAATGAAGTGGAACTTGCAACGTCCTCATTCGGACAAGGCTTGTGTGTATCCATGATACAGCTTGGAACAGCATTCTGTTCCCTAATAAATGGAGGCTATTATTATGAGCCGAGCATTGTTCAAAGAATACAAGATGAAAATGGAAATATAATTGATAATAAAGAAAATGTTCTTGTAAGAAGAACGATATCAGAGGAAACCTCAGCAACAATGAGAGATATATTGTTTAAGGTTATCGATCAGGGTACCGGCGAACAGGCAAGCGTTGAGGGATATGAGGTCGGTGGAAAAAGTGGTACAGCAGAGAAGCTGCCAAGAGGAAATGGTAAATATATACTTTCCTTTATAGGCTTTGCACCGATTGATAACCCACAGGTCATGATATATGTTGTTGTGGACGAGCCGGGAAAGCAGTCTGACAGCCTTGCAGCAAAAAATTTGTTCAGGGAGATTGCAGAGGATGTATTTCCATACATGAACATTTATAAGCTGAATGACAATTACAATCTGGATTTGACAAATACAACCAATGAAGTTGTTGATTCTATATATGGAGACGTTATTCCTGAAAATGATATGGCAAGCGGTGAAAATCCGTATGGTGATAGCACAGGAGGGGATACTACAGAGGAACCGGAAGAAGGGGAAACAACGGAAGGAGAAAATACTGAAGAACCGGAGAACACAGAAGAAAGTACAGAAGAATCAACGGAATAATGCTTTCGGTTGTTATACAATCTGCAAAATAACAATACAATGAAAGTAAGATTGTAAAATGGAAGATGGAAAATGTCTGACAACAAATCAAATCTGTTTGTTGTGCACAATATGCACAGACTCAGTGTTTTCATTGGCTTCGTTATATTGTTTTCGGCTGTGGTTATAGCCAGACTTACCAATATAATGGTGTTGGAATCTGAAAAGTATGCAGGACTTGCAATTCAGATTCAGGAGAGGGAGCGGAGTATAAAAGCAAGACGGGGATTGATATATGACAGAAATGGTACATGTCTTGCAAGTAATAAACCGGTATGCTCCATCTCAGTCATACACAGCCAAATAACGGATGCAGAAACCGTAATAAAGACCTTGTCAACCAAGCTTGGCATGGATGAAGCGGAAATAAGAAAAAGAGTGGAGAAGGTTTCATCCAGAGAAAAAATAAAGAGCAATGTAGATAAGGAACTGGCAGATGAAATCAGGGAAATGAATCTGGATGGAGTGATGGTTGATGATGATTATAAGAGGTATTACCCTTATGAAACACTTGCATCTAAGGTCATTGGATTTACGGGAGCTGACAATCAGGGAATTGTTGGAATAGAGGTATGGTATGATGAGGTGCTGTCCGGTATAAATGGAAGCATTAATACACTTACTGACGCCAAGGGAATAGAAGTAGAAAATAAGGCAAAAAACAGGGTTGAACCCATACCGGGGAATAATCTTGTACTTACAATAGATGTAAATATTCAAAGCTATGCAGAATCAAAGGCTATGGAGGTGCTTCAAAAAAAATCGGCAAAAAGAGTGTGTATTATAGTTATGAATCCGCAAAATGGGGAAATATATGCACTGGCAGATGTGCCGGAATACAACCTTAATAAGCCGTTTGAATTAAATATATCAAGTGATGATGAAACCGGAAGCACGCAGGATAAGCTCAATAAAATGTGGAGATGCTTTTGTATCAGTGATACTTATGAACCCGGCTCTGCATTTAAGATTGCAACGGCGGCTTCAGCCCTTGAGGAGGGTGTTGTTTCTGAAAATGATGGATTTTACTGTCCGGGTTACAGGGTTGTTGACGACCGGAGGATAAGATGCCATAAGGTATCCGGCCATGGACAGGAAACCTTCAAGGAAGGAATTATGAATTCCTGCAATCCTGTTTTTATGGATGTAGGAGCAAGGCTTGGCGTTGATAATTTTTATAAACATCTGAAAGCCTTGGGACTTTTTGAAAAAACCGGAGTTGATTTGCCGGGCGAAGCCACATCAATATTTCACAAGCAGGAAAATGTCAAAACAGTTGATATGGCTGTAATGTCATTTGGACAGTCTTTTCAGATTACACCTTTGCAGCTTGTGAGAGCAGTGTCAGCAGTGATAAATGGGGGAAAGCTTGTAACACCTCATTTTGGATTATATATTACAGATGAAAATAACAATATTATAGAAAAGCTGAAATATCCGGAAAAGGAAAATGCCATAAGTACTGAGACATCAGAGGAAATGAAATATCTTCTGGACGCAGTCGTGTCTGAGGGTACTGGTGGAAAGGCATATGTTGAAGGATATAAAATAGGCGGAAAAACAGCAACAAGTGAAAAGCTTCCAAGAGGAAACGGAAAATATATCGCTTCCTTTGTTGGATTTGCACCATCAGATAATCCACAGGTATTGACCCTGGTTCTGATAGATGAACCACAGGGATTATATTATGGCGGAACAATTGCCGCACCGGTTGCAGGGGAAGTATTCAGGAATATTCTACCTTACCTGGGATTTGAAAAAAGTGCTGTTGAAGAGGAAAAGAAAAGTACAGACGTATTTATTGATACCGTGTACTAAATATAAACCGGAACCTGAAAGGTTCAGGAAAGGGAGCAGAGATATGAATAAAAATGATGTTATATTACCGATACTTATCTCCTTTGGAATAAGTGTAATATTAAGTCCTATAGTGATTCCTTTTTTAAAGAAGCTTAAATTCGGACAGTTTGTAAGGGATGACGGGCCTGAGTCACATCTTAAAAAATCAGGTACACCAACTATGGGAGGACTTATCATTTTAGTCAGCATAGTTATAACATCATTATTTTACCTGAAAGATTATCCGAGGATAATACCTGTTCTTTTTGCGACACTCGGTTTTGGAATAATCGGGTTTTTGGATGACTATATCAAGGTTGTTATGAAACGTTCCATGGGGCTCCGTGCATGGCAGAAAATGCTTGGACAGTTAGTCATAACAGGGGTATTTGCTTATTATATATATGCACACACCGACCTTGGTACAGATATAATTATACCGTTTATGAATAAAAGCATTGATATAGAATGGTTATACTTTCCATTGATGTTTTTTGTCATGCTTGGTACTGTAAACGGAGCAAACTTTACGGACGGACTGGATGGACTTGCTTCATCCGTTACAGTGCTTATAGCAACATTTTTTACGATAGTTGCTGTGGCATTCAGATCGGGAATAGAGCCGATTACATGTGCAACAGTAGGAAGTCTTCTGGGCTTTCTTGTATATAACGTATATCCGGCGAGAGTGTTTATGGGAGACACAGGTTCATTAGCCTTGGGAGGCTTTGTGGCCTCCACGGCATATGTACTGAAAATGCCGCTTATCATTCTTATTGTGGCATTTATATATTTTGCTGAAGTGCTTTCTGTTATTATACAGGTCACTTATTTCAAGAAGACAGGCAAGAGAGTATTCAAAATGGCTCCTATCCACCATCACTTTGAACTGTGTGGCTGGCCGGAGACAAAGGTAGTAGCAATCTTCTCCATAATTACAGCAATTCTTTGCTTAGTTGGTATGCTTGCCGTGAATGTTTAGTTCAACAGGGAGGAAAAGGATGTTTGAGAAAAAGGTTTTGGTTGCAGGAGCAGGAAAGAGCGGAATAAGTGCCGCCAGGCTTTTGCTTAGAAACAATGCAAAAGTAATATTGTTTGATGAAAACAAAGAAATTGACGTTGAAGATTTAAATAAAAGGATAACAGATGGAAAGAAAAGTGAAGCATTGGAAATAGTCTTGGGAGAGCTTGATGCCCAGATAATAAACCAGTGTGAGATTATGGTTATAAGCCCGGGCATACCTACAGATGCAGATTTTGCCATTCAGGTAAAAGAGGCTGGCATTGCCTTGTGGAGCGAGATAGAACTGGCATATTTCTTTGAGAAGGGATGTGTCGCTGCAATAACAGGGACAAATGGTAAGACTACAACGACCACTCTCGTAGGAGAAATTATAAAAGCATACAACGCTAAAACAATCGTAGTCGGAAATATAGGTACACCATATACAAGCTTTGCAGATAATACAGATCAGGATTCTGCTACGGTGGCTGAAATCAGCAGCTTCCAGCTTGAGACAATACATAAATTCAAGCCTCATGTAAGTGCAATATTGAATATTACACCTGATCATCTGAACCGACATTATACATTTGAAAATTATGCCGGCTGTAAGCTCGACATAACGAAAAACCAGACAAAAGATGACTATGCAGTTATAAATTATGATGATGAAGAAACAAGGAAGCTTGCAGATAAAATTCCTGCAAGAACGATACCGTTTAGCAGGCTTTCCGTTCTCGAAGAAGGAGTGTATGTTGAGGATGGAAAAATTGTAATAAGCGACGCAGATGTCAAAACAGAGGTTCTTAGTCTTACGGACATAAAGCTTTTAGGAACCCATAATATTGAAAACGTGCTTGCTGCAGTTGGCATTTCCTACTATATGGGAGTGCCTGTAGACATAATAAGAAAGGTATGTACTGAATTCAAGGGAGTTGAGCATAGAATTGAATATGTGGCTACAATTGACGGTGTAGCATATTACAATGATTCGAAAGGCACGAACCCTGATGCTGCTATTAAGGCAGTTCAGGCAATGACAACAAGCACTCTGCTGATTGGAGGAGGATATGATAAACATTCCTCATATGATGAGTGGATTGAGAGCTTTGAGGACAAAATCAAATACCTTGTGCTTATAGGTGAAACAGCAAATGATATAGAATGCTGTGCAAAAAAACATGGCTTTAACAATACAGTGATATTAGACAGCTTAAAGGATGCGGTAAACTTCTGCCATGAGCATGCCGTTTCAGGGGATGCGGTTCTGCTATCGCCTGCATGCGCAAGCTGGGGAATGTTTGATAACTACGAACAACGCGGTGATATGTTCAAAAGCTATGTGCACGAGCTATAAGGAGTGATTAATTAGTGGATAGAGTTGGCGAAACAACCTCATCACAAAAAAATAGAAGAACACTTAATAACAGCTTTTGGGTCAAAGGCGGATATTTTGATTACCAGATTTTGTTCATTATCATGGTTATAGTATTATTTGGCGTTATGATGGTGTACAGCTCAAGCTCCTACAGAGCTGTTTTAAATGGACTTCCAAGCTCTTATTTTGCAAAACGACAGGCAGAGTTCGCTGTACTTGGAATTGTTGTTATGATAATAACTTCCAAGGTGAATTACAGATATTACCGACAATTGTCAATGCTTTTTATGTATGTGTCAATTGCCCTGTCAGCACTGGTTTTTGTTATTGGTACAGCCAGTCATGGAGCTACAAGATGGATTCCGTTGGGACCGATACATTTCCAGCCGTCAGAAATTGCAAAGCCTGCAATTATTATATACATGGCACATGCGTGTGTGACGCAGTCATCGCTTCTGAACAGTATAAAAGGAATAATAAGACTGATATTTTTACCCACTGTGTGTGTTGTACTTATAGGAAAGGAAAACCTGAGTACCGCAATTGTATGTTTTGCTATCATTGTTGTCATTATGTTTGTTGCAAGTCCTAAATTCTGGAACCTGCTTATGTTGGGACTGGCAGGTGTGGCCGTTGCAGCGGCGGCAATTATGCTTGTTGGATATCGCGGTGACAGAATAGATGCATGGCTTCATCCTGAGACAAGCGAAAACGGATTTCAGACGATGCAGTCGCTTTACGCGATTGGTTCGGGAGGATTATTTGGCAGGGGACTTGGAGAGAGCATACAGAAACTGGGATTTTTGCCGGAGTCTCATAATGACATGATTTTTTCAGTTATATGTGAAGAATTGGGACTTTTTGGAGCAATAGGAGTTATAAGTTTGTTTGTTATACTGCTGTTAAGATGCAGATATGTAGCAAACAATTCACCGGACAGCTTTGGCGGACTGCTTTGTACAGGGGTCATCACCCACATCGCAGTACAGTTTATTATAAACATAGGTGTTGTAACAAATACAATACCGAATACGGGAGTTACACTTCCTTTTATAAGCTATGGAGGTACCTCACTGGTATTTCTGCTCTTAGAAATGGGAATTGTGCTGGGAGTGTCAAGGCAAATGAGACCTGAAGTATAAAGTATTCAAAGGAAAATAATTATGAAAAAGAAAATAGTACTCATTATAATATTGATAGTACTGCTGATTGGTGGAGTTTATGTAAACAATTTCAGATTGACGGATATTCAGGTGTCCGGATGTAAGATTGTGGATGAAAAAACAATCATTGAGGCAGTTAAAAATACCGGTTATTCCGGAAATACAATAACACTGTATGTAGGAAATAAGCTGAAACCTGTTGAAAATATTCCTTTTGTGGCAAAGCTGGACGTGGAGTACATATCCAAAAACAAGGTTTCTGTAACAGTGTATGAAAAATCAATTGCCGGTTGTGTGGCATATATGGATTCGTATGTGTTTTTTGATAAGGATGGCATAATACTCGAGTCTGCATCTGATATGATAGAAGGCATTCCCTGCATAAGGGGACTTGAGTTTGAAAGCTGGGAGAAAGGACAAAAGCTCCCTATAAATGAGGATAAGAAGTTTCAATATATTCTCACTATCACACAGCTCGTTGAAAAATATGGGTTGGAAATTGACAGCATAAGATTTACAGCAGAGGATGAAATAATTTTAATGCATGGTGGTATCACCATAGAACTGGGAGAGGGGGAATACCTGGCAGTACAGCTTATGAATCTGGGAAGTATCCTGGAGAAACTTAACGGGTTGGAAGGAACCTTGCATATGAAGGACTTTGACAACGATATGGCAACCGCAAGCTTTAGCAGGAAATAATAAGAAATAGTAAAATATCTATTGATTATTTCGCTAAAAAATTATATTATTAATAATAATGCAAAAATGTAGCTAATTAACCAATTTATTTTTAATATGAAGTACAATAAAGGAGGAAGATACCTTGCTTGAAATAAAATCAAACGATGAAAAAACCCCTGCAAGAATACTCGTTATTGGAGTAGGTGGAGCAGGAAACAACGCAGTAAACAGAATGATAGACGAAAATGTAGAGGGTGTTGAGCTTATAGCAATCAATACCGATAAGCAGATATTGTCACAGAGTAGGGCAACAACTAAGATTCAGATAGGTGAGAAGCTTACAAAAGGTCTTGGAGCCGGAGCTAAGCCAGAGATTGGCGCAAGTGCTGTTGAGGAAAACAGAGAAGAAATAACTGACATTATGAAGGATGCCAACATGGTATTTGTAACATGTGGTATGGGTGGCGGTACCGGAACAGGTGCAGCTCCTGTAGTTGCAGAGATTGCGAGAAATCTTGGTATTCTTACAGTAGGTGTTGTAACAAGACCGTTTTCATTCGAAGGAAAGCCTAGAATGAACAATGCTGTTAACGGTATTGCAAAGCTTAAGGAAAACGTAGATACTCTTATAGTAATACCAAATGACAAGCTTTTGCAGATATGCGATAAGCGTACAAGCATACCTGAGGCACTCAAAAAGGCGGATGAAGTTCTTCAACAGGGTGTACAGGGTGTTACAGACCTTATCAATAAGCCGGGACTTATCAACCTTGACTTTGCTGATATTCAGACAGTTATGCGTGATAAGGGTGTTGCCCATATAGGTATTGGACGAGCTAGTGGAGACAATAAGGCGGTTGATGCCATTAAGTCTGCAATGGACAGCCCATTGCTTGAGACTACAGTTTCAGGTGCAACTGACATTATAGTAAACTTTTCAGGTAATATCGGAATTGTTGAAGCATATGATGCTATTACATATCTTACTGAGGTTGCAGGTGACAGTGCAAACATTATATTTGGTACTGTTGACAACGACGTTATGGGCGAGGATGTATGCATAACAATTATTGCAACAGGAATAGAGGGTAAGGCAAACAGAGCTGCTGCATCTGCATCAGTTTCAATACCGGCAGGAGGTACTGCTTCAAAGCCTGCGGTTACACCTCTTAAAACGCCTACATATTCGGGACAACCTTTAGCAGGAGCGGGTGGAAAACAGGCATATACAACTCCAAAGACAGCTGTTCCGGATCTTACAAGTCCGATTAAACCGACTACTGTTAAGCCACAAACCGGCTCTGCCAGTGGAATTAAAATACCTGATTTCCTTAAGAGAGGTTAATCAGAGTTATAAAAATGGGACTATTGTTGTTATCAATAGCCCCATTTTGCATTGTAAATAATTATAATTTAGGAGAATTTGCATGAGCATGAATAACACAGGGGATAAGACAGTATATTATGATTCGGCTATGCTTGCAGAAATGGAGAAATCTGCAGGGAAGAAAAAAAATACAATAGTTATAGTTGATAACAACGGAATAAACGAGATTGATTTAAGTGGATATCAGGATGCGGTTTATACTTTCGGAAGAGCAAATGACAACAGCATTGTCATAAACTCAGAGATTGTATCGGCACATCACGGTGAGATATATATTACCGGAGGAATATTTTATCTTAAAGATAATAACAGCTCCAATGGTACATATATTGCCGGCGGACAGCAGTTTTTTCAGGTGGCACCGGGACAGTATTATGGCGGTGATGGCAGGGATATGGTGGTGCGTCTTGGTACAACACAGGCTATGGCAGGCTGCCGCTCTGTTTTGATGCTCTATGACAGTAATGCTACAGATGGCAAATGGAAAACATATAATCTGCATGATGGTGACAACAGTATAGGTAGAGATCCTTCGTGTGATATAAAAATTAAAAATGTGGCTGTTTCACGTATACATGCAGGAATAAGATGTGCAGGAAATGAGGCATATTTATTCGACAACAAGTCAACAAATGGTGTATATTTAAACGGAGTGAAAATTGATAAGCCCGTAAGACTGTCGGATAAAGATATTTTTACAATATTAAATACTACTTTTATATGCTCGGGAAACCAGATTTTTTATAAGGTTAATACAGAGGGAATCAATCTTGAAATAAGAAAGCTGAACAAAGAGGTTCCGGCAAAAAATGGTAAAAAAACCATACTGGATAAGGTTGATTGCAGTATAGGGGCAAATGAATTTGTTGCCATAATAGGTGGGTCAGGAGCAGGAAAAACTACCCTGATGACAGCTATGAGCGGATTTGATACGGATATAACCGGTGATGTATACTGCAACGGAATCAATCTCAGAGAAAATTTCCAGACATTAAAAAATGTGATTGGCTTTGTACCTCAACAGGATATAATATATGAGAATATAACGCTTAAGAAAATGCTTTATTATACGGCAAAGCTTAAGATGCCTGAGGACACGTCAAAACAGGAAATAGAAGAGCGAATACACGATGTTTTAGAGATGGTTGAACTTTTAGAACATCAGGATACATATATAAGGCGTCTTTCGGGAGGACAGAAGAAAAGGGCCAGCATAGCAGTAGAACTGCTTGCAAATCCGGGACTTTTCTTTCTTGATGAGCCAACCTCAGGACTTGATCCCGGAACGGAGCAGCACTTAATGAATACATTAAGTAAGCTGTCCAAGGAACAGGAAAAGACAATTATCATGGTAACCCATACAACAAATAATCTGCATCTCTGCGATAAGGTTATTATAATGGGTTATGGAGGACGGCTTTGCTATTGCGGAAGTCCTGACGGAATAAAGGATTTCTTCAATACTGACGATATAGTTCAGGTATATGATATGATTACCGCCGATACAAAGTCGTGGGAAGCAAGGTTTAAGTCTTCGGGAATAAATAAGCTTGGAAGCGATACAGGTTCAAGCGCAGGAAAAGAAATAAAAACCAAAAAGGTTAGTAATATCAATCAGTTGTCCGTTCTTATACGAAGATATGTTACGCTGATTAAAAATGACATAGAAAGGCTGATTATGATATTTGTTCAGCCGGTTTTAATAGGACTTCTCATGGCACTTGTTGCAGAAAATGGAATTTATGATAAAATGTTTGAGACACGTTCCATTTTATTTGCCCTTATGAGTGCCGGAATATGGATGGGATTGTTTAACACAATTCAGGAAATTTACAAAGAACGAGTCATATTAAAGAGAGAGTATATGGCAAATCTTAAGTTGCCTCTTTATATGCTGTCAAAGTATATAGTACAGGCATTAATAGCGGTTATTCAGTCATGTATTCTTGTTGCAACCTTCGTAATAATAGAGGGGGCACCAAAATGTGCCGGTGTTGTAATAGGCAATCCTACGGTTGAAATGATAGTAACAATTTTTGTTACCATATATGTTTCAGCAGGCTTTGGTCTTCTTATTTCGGCAATATCGAAAAATGGAGACCGTGCTATGTCAATAGCACCGTTTATACTTATTATACAGCTCCTGTTTTCAGGTATATTATTCTCCTTAAACGGAGTAACGGATAAGGTTTCATATTTTACATTCAGTAGATGGTCTATGGAGGCTCTTGGAAGCACAAACGACCTGAATGGACTTATTCCTGTCGGTAAGGAAGATGCAGATAAGGCGAAAGAGGAAGCTAAGGACAAGCAGGAGGAGCTTGTGAATGACTGTAATGAAATGATTGCCGACATGCAGGCTGAATATGATTCAACCATAAATGATTTGCAGAATATGGTAGAGAACTATTCTGCAATCGCAGGCGACCCACAAAGCTTCGATGAGTTTGTATCGGAAAAAACGGAGGTTGAACTTCCGGAGGACGAGGAGGAAGCCGAGGATAGTGAGGACGACAAAATGTTTGTAAGAACAAAAAAGCATGTGATGTCATGCTGGGGAATACTGTTTGGAGTGACATTTATATTTGCAGGAGCAAGTATAGCTGTTCTTACAAGGCTAAAGGATGAACAAAGATAGGAGAGAACAAAATGTCTGTTGAGGCAATAGCGAATCATGATGAAATAAAAATTAAATCAATAAAGGGCGGAGAACTTGCGGAAAAGAAAGTAAAATCCCAAAAATCCCAGTTTGATGATTTGCTTGAAAGCGAATCAAATAAGCTGTCACAGGCAAGGGGAAAAACCTATAATCTGAAAGATATATTTGCTGAGGCCGCCCAAAAATACGGCTTGAGACAGGATTTGCTTGAGTCGATAGGTTATCATGAGTCCAGATTTCAAGCAGGTGTAACCTCAAGTGCAGGAGCTATGGGAATTATGCAGCTTATGCCGGGAACAGCCCGTGCAATGGGTGTTAACAATGCTTATGATCCATATGAAAATATAATGGGAGCAGCCAAGCTTTTAAAAAATCTTTCTGATTTATACAATGGAGACCTTAAGCTTACGTTGGCTGCATATAGTGCAGGTACTGGAAATGTTGCAAAATACGGAGGCGTTCCCCCTTTTGCAGAGACACAGAATTATGTTGCAGATATTTTAAAAATGCTCGAGTCCGGTAAAAGTTATCTGGAATCTTCCGGTACAGTAAGTGTTGTTTCAAATGAAAAGGATAATACTTCCGCAGGTGTGAAAACTGCCAACAGCACAAAGTCTTCTACGTCAGTTCAAAATAATGTGAATGACAACAACGCTGTTAAGGTGCAAAGTAACAGTAGTACTACTAATAATACTAATACTATTGCAAATAATACTAGTAATGCTACTAACAATACTACAACAGTAAAAAATAACACAGATACTGCAACGGTTCAAAATAATACAAATACATCCGTATACTCCTCACAGGGTCTTGATAAATATTTTTCCTATACGGAATATGATTTGCTTATGCAGTATTTTTCGCAGATGCTCAAAATAATATCAAGTATAGGAGATACAGATTTTTCGTCTGATGACGAAGATGATTCTCTTGCAGATTTGTACAATTTGAGTATGCAGCAGAGGTTGGGAACATTATATACAAATGGTCAGAATATTTCGACTACAACCTCACAACTACATACAACTACTATGTCAGATGTAGCTGCAAAATATATGGCAGCATCTAATATGTTGAAGTAGTAAGTATGGGAGGATATTATGAGATACATCGCTAACAGCGAAGAAATGGCACTGATTGATAAATATACAATAGAGGAAATTGGAATACCACAGATGGTTCTCATGGAAAGAGCTGCAATCGGTGTGTTTGACTTCATAAAAAGCAGATTTCAAAATGATATAAAAACACTCATAGTAGTTGAGGGTGGAAACAATGGTGCTGATGGACTTGCACTTGCGAGATTGATGTCAGGTAAAGGATATGATACTGAGGTTTATTATGTAAATGATATAAGTAAGGTGTCAGAAGGCTTTAGTAAGCAGTATGCTATAGCAAAAAATCTTGGAGTAAAGTTTGTAGATGAGATCGTTAATTATGGATATGATCTGATTGTGGATGCTATGTTTGGTGTGGGACTTTCACGTGCCATTATGGGAAAACATGCAGAGACAATCAATATCATAAACGAGATAAAGGCATATAAGCTTGCAGTTGATATTTCATCCGGTATCGATGCATCAACGGGCTTTGTTCTGGGTACGGCATTTCATGCTGATACAACAGTGACATTCGGACTTTCAAAGCTTGGACATATGATGAGTATTGGCAATGAATATAGTGGACAGATTGAGATTGTTGACATAGGCTTTCCGCAAAAGGCAGTTGAATTCATATGCCCTAAGCTTTACACCTATGACAATACGGATGTGGATAGACTTTTACCATTCAGAAAGTCGGATTCACACAAGGGAAGCTACGGTAAAATAGGAATCGTAGGAGGCTGTAAAAATATGGCGGGAGCTGCATTGTTTGCTGCTGAATCAGCATACAGAATGGGCTGTGGATTGGTCAGAATATGTACTCCATCTGACAATAGGGAGATTATGCAGACAAAGCTTCCGGAAGCCATGCTTACAACATATGAAAGTAATGACATAAGCTCTGTAAAGAATGCAATTAAGACCATGACGTCATGGTGTGATGTTATTGCATTAGGTCCTGGACTTGGAAGAGAGGAACCGGCTGGTTTTATAGTAGAGCGTATACTGAGAGATTTTGAAAAAACGATTGTAATCGATGCGGATGCATTAAATATTTTGTCCGAAAATATGGAATGGCTGAAATATACAAAAGCAAAGATTATAATTACACCACATCTTATGGAGATGTCAAGGTTGACAGGACATAAGACAAGTGATATAAAGGGAAATAAATTTGATGAGGCAAGAAAGTTTGCCGCACAGCATAATATAGTTGTAGTCCTTAAGGATGCACGAACGATAGTATCTAATGGGGAGGAGCAGGCATATATTAATAGTACAGGAAACAATGGAATGGCTACGGGAGGCTCGGGAGATGTTCTTACCGGAATCATTGCCAGTCTTGTAGGTCAGGGCATGAATATTTTTGAGGCTGCAAAGCTGGGTGTTTATATGCATGGACTGACTGGTCAGGAAGCATCCATATCTATGGGAAGATACAGTGTTATTGCAGGGGATATAGTGAGAAGTATAACCAGGGTTCTGGAAAATATGGATTAGGAGATACAAAATGTATAACAGGATATATGCAGAGATAAATGTAGATAATATCCGTCATAATATATTAACTGTAAAGGCGCTTAATAAGCCGGATATTAAGGTTTTGTCCGTTATCAAGGCAGATGCATATGGACATGGCTCCGTGGAGCTGGCAAAAAGAATAGGAGATATATCAGACTATTTTGGTGTTGCCACCATAGATGAGGCAGTGGAGCTTAGGAAGGCAGATATTAAGCATCCGATACTTATTATTGGATATACAGCTCCTGATGACTATGATAAACTTATTGATTATAACATCACTCAGACAGTATATAATGTAAGTGATGCAGAGCTTTTGGCAGAGACTGCTAAAAGCAAGGGGCATAATGCCCGGATACATATAAAGGTTGACACAGGAATGACGCGTATAGGCTTTCAGGTGACTGGGGAGGATGCGGATGCCGTTGCATATATATCAGGGCTTGATGGCATATATGTGGAAGGAATATTTACACACTATGCAAAGGCGGATGAGAAGGAAAAAAAATATGCAAAGCAGCAGAAAAAAGAGTTTCAGACATTTATTGATATGCTTCAAAAAAGAGGTGTAAATCCGGAAATAAAGCACATAGATAACAGCGCAGGTGCAATGGAGCTTCAAGATGATGAATTTGATATGATTAGACTAGGTATCGTCATGTATGGTCTTTATCCGTCTGAGGAGATTGATAAGTCAGTTTACATAAAACCTGCAATGATGCTGAAGGCTCATGTGTCACATGTAAAAACTGTTTCGGCAGGCAGGGGAATAAGCTATGGCTGGACATTTATAACTGATAGAGATACAAGAGTAGCTACAATTACCGCCGGATATGCTGACGGATATCCGAGAGCAATGTCGAATATAGGGCGTGTTATTATAAATGGTTGTTATGCGCCTATTTTGGGCAGAGTATGTATGGACCAGTTTATGGTGGATGTTACCGATATTCCCAATGTACAGGTAAAGGATGAGGTTATACTCATAGGCAGACAGGGGGAGGCATGTGTGTCGGTTGAGGAGGTAGCTGCACCGGCAGTAAGTTTTAATTACGAACTTGTATGCAACATTTCAAGGAGAGTTCCAAGAGTTTATGTGCAGTCCGGTGTGGAGGATAAATGCGTAAACTATCTTGTTCGCTAGAATGTATATACAATCTGATTAATGGCAATACTTTGAATAGTTAGAAATAACATTGGGAGTGTGAAATATTTGATAATCAGACGAGGAGATATATATTATGCAGATTTAAGACCTGTAATTGGGTCTGAGCAGGGCGGAATTCGTCCAGTACTTATTATACAGAATGAAGCAGGTAATAAACATAGCTCTACAGTCATTATAGCAGCAATTACATCACAACTTCACAAGGCAAAGCTTCCAACTCATGTGGAAATTGATGCAAGGTGTTGCGATATAGCTAAGGATTCTGTTATACTGTTAGAGCAGCTAAGAACGATTGACAAACAAAGACTCAAGGAAAAGGTGTGTCATTTGGAGCCGCAAATTATAAAAAGGGTAAATGAGGCACTTAAGGTAAGCCTTGAATTATAATAAAGGAGAAACAATATGTCCCAAAGTGGTCCCAGTAGCTTAAAGAAGTTATTTGCAAAAAGGGTAAATGAGGAAAAGGTAGAGGAAGAAATCCTTTCCATGGTAGAGGAAGGACATGAACAAGGTGTCATAGAAGACAGTGAGGTTGAAATGATATCCAATATCTTTGAATTTGGTGATAAAGATGCCAAGGATATTATGACAAGCCGGCAGAAGATTATAGCAATGGAAAATATTATTACGGTTGATGAGGCACTGAAATATGCACTTGAAAATTCTTTCTCCAGATATCCTGTATATGAGGAGGATATAGACAATATTATCGGTGTGATACACCTTAAGGATTTGATAGCTGCGTATTTGGAAAATCAGCATGCATCAATCACCACAGTAATGGATGATCCCATA
Organism: uncultured Lachnospiraceae bacterium; assembly: GCA_947173945.1. Taxonomy (GTDB): domain Bacteria; phylum Bacillota; class Clostridia; order Lachnospirales; family Lachnospiraceae; genus Coprococcus_C. The sequence goes on from CAMWGV010000010.1 coordinate 60,680, forward strand.
TTCATACATCCTACATTTAATATATCGAAGCTGCTTCAGAAGATGCAGACGGAAAAGATACATATGGCAATTGTTGTTGATGAGTATGGACAGACCGAGGGTCTTGTTGCAATGGAGGATATTATTGAGGAGATAGTAGGTAATATCCTGGATGAGCATGACGATGAGGAGGAACCAAATATACGACATCTCAAGGATGGAAGAATGATTGTTCAGGGAACAGCTTCATTAGATGAGCTTGCAGATGTGATGGATGTGGAGTTCCCGGATGAGGATATAGAAACACTGAACGGATTTTTGCTCTATAAGCTGGGCAGGCTTCCGGTCGAACACGAAAAAACGGAAATAATTTATGAAGGATATAAATTTACACCAATAAAAATATGTGATAAAATGATTACTCTAATTAAAATTGAGAAATCATCGGAAGAAAATGAGGATAAGGAGTAGATAAAATGTCTGGACATTCGAAATTTGCTAACATTAAACACAAGAAGGAAAAAAACGATGCAGCGAAAGGAAAGATTTTTACAATTATTGGAAGAGAAATCGCTGTAGCTGTTAAGGAGGGGGGACCAGACCCTGCAAATAACAGTAAACTTCGTGATGTTATAGCAAAGGCAAAGGCAAACAATATGCCAAATGATACCATTGATAGGGGTATAAAGAAAGCAGCAGGAGACGCAGGAGCAGTAAATTATGTGTCGATTACATATGAGGGATATGGACCAAGCGGAACAGCTATAATTGTAAATGCGCTTACGGATAACAAGAACAGAACAGCTTCAAACGTAAGAAATGCATTTACGAAAGGAGGCGGAAACGTAGGTACCACAGGTTGCGTGTCATACATGTTTGATGAAAAGGGGCAGATAATTATAGATAAACAAGAGTGTGACCGAGACCCTGATGAACTTATGATGCTTGTCCTGGATGCAGGTGCGGAAGATTTTGCAGACGAGGAGGACAGCTACGAGATAATTACTGCTCCTGTCGATTTCACTGCTGTGAGAGAAGCTCTTGAAAAAGAGGGAATAGCTATGGCGGAGGCAGAGGTGACAATGATACCTCAGAATTACGTTGAGCTTACAAGTGAGGATGACATTAAAAAAATGACAAGAATACTTGATATGCTGGATGAAGATGATGACGTTCAGAGTGTATATCATAATTGGGACGAATAGGTATGGGTTTAATAATTACTTTTTTAATTATTTATAATATTGCATTTAAGAACAATCCGAGAACATATAAGGCTGTTGAGGGCAGAGTCGGAAAAATGATTACTGCAATCGTTATTATAAGCATACTATTCTCGATAGGTGTTCCGGGTTTCTTTATTATGTCCTTAGTTGCTATTATGTCGCTTGTGGCTGTATTGGGAGCATTTGCACTGCCGTTCTATCTTATATATGTTGTGTTAAAGTGGCTTGGAATTATCAAAGTCAAAAATAGGCCAGGGCTTAGAAATGAAGCGGATAGACAGCGGTATGAGAGTGAATTCAATGCATCGAATGGCAGGAACAAAAAAGGCAATGGATTTTCGCTTACGGGACTTACAAGATCATATCCAAAGAGACGCAAAATTGTTGTAAAATTCAGTAAAAAATACAAGCTGAATCTTACCGAAAAAGAGGTTGAACGTATCGTCGATGCTTCCTACATGTCTTTCTCATGGGAGCGGGAAATATACGATATGTCTCAGGAGTATGATGTAATCTCCCAATGGTATAGCAGGGACACAGACTGGCTCAGGGCATACTTGAGAGTATTTCCGATACAGTCGGTCTCATCAGATTTTGACAGGCAAAAGGCAATATGTCTGGATGTATTCCGGCAGGTGCTTGGGGATATAAATCCGGATAAGTTCTATACCATTGACGAGTGTGTAGATTACTTAAATGATAAATACCTTACCACATTTGATGAAGTAACATTTATGATAGCATACAGATTTTTGGAAGCGAACAAGATACATATAGATTTACCGTCACAGCAGGTAGTAAAAGGCAGTTCCGAATTAGAACGCCTGATGAATAAATATGATGATGAAGCAGATGCATTTGTGGGACAGGGAAGCTACAGTGAGCCTGACCAGACAAGACTTGGAATGTAATTGCAAAAACAAAAAAGGGGCTGTCGAGCTAAATGAAAGATTACACTGTACGGCTAGCCCGCAGCGGTCATATGCTGCTATATTCATATAAAACACGCTTTCGCTCGTCTCCGACGTAACGGTACTAAGAAGTGCCTGTACGGATGCGGCCTATGCAGTGACGAAAAACCGTTTGAAGACGTCGGTACTTAAATTGCCGGTCTAGGGATCCTTATATTGGACTATCTTAGACCGGCAATTTTTAGTACCGTTACGTTGGAGACGAGCGAAAGCGTGTTTTTGGTCACTGCATAGGCTGCATCCGTACAAGCACTTCAAGTACCGACGTCTTCAAACGGTTTTATTATGAATATAGCAGCATGTGACTGCCGCAGGCTAGCCATACAGTATAATCTTTCCTTAATGCGGTAGTCTATTTTTTCGTTTACTGCAATCTTACAAGGTTAGAGCAGTGGCGGTTTCCCTGTATATCCTCAAATATGAACATTCCGAAATATGGAATACCGTCAATCATTTTACCGGAAACAGTGGAAAAACCATCTGACACAGGCTGGGTATTATAACGAAGTACAAGGTCGCTCCAGTCTGCTTCGTTCAGAGTTGTCAAGTCCTCCTCAGATGTAAATTCATGGGAGAAGGAACCGAAAGCAATATTCTCGTAATCATTTGGGTTTATTTCATATCTTTCAGGAAATAAATTTGTGGTATCTCCAGACGCAATATTTGCTATAGGATATGTACCAAGCAGTTGTCCACCAGGGTTTTCTGCTGATACATCCATGACAAAATATGCATATACGGCATCCGCATCATTAATAGTTTCATTAAAAAGAATACTTGAGAGCAAATACCTGGTATAGGAGTCTGTTTTTTCCTGAATAGTATACATTACCTCATATTGTTCGGATGTCGTATTGTTCTGCATGTAAATTACGTTTCCGTCAAAGTGTGCGGTTGCAGTTCCTTTCGAATCTATGGATACATCATTTCCCATTGCAACAAACATATAATTAGATGGATTATCCATGTCCGTTCTTGATATTACAAAGTAAGCATTTTCGCAGCATGCCTGTTGCTCAGGTGTCAATGTTAATGAAAAGCTCATGTCATCGTTTGCTTGCGGAATCATTGTAGCAACATCCCACTCAGCAGAAAGCGTATCGGTTCCTGTCAACAATGTTGAAAATGAGGTTATGTATGATGTGTAATTAGGTGCAAAGCTAAATCCCGTGTATGTTGGAATAAAAATGCTTGTGTATTCCTTTGAATTATAAGGGTGATAAATGGATACACCGTTAGCATTCAGTTCATTACTTTTGTTATATACAACAAGCTCGTCAATCGCAGCGGTAAGAGCATTTGCTTCATTCGGATGAAGAGCTTTCATTTTCAATGATAAATCTTTTAAGTCAATTATATCGTATGAGTATTGGCCTGTATATTCAGAAGCTATTTCCTTTGATGTGGCTCTTATATGCGAGTATCTTCCGTAGCTTGTGGAATCAAACTCTGAGTTTACCTTGTCATACAGTGTGTTAAGTGCATCCTCGGCGGCGTCAACCTTGCTAAGGTCCATAACTGACAATGTTACATTTGAATAGGAAAATGGAACACTGTTGAAGGTAGACTCACAATTGTCAATATAGGTGTCAACAATTATTTCACCAATTTCAGCACCACTGGAAAGATTTTCTATGTCATCAAGGAAGCCGTAATCCCATCCCCAGCCGGGTTCCGATTCCTGGGATGCTATCATATAATTTGCATAAGGGGAGAGGGCATTTGCAGTTTCTATTCCTGCCATAAGGCATGCATCAAAACCTATCCATTCAAGCTTGTTATCCTCAGAAAATGGGCTGTTGGAAAAAGCATTACTAAGCTCAGCAAGGGTGAGACAGTCTCCGGATATTTCATCATAACCATAACCGAGCAGTGCACCACCGCCGTGGTTCCACAGGATAAGTGAATATTGTTCGGCCGGATAGTTTTCGTACCCATACTGTAAAAAGTCTGACAATGTGTCAGAGTCACCCATATTTTTTTGCTCTGTACTTTCAAGCTCGGAAAGCTCTCCATTTGAAACAATATGAATGGAATTATTTTTATCCGGTATCTGATTATTGTGCCAATCATTACAGCCGCCTGTGTATATGATGAGGTTTATTTTTTCATCATCAAAATCAGATGCCAGTATTTCCTCAATATCGGTACTTGCCGCATTATACTCGCTCTCAAGGTCTGAACCAACAATATACATCATAATTGTCTTATCGCCTGAAGCATAGTTTGGAAGAGTTGATTCCGTAGTGGAGACATCCGTTGTTTCGTCCTCTGTGATAGTAGCGTATGGTTCTTCAGTTGTGAGTTTGTCCTTTGTGTAGTCTGTATATGTATTAGCTTTTATCAGACATGCTGTGACAATAACGGCAACTATAACGGTAGCTCCTATGCCAATAAAAAGTGGTGTTCTTTTTTTTGCTTTCGCCGCATTCTGCATAGGGGCAGACTGATGGCTTATCTGCTGTACATTTTGCCGTGGCGTATTCTGCATTTGTGGCTGCCAGTTCATCTGCGGCATATTCTGCATCTGCGGTTGCCGATTCACCTGTGGCATATTCTGCATCTGCGGTTGCCGATTCACCTGTGGCATATTCTGCATTTGCGGTTGCTGATTCATCTGTGGCATATTCTGCATTTGCGGTTGCTGATTCATCTGTGGCATATTCTGCATT
>CAMWGV010000011.1 GCA_947173945.1 uncultured Lachnospiraceae bacterium
ATTTTAACAATTAGTATATTGTCAAATGAGTTGTTATATGCTATGATATGTGGTATTAAAAACTATGTGTAGGAGGCTTGCCCTATGAAATTTAAAATAGTTGGTGATAGCTGTTGCGATTTAACGAAAGAAGAACTATCAAAAGAGTATTTTGTAAATGTACCGCTCACCCTGACTGTAGGGGGAGTTGATATTGTTGATGATGAAAATATTGATACAAAAGACCTTCTGAAAAGGATGGAGGTATGTGAGGACTGTCCTAAGTCAGCATGTCCGTCTCCTGAGGCGTATATGAAGGCATATGAAGGTGCAGAAGAGGTATATGTGGTTACATTATCCTCAAAGCTGAGTGGTTCATACAATAGTGCCATGTTGGCAAAGGATATGTTTTTGGAGGAGCATCCGGACGTTAAAATATATGTTTTTGATTCTAAATCAGCGGCAGCGGCCCAGCATCTTATATGTGAAAGACTGGAAACACTTGCCCTTCAGGGAAAAAAATATGAAACAATAGTCAGTATGACAGAGGAGTATATCAAAAAGCAGGTAACTATATTTGTTCTCGAAAATCTTGATGTTATGAGAAAGAACGGTAGAATGTCAAAGGTTAAGTTTCTGGTTGCAAATGTGTTGAATATTAAACCTATACTGTTTGGAAAGGATGGGGAGATACACCAGCTTGATCAGGCAAAGGGCATGAACAAGGCATTGAATAAGCTGCTTTGGCATATTGAGAAAGGTAATTTTGACAAAAAGCGCAAGGTTGAGATCACACAATGCGACAGCTATGAGAGATGTATGAACGTAAGAAAGATACTTATGGAAAAATTTGGTTTTGAAAATGTTGTCATTTTAGATGCAAAAGGTGTAAGCACTCTTTATGAAAATCGCGGCGGTATAGTTATTTCCTTTTAAAAATGGCGCTTGTGTAAAATAATACAGATGTTACAGCAAAGGTGCAGGATTTAATTATCTTGTGTCTTTGTTTTTTTAATGCTATAATTAGAATATTTATAATAAATAGGAGAATTCTAATGATAAGAAGAAAACATTTTTATATATTTGCAATTTTATGCCTTGTTTTGGCTATTTCTATATCGGGATGCGGAAAAGATGAAAAAAAGAAGTCCCAAAACACGACAAAAGGAACAGATGAGGTGCCTACAACTGAGGAGAAAAAGCCAAGTAATACTGAGGAAGAACAGAGTGCAGATGAGGATGGATTTTATATAGTTGATGATTATGTAACCCCTGTTCAGGATGTGGCAGAGATTATGATAAAGCCATCGGAGGGTTCAGGGATTTACAGATATATGAAGGCAGGCGAAGCCGTAAAAAGGACAGGATATAATGATACCTGGTCAAGAATCGTAGTGGATAATACAGATTTCTATGTTCTGACGGTACAGATTGAGAAGGCATCCAAACCTGAAACATCGGAAGAAAGCAATTCAGAGGACACTGAAAATCCAGAGGAGGATGGAAAACAGCTGCCTAAAAAAATTGTCATAGATGCGGGAAATCAGGCACGTGAAAATGTTATATCTGAGCCTATTGGACCTGATAGCCAGGAAACAAAAAAGGGAGCGACAACAGGCAATGTGGGAACAACCTATGAAACAAAAGAGTACGAAATTAATCTTGTTTATGCACAGCTTCTTAAGGCAGAGCTTGAGACAAGAGGGTACGAGGTGTTCCTTACAAGAGACAGCAATGATGCTGATATGACTAATATGGAAAGGGCACAGTATGCCAACAGCTCGGGCGCAACTGTATTTATAAGAATACAAATGGGATTTAGCTCAAATAAGGAGTTGTCAGGAGTTATGGCGCTTACTATGTCTAAAGACAACATATATAACGCTGAGTTATATGATGAAAGTAATTATTTGGCAACAAGAATCATACAGGGAATTATTTTGGAGACAGGTGCCGTAAATCAGGGTATCTATGAAACGGATGAAATGACTGCAATTAATTGGAGCAGGATTCCTGTCGCAGTTATCAGACCTGCATTTTTGAGTAATTCACTGGATGAAGCTAACTTGCTGGATGAGGATTATCAGGCTAAACTTGTTAAGGGAATAGCGGATGGTATAGATAGTTATTTTTCGGAGTAGGAGGAAGAAAAATTGAATGATTATGTATTGGTAAGTGATTCTACGGCGGATTTGGATCCGAAGGTTGTAGGAGAACTTGGTGTCAGAATTATACCTTTTACTTATTCGATTAATGATGAGGTATTTGGGTATTATCTTGATGAAAGGGACGGAGATATCAGTGATTTTTACGGACGCCTTAAAAAGGGAGCAATGCCGGTAACATCACAGGTTAATCCTATTACCTATAAGGAGTATTTTGAACAAATAGTCAAGGAGGGAAAGGATGTGCTTTATATATGCTTTTCCTCAGGACTTAGTGGGTCCTATCATACATGCCTGCTGGGAATTGACATGTTGAAGGACAAATATCCTGATGCAAATGTTATTGCCATAGACTCTCTTTGTGCTTCTGTTGGTGAGGGGCTTCTCTTGTACAAGGCTGCAAAGAAGAAGCAGGAGGGGCTTGGAATTAATGAATTGGAAAGTTGGATACGTGATAAGTGCTCACATATAAGACATTGGTTTATGGTTGAGGATTTATTCCATCTTAAGCGGGGAGGAAGAATTTCTACTGTTGAAGCAATGGTAGGAAGTGCCCTGAAAATAAAGCCAATATTAAGTGTGGACGAGGAGGGAAAACTTTTCGTCAAATCAAAAACAAGAGGAACATCAAAGGCATTGGAATATTTGGTTTCGAAGCTTGTTGAGGAGGGCGGTGACCTCAAAAAACAGCAGGTGGTTTTAGGCCATGCTGATGCACCGGAAAAAGTAAACAGATTAAAAGAAATGGTTATTGATGTTGGTGTACTTCCTGAAAATATAATTATTGCACCAATCGGCCCGGTTATCGGAACACATGTGGGAGCCGGCATGACTGCGTTGGTTTTTGAACAAAGTTAGACATTTGTGTGATATAACTATTAACACATATGAATTTTTTGTAACAAAAGCTTGACACCTAAATTGGTAAATGTTACAATACTTCCGTAACAAAATTGTAACAAAGTTAACTTTGTTGCAAAATTATAATAAACAGGTGGAAAGCAATGAATAAGAGAATGAAGTTGAAGATGAACAATCTTCGTCTGAATCTTAAGAAGAATGTTTTTAACGAAAAGTACCTTGTGAGAAATACTATTGCAGCTTTAGTCGGAGTTTCTGCTATTGGATTATCAGTATGTGGAGTGAATGTCCTTAAGGATAGTAAGGATGTAAAAGCAAGTACTGTGGCAGTAGCTGAAGCAGATGATACGATAGATGATACACTTACTGTTAATACAATCAGCCTTATGGATCCGGCATCTGTTTTGAATCTGAAATCCGCGATGGATAACGATGCACAGATGGTTGTTGAGGCAAATGATTTTCAGGTGGTTGCCAAGGTTCAGGATGATTTTGAGCTTGAGGGATCAGAATTGGATGTAACACCATCAGAGGCGACAACAGAGCTTCAGGTTTCTGAACAGCCTACGACAACAGTGGCACCGACCACAACACAGGCTCCAACTACAGAGGAACCGACAACGGAACAGCCGGCATCACAAGAGCCTCCTGCTCCAACAACAAGAGCAGCGTTTGACCTTACAGAGTATGAAATCCAGCTTATGGCATGTGTACTTACTCTTGAGTGTGGTAATCAGTCCTATGAGGGACAGCTTGCAGTTGCAAATCTGATACTAAACAGGCTTGAGACAGGTATATGGGGAGACACAATTGAAGGTGTACTTTACGCACAAAACCAGTTCTCAGTTGTATATACCGACAGTTTTGCACAGTGTATGGCTAACGGACCTCAGGAGAGCTGTGTGACAGCAGTCAGGGATGCTGCATCAGGAAACAATAATATAGGTACATATCTCTCATACAGAGCAACATACAGTGTGGATACAAGTGCATATCCGGACAGTGCAATTATAGGTGACCATATATTCTTCTAGTGAAGGAAAAGAAAAAGTTTTCAAATAAAAAAACTGCTGTACAATTTGTACAGCAGTTCTTTTTTATTTTCTATTTGCCATCCCTTTTTGCGTCAAGCATTCCACGAACCTTCATGGAAAGACCAAACAGATTGATAAAGCCTTCTGCATCCTTGTGGTCATACAAATCACCTGTTGTAAAGCTTGCTAGCTCCTCTGAATAAAGTGAGTAAGGAGATGTCGTACCAGCCTTTATTATATTGCCTTTGTAAAGTTTGAATTTAACTTCGCCTGTAACACGCTCCTGTGTGCTCTCAATAAATGCCTGAAGTGCCTCGCGGAGAGGACAGAACCATTTGCCTTCATAAATCATGTCTGCAAACTTGTCACCAATGAGCTTCTTAAATGCAAGCGTATCTCTGTCGAGTATAAGCTCCTCAAGCTGTGTATGTGCCTCCATGAGAATTGTTCCACCCGGAGTTTCGTATACACCACGTGATTTCATACCTACTACACGATTTTCTACTATGTCAATAATTCCCACACCATGTTTTCCACCGAGTCTGTTAAGCTCACGTATAATGTCTGAAACCTTCATTTCTTTTCCGTTTACGGATTTTGGAACACCCTTTTCGAATGTCATTGTAACATATTCAGGTTCGTCAGGTGCCTTTAGTGGATGTGTACCAAGAACGAGGAGATGATCCCAGTTTGGCTCCTCACCCGGATTTTCAAGTTCAAGACCTTCGTGGCTTATGTGCCAGAGGTTCCTGTCACGGCTATAGGAAGAAGAAGCATCAAACGGAAGGTCAATACCATGCGCCTTACAGTATGCGATTTCATCTTCACGTGACTGCATTGTCCATTCAGGCTGTCTCCATGTAGCTATTACTCTCAAGTCAGGAGCAAGGGCTTTTATGTTTATCTCAAATCGTACCTGATCATTACCCTTGCCTGTTGCACCGTGGCATATTGTAGTTGCACCTTCTTTTCGTGCAATCTCAACAAGCTTCTTTGCAATAAGCGGTCTTGCATATGATGTACCGAGAAGATATTTATTTTCGTAAACAGAACCTGCTTGGACACCCGGAACGATATACTCATCACAGAACTCATCGACTACATCTAATATGTAGAGCTTTTCCGCACCTGAATATTTTGCTCTTTCCTCTAAGCCCTCAAGTTCGCTCTCCTGTCCAACATCAATACATACACATACAACATCAAAGTCATAGGTTTCCTTTAGCCATGGGATGATAGCAGTGGTATCAAGGCCGCCGGAATATGCAAGAATTACTTTTTCTTTCATTACATTTTATCCTCCTTAAAAAACATAGGTTAAGTATAAACCTTAATATTAGAATATGCAAGAGTATTTCAACTTATATGCATAAAATTATGTATAAAATATAAAAATATGCATAAAATATAAAAAATATACAGAAAAAGTAAATATTATGTTGCATATTTTAATATGTGGTTGTATAATCGTGTTAATTCACTGGGAAAAGAGGAAATTATTATGGTAAAAGTAGGTATAATCGGCTCTACAGGATATGCTGGTCAGGAGCTTGTGAGATTGCTTTTGGGACATGGAGATGTTTCAATAGAATGGTATGGTTCAAGAAGTTACATAGATAAAAAATATTCTGACGTATATGGAAATATGTTTCAGATTGTTGACCAAAGGTGTATGGATGATAATATGGAGGAGCTTGCAGATAAGGTTGATGTAATATTTACTGCTACTCCTCAGGGACTTGCAGCGTCACTTGTGAATGAAAATATTCTTTCAAAAACGAAGCTTGTTGATCTTTCGGCAGATTTCCGGATAAAGGATGTTGCAACATATGAGGCATGGTATAATATTGAGCATAAAGCACCGGAATTTATAAAGGAAGCAGTTTATGGTCTTTGTGAAATAAACAGAGAGGCTATAAAGGGAGCCAGAATTATAGCAAATCCAGGATGCTATACGACCTGCTCCATTTTATCACTGTATCCACTTGTAAAAGAAAGGCTGATAGATGTTGATTCTATAATTGTAGATGCAAAATCGGGGACCTCAGGTGCAGGCCGGGGTGCCAAGGTTGCAAATCTTTACTGTGAGGTAAACGAGAGCATAAAGGCATACGGAGTTACGACTCACAGGCATACTCCTGAAATAGAGGAACAGCTTGGTTATGCTTATGATGGAACACCTCTTACCATAAACTTTACACCGCACCTTGTACCTATGAACAGAGGCATACTTATAACTGCATATGCAGGTCTTACAAAGGAATGCTCCTATGAGGATATTAAGGCTGTGTATGACAAATATTATGAGAATGAAACCTTTGTAAGAGTTCTCGATAAGGGTGTATGCCCTGAGACAAGATGGGTTGAGGGAAGTAATTATGTTGATGTGAATTTTGTTATAGACCCTAGAACAAACAGAGTTGTAGTTATGGGGGCAATGGATAATTTAGTAAAGGGCGCAGCAGGTCAGGCAGTGCAGAATATGAATCTTATAATGGGACTGGATGAAACAAAGGGGCTTATGATGCCGCCGCTTTTCCCATAGAAAAGGCCTGACAGGTGCCAGAGAATGATAGGAGGAAAAGCATGAATATAATAGATGGTGGAGTGACAGCTCCAAAGGGTTATAAGGCAGCAGGAACACGGGCAGGAATTAAGGCAGGAAAAACCAATAAGGATATGGCAATGATTTACTCAGAATGCCCGGCAGACGTGGCAGGAACCTTTACAAGAAACGTTGTAAAGGCGGCACCGGTTTTGTGGGACAAAAAGGTTGTTGAGGAACAAAAGGTAGCACAGGCGGTTATAGTAAATAGCGGAATTGCCAATGCCTGTACAGGGGATGAGGGCTATGAGGATGCAAAAAAAATGGCAGTGCTTACTGCAGAGGCACTTGGAATTAATGCTGAGCATGTGCTTGTCGCATCAACAGGTGTTATTGGCTTTAAGCTTCCGATGGATGTTATAGCGTCGGGAATAAATTCCCTTAAGGATATGATAAGTGACAGCAGACAGTCGGCAGATGATGCAGCAACAGCCATTCTTACTACGGATACTCACAAAAAGGAAATTGCAGTACAATTTGAAATTGACGGAACGACCGTTACAATAGGTGCTATGTGTAAAGGGTCAGGTATGATCCATCCAAACATGGGAACTATGCTTGGTTTTATTACAACAGACCTTGCTATAGACCAGTCACTGCTTCAAAAGGCGCTCAGGGAAAATATTGAGGATACATTTAACATGGTATCAGTTGATGGTGATACATCCACGAATGATACAGTTGTTATTCTGGCAAACGGACTTGCGGGAAATAAAAAAATTGATACTGAGAATGCGGAATATGAAGTGTTTAAAAAGGCACTTAATGAAGTGAATACATTTCTTGCAACACAGATTGCAGGGGATGGAGAAGGAGCTACAAGACTTTTTCAGGTCGATGTCAAGGGTGCACCGGATACTGCTTCGGCAAAGGTACTTGCAAAATCTATTGTTACATCCAATCTTACAAAATGTGCCATATATGGAAAGGATGCAAACTGGGGAAGAATACTTTGTGCAATGGGTTATTCCGGTGTGGAATTTGACCCATACAAGGTTGACATAACTATTGAAAGCGAAAAGGGAAGTATCCAGCTTGTCAGTAATGGAAAAGCAACAGATTTTGACGAGGAAAGGGCAACAGAAATACTTTCACCGGAACGGGTAATCGCAATTGCTGATATCAAATCCGGAGATGCTGTGGCAACAGCATGGGGTTGCGATTTGACATATGATTATGTTAAGATAAACGCTGATTACAGGTCTTAATGTTGTAAAGATGAATTGTAAATTTGGAAAGGACGCTTATTATGGTAAATAATGATTCAATGGATTTGGTTTTGGCTAAGGCTCAAACACTGATAGAAGCCCTGCCATACATTCAGAAATTTAATGGAAAAAAGGTTGTTGTTAAGTATGGTGGAAGTGCCATGATAGATGAAAACCTGAAATATAATGTAATAAAGGATGTTGCACTTTTAAAGTTAGTTGGTCTTAAACCTATTATTGTTCATGGCGGTGGTAAGGAGATAAGTGCATGGATGAATAAAATCGGAAAAGAATCCGAATTTATAAATGGTCTTCGTGTTACCGACAATGAAACTCTTGATGTGGCGGAGATGGTTCTGTCAAAGGTTAACAAAAGTCTTGTGGCAATGATGCAGAAGCTGGGACTTAAAGCTGTTGGTATAAGCGGAAAGGATGGAGGTATGCTTCAGGTCCGCAAAAAGCTTAGCGGTGGAAAGGATATAGGCTATGTAGGTGAGGTTGTTTCTGCGGATGTATCTATTCTTGAAACACTGATTGAAAATGACTTTATTCCGGTTATAGAGCCTATAGGAATCGGGATAGATGATTTTCATGGATATAACATAAATGCCGATGATGCTGCCTGTGCAGTTGCAACAGCATTAAATGCAGAAAAATTAGTATTTTTAACTGATATTGAGGGCGTGTTCGTTGATCCGGAGGATAAGTCCACTCTTATTTCGGAGATGGATATAAATGAGGCACAGGAATTTATTGACAAGGGAATTGTAGGCGGCGGTATGCTTCCAAAACTTACAAATTGTATAGAAGCAATGAGAAATGGCGTATCAAGGGTACATATGCTTGACGGACGTGTTGAGCATTGCCTGTTACTGGAAATATTTACGGAAAAAGGTATTGGAACAGCTATTATGAAAGAGCCATTATTGTAGACATATAGTTTAAAAAGTTATTTTAGAATAAAACCTCTGTTATGACAAATAATAAATTATATTATTTTCAAAACGGAGGTTTTTCTTATGTGGGGACTTATTATTGCTCTTATATCAGGAACACTTATGAGTATTCAGGGAGTATTTAATACGGGTGTTACAAAACAGACTTCAAACTGGCTTGTAACTTCATGGGTTGCTTTTTCAAGCTTTGTCGTAGCATTTATTCTTTGGGGGATATTTGAAAGAAATGATACAAATATAATGTCATTATTTCAGATTGAAAACAAATATATGCTTACCGGTGGTGTGATTGGAGCATTTATTACATGGACGGTTATAAAGAGCATAGCGGAGCTTGGACCTGCAAAGGCAGTTCTTCTTATTGTAATTGCACAGCTTCTCATTGCGTATATTATAGAGCTTATGGGAATGTTTGGAGTAGAAAAGGTATCCTTTGAGTGGAGTAAATTAATAGGAATTATTATATCTATTGTAGGATTTATCATATTTAAATGGGAAAAGTAGAGTACTATTATACTTTTTTACTATTGTAATATTTTTCAAAGTTGGGTAAAATGGTAGTGTGTTTTGTTATGTGTTGTGAAATACTTGCTCAGATTATAGGGAGGTATTTCATATGCATAGATTTTTTGTATATATGTCAGCAATTTTGGTGATGACATTTCTGACGGCATGTGGCAATAGTGGAACGGTAATTACTGCCATTGAAACCGATGGTAGTACTGCTGATGAAGCGGTCAGTGCTGAGGCACCTGTTGAGGACAGGCTGTTGGCGGTATATGTTTGTGGTGCTGTTGTGAATCCGGGAGTTTATTATATGGAGCCCGGCGCAATCAAACAGGACGCTCTATATGCGGCAGGTGGGTTTTCTGAGGAGGCAGACAGAGAGTACATCAATCTGGCTGAGAGGATTTCTGACGGGGAAAAAATATATTTTCCAAGTGAGGAGGAAACAGAATATTATATTAGTATTGACCAAGATAAAGAATCTGGTCTGATAAACATTAACACAGCTGATGAAGAAACACTGATGACACTGCCGGGAATCGGTAAGAGCAAGGCAAGGGCGATTGTAGCGTACAGAGAAGAACATGGAAGCTACAAAAGTGTGGATGACATAAAACAAATAAGTGGAATCAAGGATGGTGTCTACAATAATATAAAGGATTATATATGTGTAGAGTAAGGAGATAACATGAAAAAGGTTTTGGTAGTTGATGATGAAAAGTCAATCGTAAAGGGAATAAAATTCAGCCTCGAACAGGATGATATGCATGTAGATGTGGCATATGATGGAGATGAGGGCTTTAATATGGCAAAGGAGAACAAGTATGATATTATTCTCCTTGATATTATGTTGCCTGGTATTACTGGCTTGGAAATCTGTCAGATGATTCGGGAGTTTTCCGATGTTCCTATCATTATGCTTACAGCTAAAGGTGATGATATGGATAAAATATTGGGGCTTGAGTATGGCGCAGACGATTATATTACGAAGCCGTTTAACATTCTTGAGGTAAAGGCGAGGATAAAGGCTATTTTAAGAAGAAATACCAAAATTGCCAATGAGACTGCGAGTAGCAAGATTATAGAAGCCAAAGGCCTTAAAATTGATTGTGACAGCAGGCGGGTATACATAGATGAAAAGGAAGCGAACCTGACTGCAAAGGAATTCGACCTTGTGTATCTGTTGATTTCAAACCCTAACAAGGTTTATTCAAGAGAACAGCTTTTAAAGACAATATGGGGAGCAGGTTATCCCGGTGATGCAAGAACGGTGGATGTTCATGTAAGAAGACTTAGGGAGAAAATTGAGTCAACACCTGCAAATCCAAAATATATTCACACGAAGTGGGGAGTTGGATATTATTTTCAATCCTGATACTTGAAGCGAGGAAACGACATTGAAAACGAACAAAAAAAATATGACTGCTATCAGTCTGCGTGCATTTATTACGATATACATTATACTTGTTGTTTTGTTGCTTTTATCTGTTTATTCTATAGTCATTGTAAGATTCAGTAAGGACAGCCAGAGAAAGGTATTGGAAAATGATGTGTGGAAGCAGTGTGACAGGCTTTCACAGGATTTGATTGCAAATGAATTTTCTGTGGTCGGAGAGAATGCGGATTTAAATCTCTGCATAGATTCTATGGCAACATTTTTTGATGGACGTATTTTTATCATTGACTCCGATTATAAGATTATAAAGGATTCCGCGGATGAAAAACAAAATACATTTATTATAAATTCATCTGTCATCAGTGCTATGACAGGGGAGGAGTCCCGTGTTGTCTCATTGATGGATCAACATTATCAGTATGTTTGTCCTGTGAATACAGAGGATGGAACCGCAGGTGTAATAATGGTCAGCATTCCGTCCCAAAGAATAACGTCTGTATGGGATAACATTTCTGAACGAAGCTATATGCTTGTATTTGTTGTTATCGTGATTGGTATTTTGCTGGCTGTGCTGGGAGCAGGTATATGTGTAAGGGGCTTAAAAAACATTAATACACATATGGAGACTATGAGGTATGGTCAGGCATCCCATGACATACCGGAATCCGGTTTTACTGAGTTCCGGACTATTATAGAAAATTACAATAACTCTATTGGCAAGCTTATGGAAATAGATTCCTCAAGACAGGAGTTTGTATCAAATGTGTCACATGAGCTGAAAACGCCTATTACATCCATGAAAGTGCTTGCGGATTCCCTGGTTCAAAATGAACAGGCAGATTTGGATATGTACAAAGAGTTTATGGCGGATATTGTTGATGAAATTGACAGGGAAAGTGAAATCATTACAGATTTGCTTACACTTGTAAAAACAGATAAAAAATCTGCAGAGCTTAACATTGCAACTATTGATATTAACACTCTGCTTGAGATTATTCTTAAGCGTGTTGCACCTTTGGCCGATGCAAGAGGTATTGTTATAACGTATGAGAGCTATAGAGAGGTTGAGGCTGATGTTGATGAGGTGAAGCTTACACTTGCCTTGACAAATATTATAGAAAATGCCATAAAATACAATGTTGATAATGGCTGGATAAAGGTTACTTTAAACTCGGATCACAAAAACTTTTACGTTAAGGTGGCTGATTCGGGAGTGGGTATACCGGATGATTGTAAGGATAAGGTTTTTGAAAGATTTTATAGAGTTGATAAGGCAAGAAGCAGGGATACCGGAGGAACCGGTCTGGGGCTTGCTATAACAAGAAATATTATTCTCATGCATGAAGGTACAATTAAGCTGTATAGTGAATCCGGTGAGGGAACAACATTTACTATTAAAATCCCTATCAGGCATGTAGATAACAAAGAGGGTTAAATCGCAATGAAAAAGGTTGTTAATGTTTTCCTTGCTTTGTGTATGCTTATTTTGCTGGCAGGATGCGGGGAGAAAAATGCAAATACTGAGTTTTCCGAGGGCGTGGCGCAGGAAAATATGGTAGACATATATTACCCGGGAGATAAGGGCATTGAAAAGGATAGTGTTGCCTTTCAGCTAAAACAGCCGGATTCAATGGTAGCATCCATTGAGGAGCTTATGCCTGTTTTGTCTGAGAAGCTGGGTAGTGACAGAATTGAATATAGTACTTATATGATAGATGCCTACAATAATGTCACCTTGGATTTTGATTTGGTAAGCGAATACAATAAAGAGTTTTATCTTCTTGCAAAGGCGGCAATAACAAGTTCTTTATTTCAGATACCTGATATAAATGTCATAACGGTAAGACTCAGTGACGATAAGGGAAAGGTTATTTCAGAGGAGAGCTTTGACCGAAAATCTTTCTATTTCTACGGATATTCCGGTATGTAAAAATCAGTTGGGAGATTTTAATTGAGAAGAATTTTGTTTTGGGCAGTAGTTATGTTTGCACTTGGAGAGGTGGTTTACATAATGATTGGCAAAACGGTTTTATCGTACATGCTTATTGGCATGTTTATTTGCGTTGGAGTATTTTTTTACAGGATATGCAAAAGAGCAGCATATATATGTGTGTTTGCCATGCCTCTTGCAGGCTTTATATGTATTGGAAACGGTTATGTATGTGACCGTTTGATGGAGCTTAGATACAGGGAATCTGCGGGTGATGGGACATATATTAAGCTTCAGGGCATTGTTGATGAAGTAAGCGGTGGGAATGAAAAATGCAGTATAGTAATAAAAACAGTTGATGGGTGTAGAGTGATTGCATACGGAGTTGACTGTGACCTTAAAAAGGGTCAGGAGATTTTGGTGATGGGGAATGCGGTCTGTCCGTCTAGACCCACAAACCCAGGAGCATTTGATTTTGTTACCTATTACAAAGGAAGAAATATATGTTTTTCCATAAATATAGACCAGCTGACGTTGCTTGATGCATCCTATAATAGGATGTGGCAAAAACTTGTAAATATCAGGATGTGGGGAATTCACAGACTGGAAGCAATATGTGAAAACGGCTGTGCAGAATATAAAGGGATTTTGTTTGGAGATAAAAGCAGTATCAGTGACAGGAATATGCTGATTTATAGGAGGAGCGGTATCGCTCATATTCTGGCTATATCCGGGCTTCATATATCAATCGTAAGTGGATTTATTTATATGCTTTTCCGAAAAATGTATATGCCAACATGGCTGTCCGCATTTACTGCAATAATGACGGCATTTTTGTATGGAGCACTTGCGGGTTTTGGCATGAGCACAGTCAGGGCCCTTATCATGCTGACTGTCGCCATGTTGGGCAACCGGCTTGGAAAGAGTGTTGATATGCTTACAGGGCTTGCGGCGGCTGTTTTTATAATGCTAATAAAAAATCCAATGAGTATCATGGATACAGGTATGCTGTTAAGCGCAGGGGCAATACTGGGAGTATGCATGGGAGCATACATAAATAAATGCCTTTTAAATAATGGACGGATAAAAAAATATTTTAGAAAACATAGGGCTGCCAAATACATAATGAGTTCTGTCATTGTTTCAATATCAATCAATATAGTTACATTTCCCATAGTTGCATATTTTTATTATGAGCTTCCAATGTATGGGTTTATCATCAATTTATTTGTTGTTCCATGCATGTCATTGGTTGTGGTATTGGGAGTTGTGGGCATTATATTATCCATGCTTTCTCTATCGATTGGGAGAGCGTTTATTACACCGGGAATAGGGCTTCTGAAAATTTTCAAGAAAATATCAGAAATCACTCTGAAGCTTCCTTTTTCAACAGCAAATACAGGAAAGCCATCCATGTGGCAGATAATTGTATATTATACAATACTGCTTGTAATTCTGGCTATAATGGACAGACATATGAAGGAAAAGCTGATACGTTTTTTAGAGGATAAAAGATTTAAAAAAATAGACAGACGAAAATTTACAAAAATACAACATGGTTTGGTTATTCTGATATTATGTTTAGTGGTTAACATAACTATATGTATTCCTTTTATTAAAAATAGGGAAAGCTTTGTATTTCTTGATGTTGGACAGGGAGACGGAGTATTGATTTCTACACCGCATGGGACGGTGATTGCCATAGATGGGGGCACAGTAAGTATGGAAGGGGAAAACCTTGCAAAATACATATTGTCGCCTGCAGCAAAGTCATTAAAAATGGCAGATATTGATTTTTGGGCTGTCACACATGGAGATTTGGATCATGTAAATGGTCTGATATATATTTTGGAAAACTATGATGTCTATGGAATAAACATTCGTTGTATTCTTCTTTCCGAGCATGTCGTATGTAATGATGCTATAAATAAAATAGTGACGCTTTCCGAGAACAACAAAATTCCAATCAGATACATGAATGTTGGAGATATGGTAACAGACGGAAGTGCAGATATTGTGTGCTGCCATCCTGACAGAAGCGTTGAGACGGAAGATACAAATGATGCTTCTTTGGGGCTCAGCTACAATGGAGAAAAGCTCAGTGGGCTGTTTCTTGGAGATATGTCGGAGGAAGCAATTGCATATATGTTTTTGCATCATGGAACGCTTTTGGAAAATAGCTATACCTGTTTAAAGGTGCCGCATCATGGCTCAAAAAACTCCCTTTATGAGCCATTGTATGCTGACGGCAAAGGGGAAATGGCCGTTATTTCATGTGGTAAAAATAATTTGTATGGACATCCTCACAGTGATGTGATTAATATGCTTACGAATGAGCATATTGATATATACCGTACAGATATACATGGAGCTGTTATTATCAGGTAGATTGTACTGGCTTGTGAAGGGAAAAGAGCCTCCCATTTTGAGGAAATGAATGTTAAAATTGACATGACAGGGAAATTGTTGTAAAAACATATATAGGAATGTATGAAAAGAACAAAGCAGAGAATGTAGGAGAATATAAGAGTGGCACAAAAGTCAGATGGAATGTCGGTTATTAATTCACATATAGAGCAGGAAAGTTACTCCGGTGTTTATCTTTTTTGCGGCGATGAGCCATACCTTGTAAACCAGTATAAGGATAAGCTGATAGATGCAGTCTGTGATAAAAAGGATAGTATGAATTACATGGTGTACAAGGGAGAACATGCAGTGCCGGAGGATATAAGTGAGCTTGCAACGACGATGCCCTTTTTTGCGGACAGGAGAGTTATCCTTGTGGAAAACTCGGGTTTTTTTAAAAAGGGAAATGAGGCGATGGAGGCTTTGCTCGAGAATTTAACAGATACAACAATACTTGTGTTTGTTGAAAGCGAAATAGACAAGAGGCTTAAACTTTATAAGCAGCTTGCAAAAGCAGGAACTGTTGTAGAATTTTCTACGCCTGATGAGAAGACCCTGCTGACATGGCTGAAGTCATTGTTTACAAGAGAGGGTATGAAAATTGATGATGAGGCTGTTTATGCCCTGCTTCAAAATGTAGGAGCAGACATGAATTTGCTTGCCAATGAGGCGGAAAAGCTGAAATGCTACTGTATGGAACAGGAAAAGATAGATGCTGCCTCTGTAGAAAGACTATGTATAAATCAGGTGGAAAGTAAAATATTTGATATGATGGATGCACTGTCACAAAGAAATGCGGAAAAGACAATGCGGCTGTATGATGATTTACTTATGTTGAGAGAGCCAGCCATGCGGCTGTTGTTTTTGGTGACAAGACAGTACAATATACTTCTTAAAGTTAAACTTGCGCTGGAATCAGAAAGTAATAATAGCAAAATAGCCTCCGCTGTTAAAATACCGCCATTTACTGTAAAAAAATACGTGGCTCAATGTGATGGGTATACCTATAGTCAGTTAATAGAATGTGTTGACATGTGCCAGCGTGCCGACAGCGATATAAAATCAGGACGAATGAAGGACAATATGGCTGTGGAAATGCTGATTGTTAATCTGCTTAACAAAGAATGATTAAAAAAAGAGCATCACTATAACTAAATGTTAGCTATAGGAATGCTCTTTCTTTATTTTTTAATTATGCCATACGGTTAACTGCTAAAGTAAGATGTGAAATCTTTCTTGAAGCGTTGTTCTTGTGGTAAATACCCTTTGAAGCAGCCTTGCTTATCTCTGAGATAGCAATTTTAAGCTTTGCCTCAGCCTCAGCCTTGTTGCCGGACTCGATAGCAGCTTCAACATTCTTAATAAGAGTCTTAACCTTAGACTTAATCATCTTGTTTCTCAATGTTTTAGTTTCAATTACAAGAATTCTCTTCTTTGCAGATTTGATATTTGCCAAATCAGACACCTCCATTAAAATAAATCAAAAGTTTAAATAAGTATTGTATTAATATCACCTTAGTCAAGACACGAACAAACATACCCACACCACCAGATATGCTGAACCTTGGTGAATTATTGCTATCGTACTGTTTCGCACGCAAACCTTAGGATATCAAATTAGTATTTTAATGTCAATAGTTTTTCTGTAAATATTTTTTTACCAGCTTGTCGTAGTCACTAATAGGCATTGGCTTGGCAAACAGGAATCCCTGACCGACTTCACAGCCTAATTCCTTTAACATTTTGAGCTGGTCAGAAGCTTCAATACCCTCGCTTACAACCCTGATGTCCAGATTGTGAGCCATATCTATTATGCACTTCAGTATGTATACCGCATTTTTGTCATTTGAGGCGGAACGTGCAAGAAAATCGTGGTCAAGCTTAATAACATCTACAGGCAGGTCACGAAGCAGGGTGAGAGATGAGTAGCCTGTTCCGAAATCATCCATATTTATGGAAAAGTCAAGGGAACGCAGCTTGCCGAGAACATCTATCATATGCTCATAATCCTCAACTAAAATGCTTTCCGTTATTTCAAACTCAATGTAATGATGAGGTATACAATATTTTTCAACAATTTCCTGTGCCTTAAGCAGAAAATCCGGATGTGACAGCGTTATGCGTGAAAGGTTAACGGAGAAAGGCAGGGCACATATATCTGTGTCTAGATATCTCCGAAGAGATTTGCAGGCTTCCTCAAGCATAAAGCAGTCGATCTGATAGATAAATCCATTTTTTTCAAAGGACGGTATAAAGGCGGATGGTTCAAGAAATCCTTTTGAAGGGGACATCCATCTTACAAGAAGCTCTCCACCAATCAGTGTGTCATTGTTAATATCATATTTTGGCTGTACATATGCACAGAATTCTTTATTCTCAAGGGCAGCATGCATGCTGTTTTCGATATGTGCCTCATTGAGCACGGTTTTGTGGTACTCATCGTTATAAAAGGCATAGGATACTCCGGTAGCTGCTTTAATATTTTTGGCTGCCATCATGGCACGGTCAACGAGACGGTTAATGCTGTACGAGTGCATCGTTTCATCTATTATAAGGATTCCTGTAATGAAATCAACTAAAAATCTGTCCTGTATCGTACCACATGCATCGTGAATTTCGTTTCTGATGCTATTATAGATATCCATAAATGAATTATCTTTTTTATTATGAATCAGCATAATATATGTGTCACCGATTAATCTGGCAAAGGTTTCTCCGTCTTCAAGATGTTTATTCAGGACATCCGCAACTGTTTTAAGGGTCAGGTCTCCCACACTGTGTCCATATGTTTCATTGATATATTTAAAGTTTTTAATGTTAAAATAGAACATTACATAATCATCATCAGGATTATTATCAAGTATATCCTGAGCAGTTACTTTGAACTTTTCAAAGTTTCCATAGCCGGTTATGATATCACGATAGGATGCCTCGGCAACTTTCTTTTCTATCGTAATATTTTGCTCAAGCTCCTGTTTGATACGTTCGGATTTTGTCTGTTTATGTATGTTGGATACGAGCACATATGAATTATTTCCCGTACTCCAGTTTATTGGGGACATATATACATCCAAAGTTTCACCTGTTGCCTTGTTTGGCTTTACACATTTTGAGGTCTGATTCTCAGTCGTTTTATGAAGTGCACAGTCACGGCATGGACCGCTGCATTGATACATACAGCTATAGCATTTACTGTTGAGAGTCAGATTCGGGAAGTATTCTGTGGCAGTTTCATTGAAATACATAACGTCGTAGCTATCTCTGTCCACAATAACAATAGAATTTTCAACAGTATCAAAAATACGTATTGTATCCTCACGAAGCAGCGACATACGCTCGCTGCTTTTCTTGGCACAGACTGCTTCGCCTAAAAGCTTGAAAATGTGCTTAAAGGAAGTGATTACAGATGAAGACCAGACGGAATCACTGTTCATTGAATAAAAGCCTATAAAACCAATCACATTTCCTTCAAGCATAATCTGTGACTGGATAAGGCGTCTGATACCCTCCGAATAAGGATTCATGCTTGAGGAATGCAGTTTAATTAAGGATGTGTCCGAACTGTATACAACACCGTCAATTCCCATTGCGTTAAGCTCCTCAAATACTGTTGCCGGAGTGTGTTGTTTTATATGCCGGTCATCTGAAATTCCTTTTTTGCACCACTGATGTGTACAATCAACAAATTTATCTGTTGAGCCATATTCCCATATGCATATTTTGTCTATATCGTAGTTGTTCCCGATAATATCAAGAGATTTTTTAATTGCCATATGAGTGTTGCTGTCGGAAAAGAGCATTGTCAGAAGCTCGTTTATTACTTTGTCATCAGAGGAAGCTTTTACACTGCTTCGCTCATTTTCATATGTGGCTCTTTCCATGTCATTTTCATAGCAGAAGTAGCAGTTTTTACCATTAAGCTTTGCCTGATATAAAGCAGTATCTGCTCTTTCAAGAAGAACATCATAAGAAATTTGTTCATTGGTTGCAGCTATGCCTATGCTGAGAGTGACCTTACAGGAATCTGTTCCTGGGTAAAGTGCTCTCAGTTTATTTGCAATCTGATCCGCTTTTTCACATGCAACCTGAGTATCAAGAAGATTGCTGAAATAAACACAGAATTCATCGCCGCCAAGTCGTCCTGCCAGATCATATTCGCTGGTATATTCTTTCAGTGTGTCAGCTATGCTCACAATGACTTCATCACCCTTAAGATGACCGTATGTATCGTTTATTTTTTTGAAATCGTCAATATCAACAAGCATAAGTACATTGTATGTATTACCATCCAGTTCACGGAGATGTGACTTGATTTTGTTTTCTGTAGAGGCTTTATTGAACAGTCCCGTCATGAGGTCGGTTTCTGCTTTTAGTAAAAGCTTTTGTTGTTCCATTTTTTGTGAATTAATATTTCTCAGCAGTCCTACAACACGTATCGGGTTTTGTTCCTCATCATAAATAGTTGAAAACGTTGAGAAAAACCATTGAAATCCGTTGTTTTTGGTGTTCAGCTTAAACTCAGTTGAATGAAACTCGACACCGGATTTTGCAAGCATGAAAAGTTCATCAAAGGCATCCTTTGTATCAGTAGATACAAGCCCTGATTCAATCATGGAAACAGCAGGATTATATATAATGGCATCCGCATCAAATATGTTGTTGAATTTTTCAGCAAAGGTAATTATGTCCTCCGCAATATCATATTCGTACGGAAGTTCCTCGGATATGTCTGCAATAATCAGATATTTTTGTTCCTCAAGCATTGCCTTCATCTCTGCAATTTTAAGGTTTGTAATATCTGACATAACAAGATTTAAAATAGGGAAACCCTCGGCATTTTCGCCGGAGCGTGCAAAAATGGCATTGACCCATTTGATACTGTTATCAGCACATTTGATTCTGAAGTTTGCGATTTTAGAGTTCTTATCCTCTGTTAGGTCAGCAAGCACATCAATTACGATTGCAAGATCCTCGCTCCAAACGACGGATAGTGTATTTTTACCGCACATTTCCTTAAAACTTGTTTCTGTATATCCGCACATATCATAAAAAAAGTTATTTGCCCATATAAGTGAAAGATTGTTGTCGAGCAGATGCTTGCTGACACCGCTTGGGACAGTATTTGCAAATATTTCCAGATCCGTTTTTGCCTGTGCTGTTTCATTTGCAGCAATTTCAAGATTTGTAATGTCAGTGAATACACACTGTAAAACATCACGTCCGTCATTTAATGAGTATGCCTGTCCATTGCAGAGAACCGTAAGAATATTTCCGTTTTTTGTTACGATTCTGTTTTGGAAACTGATAAGATTGGAAATACTAAGCTGATAATTGATTGAAGCTATAGTTTCTGCAAAATCATCCACGAAAAGAAGATTGTCCAATGTGCATATATTTTTTGAAAGCTCACGAGGGGAGTAGCCAGTCATAAGGCAGAGCCCCTGATCAAAGTCTAAAATGTTATATGGTGCATCAGTTTCAAGAACAAAAGTTGCAACGTCATTTCCATTTGTGTAGCTTGTTGAAGTCATATATTCACCCCTCACTGTTGAACATCAGCCCATTCAAAATTTGCTTTCAGCAAATGGACTGATGCTACATGTCAAGTTTTCATAAAAACTTGACACATCATTTCAATAAAAAGCTACATAAATTATATTCTAAAATAAGGTATATGGCAAGCATTAGCAACCAAAAGCAGAAATAAAAAGCATACTATAGAAAAGCTTTCTTTACATACTTATTCGAAAATGGTACAATATTACAGTGATTGACTTATGACCATTATCTATGGTCTTAAAATGAAAAGATGAATAAGAATGAGTAAGTATAATAAATATCAAATTATTGCAACAATATGCATAGCGTTGTTTATAATAAACTTTTCGTTGTGCATACTTGTTATGGACAGGCATGTGTACGGATGGTGCTACGAGGATTATGTGGACACGCTTATGGAAACATATGGGGAAAATCTTGGAGACAAAGCACTTAGTAAATTTGAAGCAGAGCAAAATTATAATCAGCTTGCAGATGGATTTACAAAGTTTTTTGGAAATAATTATTCGGATACAAGCTATGAAATAACAAAAGAAAATATTGAGAAGCTGAATAAACTTAAGGGATACTACCGGTTGGCATGGGTTGTTGTAGTTTTTAGTATTGTGGGAATCGTCTACAGCTACAGGGAACTTTCGAGAATCCGAATGTACATGCCGCTTCTTTATGGTGGTATACTGGCATCGGTTTTAACTGTTTTAAATGCTGTTATCATTATGATATCCCACAGTGATACACTGACCGGGGTGAGAAATATGATAATACATGGTGATTATTCGTATTTTGGTGATATGGATTTAATACGATGGATATTGCCTCCGGATTATGGAATGGCACTTGCGGTTGCTTATCTTTGCATAGTGTTTATTCTGATTATTCTGGCGGTATTAATAAGAGCAATAATAATATTTTGTGGACGTCCACATAAGTTTTAACGGAGGAAATTATATGAATAAGAGATTGGAAAATTGGGTTAACTGGGTTTTGTACGATGAACTTATGAACGGTCAGCTTAATGCACCTAAGCATTTGCTGGGTATTCATGACTATGGAGAAGGACAGGTTATAACTGTTTACCGCCCGCATTCTGAGTCTGTTTCCGTTACATCTACAACGGGTAAAAATCCTGTACCTATGGAGCAACTGGGAGATGGGTTTTATGGTGTATATTTTCCAAAGAAAAAGTATAAGGGCAGCAAATACAGAATTGAAACAAAATATTTGGATGGAACAACAGTGCTGACGGCTGATTGCTATGCATTTGATTCCCTTATCACAGACTATGATACCTATCTTTTTGCCGAGGGTAAAAATTATGACATATACGATAAGCTGGGAGCACACCCTATGACGATAGATGGCGTAAAGGGTACCTATTTCTCAGTATGGGCACCAAACGCAAGACGTGTGAGCATAGTTGGCGATTTTAACATGTGGGATGGAGCAATCAATCCGATGCAGATACATTCAGCTTCGGGAATATACGAGATATTCATGCCTGATGTAAATGAGGGGGCAGTTTATAAGTTCCAGATTCAGACAAGGACAGGTGAGATACTTTACAAGGCTGATCCATATGGAAATCAGGCACAGGTAAGACCTGATAATGCAAATGTCGTTGCGGATTTAAGAAACTACAAATGGACCGACGGTGTATGGATGGAGAACAGAAAGAAGCAGACAAGAGTATCGCGTCTGAAACAGCCAATGTCCATATATGAGGTACATCTTGGCTCATGGAAGAAGAAAATCGAAGACTCAGATTTTGGCTTTTATAATTACAGGGAGATTGCAAAACAGCTGGGAGCTTATGTTAAGGAAATGGGATATACCCACATTGAGCTTATGGGTATTGCAGAGTATCCGTTTGACGGTTCCTGGGGATATCAGGTAACAAACTATTATGCCCCTACAAGCAGATATGGAACTCCACAGGATTTTATGTATTTTGTAGATTACATGCACTCAATTGGAATAGCGGTTATTCTTGACTGGGTACCTGCACATTTCCCAAGAGATGCACATGGACTTGGAAGATTTGATGGTATGCCGCTTTATGAGCATCCGGACCCAAGGCGTGGAGAGCATCCGGATTGGGGAACTTATATATTTGATTATGCAAGAAATGAGGTTAGCAATTTCCTTACCTCAAACGCATTGTTCTGGGTTGAGAAATTCCACATAGATGCACTCAGGGTAGATGCAGTTGCTTCCATGCTTTATCTTGATTATGGTAAGCAGAACGGACAGTGGCTTCCAAACAAGGATGGCGGAAATGAAAATTATGATGCCATCGAGCTTATGCAAAAGATAAATACGGTTATGGAGGAGAGAAATCCGGGTGCATATTTGATAGCAGAGGAGTCAACCGCATGGGCTGGAGTAACGGCACCAGCATCACTCAAAGGACTTGGCTTCCTGTTTAAATGGAACATGGGCTGGATGAATGATTTCCTTGAGTATATGAAGCTTGATCCATACTTCCGTTCCTTTAATCATAACAGGCTTACATTTAGCTTGAGCTACACATATTCAGAAAATTATGTGCTTGTTATTTCACATGATGAGGTTGTTCATCTGAAGTGTTCCATGATTAACAAGATGCCGGGCTTTGAGGTGGATAAGTTTGCGAACCTCAGAACTGCATATGGTTTCATGCTTGGACATCCGGGTAAGAAGCTTCTCTTTATGGGACAGGAGTTTGCACAGCTCAGAGAGTGGAGTGAGGCGAGAAGCCTTGACTGGTATCTTCTCGATGAGCCGCTTCACAGGCAAATGCAGAATTTTGTTAAGAGACTTAACCATATTTACACAGAATATGATGCTTTATATTACAATGATAATGAGCCGGTTGGCTTTGAATGGGTAAAGGTTGACGATGCTGACGAAGGTATAGTCGCATTTGTCAGACGAGGTAAAACAGTGAAAGACCAGCTTCTGTTTGTATGTAACTTTGTTCCGGTTGAAAGGACAACACATTTAATCGGAGCACCATGTCCGGGAGAATATACGGAGATACTCAATTCTGACGCAGAGGAATTTGGTGGTATGAACAGAACAAACGGTGTTGTTACTGCGATTGATAAACCTTGCGACAGAATGAATTATGCTTTAAGCTTAACAATTCCTCCTCTTTCAGTTATGATATTTAAGTATGACTACAAAGAGAAAGCTACAGCGAGCAAGAAGGGTAGTAGTAAATAGCGCTTGAAAGACAATGGAAGGTTGTAAGTTATGAAGCAGAAAATAAAAGGTGTGATGAAACGGGTCATTATAGCTGTTGGATTTATAGTCGTGCTTATAACCTGTGGACTTCTTGGAACAAATCTTTATGTGAGGTTCAGCGTAAAGAATAAAATAATCGATACGGATGAGGCAGCCAAGCTTAAGGATGTGGATTGTATTATCATACTTGGGGCATCGGTAAAAGATAATGAAAGCCCAAGCCTTATGCTTAAGGACAGACTTGACAGAGGTATTGAGCTTTACTTTGCAGGTTGCTCACCAAAGCTTTTGATGAGCGGTGACCACGGAAGCATTTATTATAATGAAGTCAGCGTTATGAAAAAGTATGCTGCTTCTGCAGGAATTCCTACAGAAGATATATTTTTGGATCATGCAGGCTTTTCAACTTATGAGAGCATGTATAGGGCAAAATATATTTTCAAGGCAAAAAAAGTTATTGTCGTAACGCAGAAATATCATTTGTATCGTTCTCTTTATGTTGCAAAGCAGCTAGGACTGGATGCTTATGGTGTTGCAGCTGCGGATATCAGGTATTCGGGACAGACATACAGGGATGTGAGAGAGATTCTTGCCATCTCAAAGGATTTTTGCAAAGCAATCATTAAGCCTGAGGCGTCCCTTATGGGTGCGGAAATATCCCTTGACGGAGACGGAAATGTAACCAACGATAACTGAAAATTGACATGAAAGATTTGGTAATGTATAATACTGTAAGTTAATGCCTGACGGCAAATATATAAATGGAAAGGGCAAATATTATGGCAGAAAAGAAAAATATGCTGACCTATGAAGGTCTGAAAAAGTTAGAGGAAGAGTTACAGGATTTAAAGGTAAACAAACGTCAGGAAGTAGCCCAGAAAATAAAAGAGGCAAGAGAGCAGGGAGACTTGTCTGAGA
The DNA here is from genome assembly GCA_947173945.1 of uncultured Lachnospiraceae bacterium. Lineage (GTDB taxonomy): Bacteria > Bacillota > Clostridia > Lachnospirales > Lachnospiraceae > Coprococcus_C. The sequence continues at coordinate 24,750 of CAMWGV010000011.1, forward strand.
ATGCTGAGTATGACGCAGCTAAGGATGAACAAAGAGATATTGAGTCGCGAATTGAGGAAATAGAAAAAATACTCAAAAATGCAGAGGTTATTGATGAGGACGATTTTGACCATGAAACAGTAAACTTTAGTTCAGAGGTAGTTCTCCACGACATAGATATGGACGAGGTTGTTACTTATAAGATAGTTGGTTCTACAGAGGCAAATATCATGCAGGGTAAGATTTCAAATGAATCTCCGCTTGGCATGGCTCTTATGAAGAAAAAAATAGGGGAGACAGTAACCGTAGAGGCTCCAGATGGAAACTATGATTACAAGATACTTGATATAAAGAGAAACTAACTGTTAGATGGAAAGAGAGATATAGAAGTGGCTGAAAATAATAACCAAAACAATCAGGCAAAACCTCAGGACATAAACCAGCTTTTAAAGGTGCGTCGTGAGAAGCTTGCTGAATTACAGGCAAATGGCAAAAATCCATTTGAGATAACAAAGTATGATGTTGACACTCATACGGCAGATATAAAGGATGATTTTGATGCATATGACGGTAAGGTGGTATCTGTAGCAGGCAGACTTATGTCAAAGCGTGTTATGGGTAAGGCATCCTTCGGAAATATCCAGGATAAATCAGGCAATATACAGATATATGTAGCCCGTGACGATTTGGGCGAGGAGTCTTACAAGGAATTTAAGCGTATGGATATCGGCGATATCGTTGGTTTAAAGGGTAAGGTATTCCTCACAAAGACAGGCGAAAAGTCAATACATGTTACAGAAATTACGCTTCTTACCAAGAGTCTTCAGATTCTTCCTGAGAAGTATCATGGACTTACCAATACGGATTTACGTTATCGTCAGAGATATACAGACCTTATTATGAATCCGGAGGTCAAGGATACATTTATTAAGCGTTCACAGATTATAAGTACCATCCGCAGATACCTTGACGGACAGGGATTTATGGAGGTTGAAACCCCAATGCTTGTCAGCAACGCAGGTGGCGCTGCTGCAAGACCGTTTGAAACGCATTTTAATGCTCTTGGCGAGGATTTGAAGCTGAGAATTTCTCTCGAGCTTTATCTGAAGAGACTGATTGTAGGCGGCTTGGAGCGTGTTTATGAAATTGGACGTGTATTTCGTAATGAGGGACTTGATACAAGACACAATCCGGAGTTTACGCTTATGGAGCTTTATCAGGCTTATACAGATTACAACGGAATGATGGATTTGACAGAAAATCTTTATCGGTATGTTGCGCAGGAAGTACTTGGTACAACAAAGATTACTTACAATGGTATCGAGATGGATTTGGGAAAACCTTTCGAGCGTATCACTATGGTGGATGCTGTTAAGAAATATGCAAATGTTGATTTTAATGAGATACACACCTTGGAGGATGCAAGGGCAGCAGCCAAGGAGCATCATATAGAGTTTGAGGAGAGACACCTTAAGGGCGACATTCTTAATCTGTTCTTTGAGGAATATGTGGAGGAACATTTAGTTCAGCCAACATTTGTTATGGATCACCCTGTTGAAATATCACCGCTCACAAAGAAGAAACCGGACAATCCGGATTACGTGGAGCGTTTTGAATTCTTTATGAACGGCTGGGAAATGGCAAATGCCTATTCAGAGTTAAATGACCCGATTGACCAAAGAGAGCGTTTTGCTGCTCAGGATGCACTTGCAGATGCAGGCGACGAGGAAGCAAACCACACGGACGAGGACTTCTTAAATGCCCTTGAAATCGGTATGCCACCAACAGGTGGTATCGGATTCGGAATTGATAGAATGTGTATGCTTCTGACTGATTCACCGGCAATCAGGGATGTGCTGTTGTTCCCGACAATGAAGAGCTTGGATAAGTAAAGTCAGTGTTTATGCGGGTTTGAGGCATGCCGGGTAGTCAAAGGTATGCTAAAAAGTGGGATAGGCTTCGATAATGGTAAGAAAAGACCCCTGCTACGCTTTTCGTGACAGGGGTTTTCAACGTAAAACTATTTTTTACAGTCCCTTGGAATAATTATCTTGTGATAATAATGTTTTGATAGGCAAATAAAGGTAGATGTAAAACAATATTTAATGATGATAGCCAAGAGCTGGAAGAAGTTCTTGCTGTTATACATGAGAAAAACTAATACACATTCTAGAGGAAGTTCTTGTTGTTATACATGAGAAAAACTAATGCACATGCTGGAGGAAGTTCAAATGAAGTACAACGGATTGACTGACGCTGAGGTTAAGATCTCGAGAGAAAAAAACGGTTCGAATATTATCCCAGATTCTGAACCAACAACATTTTGGGATGAGTTTAAGGAAACCTTTGGGGATCCAATGATTAAGATTCTTTTAGTTATTGCAGCAATTATGATTGTTATGTTTTTCTTTGGATATGCTCAAATTTATGAGCCTGTTGGAACTATTGTTGCAGTATTTATTGTTGCAACAGTATCTGCAAAAACGGGTGTGGCAAGTGATACAGCATATAGAAAGCTGAAAGAAGACCAGAAAAAAGATATATGTAAAGTTTTCCGTAATGGAATGGTTACAGTTGTTGAAGTAGATGACGTTGTTGTAGGTGACAAAGTGTTACTTCAAGCAGGAGATAAGATTCCGGCAGATGGTATTTTGATTGATGGAGATTTGAGAGTAGATAATTCAGCATTAAACGGAGAAGCCGAAGAGTGTAAGAAATTTGCAACCTCTGAGGATAATGTTTTTGATGAAGAGATTACAGGTGATGTATTTGTAGATGAATACTCATTGTTTAGAGGTGCGGTTGTATTTGATGGAGAAGGCGTTCTTGATGTACGCAAAGTAGGTCTTAAGTCTATGATGGGTAAAATGGCTGAAGACATGCAAGATGAAGAGCCTGATTCACCATTGAAAGTTAAACTTGGAATTTTAGCAACTCAGATTTCGAAATTTGGTTATATTGGAGCTGCTGTTATAACCGTATTATATATTGCATTCTTTATTTTTAGAGCAGGTGGATTTGCTCCATATTTAGCAACTGGATGGTCTAGTATTGTACAGGATTTGGTTGAAGCAGTGTCTCTTGCAATAGTTATTATTGTATGTGCTGTTCCAGAGGGATTGCCTCTTATGATTTCTTTGGTTCTTATGCAGAATACAAAGAAAATGTTAGATCATAATGTGTTAGTTCGTAAGGCGGAAGGCATTGAAACTGCTGGTTCGTTAAATATTTTATTTAGTGATAAGACAGGAACGATTACAAAAGGTTCATTAGAAGTTGTAGAATTTTTCACTGCTGATGGAGGAGTCATTCCTATTGAGAACATAAAAGAACATGGAAAATTAAAAACAATGATAGATGTTGCAATCGGAATGAATTCAGCGTCTATGTATGATGGTTCACACAAGGTTATTGGTGGAAATGCTACAGATCAAGCACTTATGAGATTTTTGGGAGAAGATAACTATAGACTTATAAGTAGTGATAGAACTTATATAGCAGGTGTTTCGCAGGGATTTAATTCGGCTAACAAATTTAGTCAAGTTGAAATAACTGATTTGAATCAGACATTCTATAAAGGTGCTCCTGAAAAATTCTTGGAGATTTCTAATAAGGCATTAGATGCAAATGGAGATGTGGCAGCACTTAACTTAGAAGCAGTTAATGCTAAAATTAATGAGCTTGCATCTAGAGCAATGAGAGTTTTAGCGTTTGGCTATTCTAATAAGAAATTGACTCAGGATGCCATTAATGATGACGTTGTTATTATTGGATTCGTGGCAATTCGTGATGATGTTAGGCCCGAGGCAAAAGATGCGATTAAGGAAGTTCAAGATGCTGGAATTCAGGTTGTAATGATTACTGGTGATCGTCTTGAAACAGCAGTGGCGATTGCTAAGGATGCGGGACTTATTCAGAACGAAACAGATAGAGCGTTAACATCTGCTCAACTTGCTACTATGAGTGACGATGATCTTAAGGCGATTATTAAAGATATTAGAGTAATAGCTAGAGCATTACCTACAGATAAATCAAGAATGGTTCGTATCTGTCAGGAAATGAATTTGGTATGTGGTATGACAGGTGATGGTGTTAACGATTCCCCAGCGTTAAAGAGAGCGGACGTTGGTTTTGCTATGGGTAGTGGTACTGAAGCAGCTAAAGAAGCTGGCGAAATTGTTGTTCTTGATGATAATTTTAAATCAATAAAGGATGCAATTCTTTATGGTAGAACAATTTATAACAATATTTTAAAATTTTGTAAATTCCAGCTTGTTATTAATGTTGCGGCTGTTGTTGTAAGTGCAATCAGTCCATTCTTTGGAATAGAAGAGCCTTTGAAGGTTACACATTTGCTCTTTGTAAATCTTGTAATGGACGGATTAGGCGCAATTATGCTTGGAAACGAGCCTGCTCTTGAAAAATACATGAAGGAAACACCAAGGAGAAGAGATGAGAGTATCATTAGCAAGAAGATGTTTTCTCAGATTTTGACGATGGGAATATGGCTTACAGCTATTAGTTTCTTGTTCTTGAAAGCTCCGTTCTTCAATCAGTTCTTTGAGAATGATGCACAGAAATATACGGCATACTTTGTATTATTTATTGTAGCTGCGTTATTTAATGGATTTAATGTTAGAGACGAGAGATTTGGAATATTCAAAGGACTTAATGAGAATCCAGGTTTTTTAAAAGTTTGGTTTACTATAGTAATTGTACAGATGATTATTGTAAATGCTGCACTTATTCCGTTTACATTCTTTACATGGATTGGAAATATGTTTAGCTGTGTTCCATTTGGTGTAATGGGATGGGGAGTTACTATTGCATTGGCATTAACAATGATACCGGTTGATTTAATAAGAAAATGTATTGTTAGTAAATAAGAATTGAGTGGAGGTGTAAAAGATGGCTATCAATCTTTCTAAGGGTCAAAAGATTAATCTTGAAAAGAAAAGCAATGCAGGATTAGGAGAGATTTTGGTTAATTTAAATTGGAATTCGCGTCCTGTAAAAAAGAGTGGATTAGCAGGATTGTTTGGTGGAATGACGAGTGCTGATATTGATTTGGATCTTGGTTGCTTGTATGAATTTAAAGATGGAAGAAAGGGTGTTGTGCAGGCATTGGGAAATGCCTTTGGTTCTCTTACAAATCCCCCTTTTATAGCACTTGATGGAGATGATAGGACTGGTGAAAGTTCGGATGGTGAAAATCTCAGAATTAATGGAAATCAGATATCTCAGATAAAACGTATTTTGGTTTACACATTTATATATGAAGGCGTTGCCAATTGGCAACAAGCTGATGCGGTTGTAACAATTAAATATCCAGATGCAGAAGATGTTGTTATTAAAATGGATGCGTATAATAATGCAAATATAATGTGTGCACTTGCATTATTTGAAAATGTTAATGATGAGACATTTAGTGTTCAAAAATTGGTTCAGTTTTATCAAGGGCATTCGGCAATGGATGCAGCTTTTAATTGGGGACTGAATTGGAAATCAGGTAGAAAATAGAAAGGAGAGGCATATGTCAATCAATCTGTTAAAAGGACAAAAAATTAATTTATCAAAAGAAAATGTAGAACTTTCTCAAATTATGGTAGGACTTGGTTGGGTCGAAGTTGAGAAACCAAAAGGATTTTTTGCGAGTTTATTGAGGTTAAAATTATGACGGAATGATAGTAATGATTGTAGGCGAAAATTACGGTAAGAATGGTGAGTGGAAGTTTAATGCCCTTGATCAGCTAGTTCGTGAGGCAAGCAGACTTCATTCATTGATAGAGTACTATATATAAGGAGGAACAATAAATGGGAATAAATCTTCAAAAAGGACAGAAAATTGACTTGACTAAAGGTGGCGGAACAGGTTTGAAAAAGGTTATGGTAGGACTTGGCTGGGATGAGGCAGAGCAGCCTAGACAGTCGAAAGGTTTTTTGTCAAGTTTATTTGGTGGGGATTCAACACCACAAAGCATAGACTGTGATGCAGCTGCTGTTTTATGTGCTGAAGATGGAAAAATGAGAGAACTTGTATATTATGGGCAATTAAAGTCTGGTAATGGTTCTGTTGTGCATCAAGGAGATAATCTTACAGGTGAGGGAGATGGTGATGATGAACAGATTATGGTAGATATTCCAAATCTTCCATCTAGTATTCATAAAATCGTGTTTGTTGTTAATATTTATGAGGCTGCTTCGAGAAATCAACACTTTGGTATGATAAATAATGCATTTATCCGATTGGTGGATATGGATAAGAATACTGAACTTTGTAGATTTAATCTTTCTGAAAACTATAATGGTATGGAAGGAATGATAGTAGGTGAAATCTATAGGTATAACGGAGAGTGGAAATTCAATGCAATAGGACAACCAGTTCAAAAAGCAAGTCGTGTGCAGGATCTTATTGAAAAAATTTAGAAAGGATAATGAATTTTTATGGCGATTAATTTACAAAAAGGACAGAGAGTTAGCTTAGATAACTCGTTACAGATGGTTATGGTAGGTCTTGGCTGGGATACAAACAAATATGATGGTGGTTTTGATTTTGACTTAGATGCTTCAGCATTTATGCTGGGTGCAAATGGAAAAATTCAGCAGGAAACAGATTTTGTCTTTTATAATAATGCAAATGGCAGAAATAATGCCATTAAACACATGGGAGACAATCTTACAGGAGTTGGCGATGGTGATGATGAAGTTATTATTATCGATTTCTCTAAGATACCTGCAGATATTGAAAAGATTGCTATTTGTGTAACTATTCATGAAGCAATTGAAAGAAGACAAAATTTTGGCCAAGTGTCCAATGCGTATGTTAGAGTTGCAAAAATTGCAAATGAATTCGATTCAATGGGTGAAGATCAGTTAAGATTTGATTTGGAAGAAGAATTTTCTATCGAAACTGGTTTGGTAGTATGTGAGATATATCGCAAGAATGGTGAATGGAAATTCAATGCGGTTGCAGCAGGATATCAGGGTGGCTTAGAAACTATGTTAAACATGTATCAGTAAGGAGAAAATAAAAAATGGCAGTAAATCTTTCAAAGGGACAAAGAGTAAGTTTAGATAATTCTATGAGAATGGCGTTGGTAGGACTTGGTTGGGATATAAACAAGTATGATGGTGGTTTTGACTTTGACTTGGACGCATCAGCATTTCTATTAGGTGCAAATGGAAAATGTTTAAGGGATGAGGATTTTGTTTTTTATAACAACCTTAACGGTAGAAATGGAGCTGTAGTTCATCAGGGAGATAACCTTACAGGAGAAGGCGATGGTGATGATGAAGTTATTATTATCGATTTTACAAAGGTCCCAGATGAAATTCAGAAAATTGCTGTTTGTGTAACAATTCATGATGCACAGGCAAGAAGACAGAACTTTGGGCAAGTATCAAATGCATATATTAGAGTGGCAAAAATTGCGAATGAGTTTGATATGAACGGTGAAGACCAAATTAGATTTGATCTTGAAGAGGAATTCTCTATCGAAACAGCTTTGGTTGTTTGTGAAATTTATAAGCATAACGGTGAATGGAAGTTTAATGCGGTTGCTTCCGGATTCCAGGGCGGACTTGAGGCACTTGTTTCAAATTACGGTTTAAGTTGTTAATAATTGGTTTATTGTGCGTGTCAGGGAGGCACTTTATAGTACCAGCATTTATTAATTGGAATGATGGACGGGAAAATCTCTCTGAGGTTTTCTCGCCCTTTTTATTTGTATATGAAAGAATTGTTAATTTCTCATTATGTAGATACCACCAAGGTTCTAGGACCATATGATAGAAGCGCATTATGGGTTCACGGATGTTGTTTCGAATGCCCTGGTTGTATTGCAAAAGAAATGAATCAGAACATCCCTCAGACAGTAAAAAGTAACGATATTGCAGAGGTTTTTGCACGTATAGGCAATACTGAGGGAATCACAATTAGTGGAGGAGAACCTTTTCTTCAGGCTGAAGCGTTGGCTGAAATGATTGATTTGATAAAGAAGAAAAGGGACTATGGGGTAATAGTTTATACAGGTTTTTTGTATGAAAATCTAAAGAAATCATCAGATGAAAGTATAAATAAACTATTGAACCATATTGATATCTTAGTAGATGGTCAATATAAAGAAGAACTGGACGATGGCAAACCTTTTAGAGGTTCGTCTAATCAGAGAATACTTGAATTGACAGATAGATATCATTCTATTATTCGACAATATTACTATGAATCTAATAAAAGAAACATAGAGATAAATATAAAAGAAAAAAATGTTTACATGATAGGAGTTCCATCAAAATATGGACTTCAAACATGGAAATCCTTTAAGGCAAAGGCGGAGGGAAAAAATGGCTGAGTTTGATATATTAAGCAAAGATTATATTAAATTAAATTTTCTTAGTGAAATTGTGAATACAAAAGCGGTCAGTATGAATGTTTATCTTGAGATAGATGGTGTTGAAAAAGATTTTCTAGATGTAAGAACTGCTGAAAAAAATGCATATAGATTCAATAATTTTAATGTTTCAGAAGATGCTAGTAGTAATTGTCTCACATTTAGACCGGTTGTAATTGGATGTCTTGCGTATTTTAAGATTATTAGTAATCAGACATTACGTATAGAAATAGTAAAAAATGGGACAAATTCAGTGGCACAGTCATTTGATATTTCAGCAGGTGAGACCAAAATTGAATTTGATCCACAAGGCACATCGAAATATGTGATGAAAGTTAATCAAATATCGGTGTCAGAAGCAATAGAAAGTCCTACATCAGTGCCAAAGCCAGAGGTTCAACAAAGTAGTAATCCTTTTGAATCGGAATTTTCTGGTTTTAATGTTGCTCCGATTCCAGTGGCTCAGTCAACTGATAACTCGATAAATTCAGTTTCTAATAATACCCCTGTCGCAATACCACCTCAACCTGCAGTAATTCCAGAGGTGCTTGTTCAACCAAGCTTTTCGACAGTAAGTAGAGAAGAAGTTAGAGTTAAGCAAAATGAATTAAATGATTTGCAGCACAGTGAAAGTAGACTTAATACAGAAATTTCAGAGTTGAATGATAAAATTGTTGAGCTGAATGACAAAATCCAAAAACTAACAGACAATAAAAGGCATCTAGTTGAAAATATGGATAAGTTGCAAGCTGAATATAATAAGAATTATAGCAATTATGAGCAAGATTTTGAAGAGATAAAAAGTAAATATGATATTGATGAAGAAATACTTCTTATGTATGCGGATAGAGAGGTTGTTCCTATCGAAGAATTGATTGAACGTGCAAAATTTGATATAAATCAGCTAGAAGAACAAATAAGAATTTTTATTGAAGCGCAAGCGAGGAAGACAGCAGAAATAGAAAATGAACTTAAAATAGGAAAGAAAGAATAAGTTGGTGAATTAGATGGATGAAATACATCGTCTTGAAAATCAGATAAAACAGCTCCAAGAAGAGCTAGAAAAACAGAATAAGGAAGCTGCGAAGATGCGCCAGCGTCTTTCTGATGAAAATTTGCGTAGACTTAAAGAGTATGAGAGAGAGATGCAGTCAAATCTCGATCAACATGATCGTGATGTTCAGATGGAATATGAAAGATTACTGAATGAATATCAACGTAGCGTAAATGCCGAGATTCAAGAACAACAGCTTGCTATGGATGTTGAGTATCAGAAACTCCTTGCTACTACACAAGCTAAGGAACGTGAATGGATAGAGAAAAGTCAGCAACTTGAAAGCCTTATTACTGAATTAAAAAAGAGCACACAAGAGAAGGATCAAATTAGTGCTCAAGAATCTGATAAATATATGTTGGAAGCGGGGATGGCTTACAAAGAAGTAGAAAAGAAACCTCATGAAAAGTTCTTTCCAAAGAGGATTAAACCCTTTCATACTGCTATTTGCGAAGCGAGAACGCTAGCCAAAAGTGGTTTGAATGAAGCTGCTATTGCAATATATATTTCAACAAGATCTGGATTAAATAGATTAGGATTTGATGTTGACGAGCAGTATGATGAATGGATTCGTCAATATTCAATTTTTAAGAATAAGGTTGGATTATTACATATACAGACAACAGATGAACTTGCCTTTTGGGTAAATATGTCAGCCAACAAAACAGTCAAAACAGATGATTTGAGCGAGGCTGAAAAAAATGAAGCGAGAATTCAAATAAACTATTGGTCTACTGGTGAATATGGAAATATTTGCAAAAGACTATCGGAATTTGCAAAGGAAATTTCAGAAGTAGAAAAAACAAGTCCAACAGAATATTTAAAAAGAGAAGATTCTTATGATATTGATGTGTTGAAGAAATCAATAACAGAACTAGATGAGATGCTTGGAAAATTTAAGGATTTAAGCGTCTTATATAAAGAACGATATAACGCTTCTTGCGAAAGGGCTGATTGGGGCGAACTAATAATTGATTTCTTTGAAGGTGAAATAAACTTGGAGTGGCTTGAAGAAGAGACACATTTTAAAGATGCAGAAGCGGATGTATTAGTAGCTGTAGACTATGAACAATACATGCAGCATATATATGGGCAGGAGTATGATAAGGTTGATGCAAGAGAGTGGCTAGAATTAGTCTTTCAGAATTCACAAGAAACAGATATATATATATACATAGTACCATATGAAAAAGGCACACATGTTGAAAATAGAGTGGTTTTATATATTGATTATTCTGGAGCTGTAAATGATGATTATTCAAGAACGATATATGCTCATATTATGGAAAGTATTCGTCTTGAAGAAGATAATGGAGTTATCAACTTTACAACAGATATTAATGAGTTAAAGACAAATATGAATACAACTTTGCGAGAAACAGGACAGTCAATCTCAAAAAAAATGCAAAGAATACGTTAAAGAATGGAGAATAAGTTATGAGTGGAGAAGCTGGAGGAATAATTTTGGTTCCGTTAGCTATTGCTGCGTTACCAATAGTTGGAATGGTGTTGGTAGGAGGTGCTGTAATTGCAGGTGCTAGTGCCGGTGTTAGTGCAGCAGCTAATGCAGCAGAAAGGCGTGCAGCGGAAAGACGTGCAGCGGAAAGAAGACAACAAGAGATGATTCGCAGAAATGGAATCAGCGATTCTGTAAATTCATTTAGATATACAATTAATAATAATATTAATGAACAAATTCGTCTTAATGATGAAGCTTCAAATCAGATGATGAGAGAGATGGAAAAGAATCGTCAGATGTTGTTAAACATTATACAATCTAATGATCCAGAGAAATATCAACAGTATATGGGTCAGATTAGAACGTCAAGACAGCAGTTATCAAATACTTTGTTTGAGATTCAGGAGGGATTTGTAAGAGATTATCATGTTAAAATTACACAGAGTATGGATGCAGTTTCCAATACTATAAATTCTCAATTTGCATCATATATAAGTGAACTTCAACAGATGCAGGCCGACTTGCAGGCAAAAAATGAGCGTGCTAGTCAAATTGCAAGTGATTATATTGCGGAAGCTAAAGATATGATTCAGACGCTAGAGTCAGAATTCAATGCTAAAAAGTTCTCTCTTCCGCAGTTAATTGAGATTCAGAATCTTTTGAATGATGCTGTGAATCAGTATAATATGGGAAATTATGAGGCGGCTATTGCAACTGCAAAGGATGCTACATTAGAAACTATAGAAGAGATTTATAAAACTGATTGTAAAAAGCAAGAGTGGGATAATTTTTATAGTATGGCATTATCCATTTCGTCTGAACTTTATGCATACATGCAGGCACAGTCTGTTATAACAGCAGATGTAAAAAAAGAAGTTGAAGCTAGAGTTGGAAAACAGTTAAAGGATGATATTGTAGGTATCAAAATTAGTGAATATACAGACCGAATGAAAGATGGACAAAGCCAGTATGATTATTTACTCGGAAAGGTATATGAAATAAAAACATTTTTGGAATCAGAACAATCCAAAGATGTGTCAACACAACAGTTAAAAGATTATGTTGAACTGCTTAATGGTAAATTATATCCTTCTGCTACATTAGCAATATATAAGGGTATATTGAATATGAGTAATGCATTTTCCAGACAGAATATAAGTGAAGAAATTATTGATTTCTTTGAAGATCATAATTTTAATTTTACAGGTTATTCATATGATGATGATCGCCATGATGGAACTCTTCACATTGGTTTGGAAAATGATGTAACGGGTGAAGAAATTGTAGTTACTTTGGCTCCTGAGGTGATGGAAAACGGTGAGGTTCAGACAAAGGTGGAAATAAATCAGCTTAAAGGCGATGAAACTAATGAAGAACGTAAAGCATTTTACAGAGAGAGTGTTCAAAATGTTGTCGTAGAGAATACTCCTGGTGCACAGATAAAACTTGAATGTAAGAAGGAATCAAGAAATAAGCTTTCACAGAAGACTGAATTAAGAGATAGATTGAAAGCATAATAGTTTAAATTGGGAGTTGAGTCGGTATGAGTTCTATTCTTCAAAAGACAAATATGAATAAGATTTTTCTTATATATGGGCACTTAGATGACATGTTTATATCGAGAAATCTTCAAAAGAATAATTTTAGGCCATTTCTAAATGGATATCTTAAGAGCATTGGATATGATCAGGTGGTCTTTTATTCTGGTGCAAAAAATGTCGGAAAATTTGTCTTAGACGATGAAAGTGCAGTTTTGGCTATTAATAAGAACAAAAGACAGCAAGATGCCACATCAAATACAAATGCATCCACAATAGAACAACCAAAGAAGAAGCGTAGAATTATGAATCCTCGTGCTGCTGCAAATAAGACAGATGAACAAAGTAATTCAGATTCAAATGTTCAACAATCAGAGCAGATTCAAACTACAAATGACACTCCAAATACTGAAACTACAAAGTTAGTTTATAAGCAACCGAAAATAACACCTATAGAGTTCTTAGAGGATGCAAAAAAAATGATGGCTGATAATACTCATAAATCAGCAATTGTTTTTACATTTTTCCAAGACTTTTTTACCGATAGAGCTGCACCATTGCAACCTTATCTTGAATTGGTTTCGCACTTGTGGGATGAATATAGTAATGAAAGTAATGACAATATATGTATTTTTTTGGCACCACAGATGTCGAATACTGATCTGAGTAAGATGTTTGATAATATGGAAAATGGATTTGTCCTGAAGAATCGATTTTTTAATTCAAACGGAACTGTAAATAGAGGAACAGCAATTGAGGTTGGTTTACCTAATCTTGATGAACTTTCATATATGCTGGAGTATCTTCGAATCGTTGGAGATAAAGGCAAGAGATTAGTATTTAAACAAGAAGAGAAAAAGAAAATTACATCATCTATTATGTACCTGAGTCGGGAATCTGAAAAAGATGAAAAACGTTCGGGCTATTTGCATGCTATTTATAACAATATTGTAAATTATATGGTTATGCAGCCAGAACTAGATGTTGAAATTAATGAGGATGTTGTAAAAAAACTATATAGTAAATATAAGAAGGTAGATGATGCTGATCCACTTGAGAAGTTGAAAAACACGAGTGGATGGGAAAGTGTAGCTTCAAGAATAGAAGAAATATTAAAAGACTATCGTATGAAAAAAGCGGAGGCTGAGAGAAACGGAATACAAAGGAATCAAATAGTTAAACCTGCGTGTTCAAATGAACGTATTGATACTGAAACAGACAATATAGGATTCAAATACCCAGTACCTCATTTTGTATTAAGAGGAAATCCAGGTGTTGGAAAGACAACTGTTGCAAGATTAATTGGACAAATCTTTTATAACGAAGGAATTCTACAAAAAGGTTCTACAATCGAAGCAAAAAGAGATGATTTAGTAGGACAGTATGTTGGTGAAACTGCTATAAAAACTACAGAGTGTGTAGAAGGTGCTTTAGAAGGTGTTCTGTTTATTGACGATGCATATTCTTTGTTAGAAAAAGGTGATGATCATAATTATGCAAAAGAAGCGATTGATACACTTGTTCCAATTATGACTAATCCAGAAAAATACAGATTCTGTATGATTATGGCTGGATATCCAGAACCTATGGATGATTTGCTAGAAATGAATGCTGGCTTGAGAAGTAGATTTAGCAAGGCAAATATTCTGACTATTGAAGATTATAAGCCAGAATTACTGAAAAAAATATTTGTTAATGATTGTAAAAAAGCTGGTTATAAGTTTATTGGTGAAGCAGAGGGAGAAGAAGCATTAGATTTAGATTTATTCTTTACTAACCTGTATAATCAACGAAACAGAGCTGATTTTGGAAACGCAAGGGATATAGTCGCATTAGCAAAAGAAGTAAAGATGCAATGTAGTTTGAGAGATGATTCGATACGTTGTATTGTTAAGGATGATTTTGGTGATTTCCAAAAGTATTTTATTAAAAGAGGAGTCTCATCCATTGATGAAATTTATGCACAAATTGATAAATATGTTGGCATGGATTTTGTTAAGGATTTATTTAAAAATATACGATTCGAGGTGCTTGATACCATTGACAGTAAAAAACGTGGTATTACACCAGAGCCATATCCAGATCATTATATTTTCGCAGGAAATCCAGGTACAGGTAAAACAACTGTTGGAAAGATGATAGGCGAATTTTATCATATGATGGAGGTTCTTGGTGGAACAGAAACACTGTTTGTAGATGCTTCAGATATTATTGGTAATCACGTTGGAGATTCTAAGAATAAGATTGTTGAAGTAATGCAACAAGCAATAGACCATAATCAGGTTCTTTACATTGACGAGGCTTATCAGATATCAGAGTCAGCATATGGAAATGAAATTATTGGTGCTATGATGACAAAGATGACTGAGAATGCGGATGATTTCAAAGTGATTTTTGGAATGTACTCAAATCGTGTGGAAGCTTTCTTGAAAATGAATGCGGGTTTATCTCGTAGATTGAGAGTAGTTGAGTTTCCAGATTATACGCCTGATCAACTTTTAGAAATATTTGATAGGACTATTTCGTCGCAAGGTTGCACAATAACAGAAGAGGCACACGAAAGAGTAAAACTTATAATGGAATATAAATATAATATTCGCGGTGAAGATTTTGGTAATGCAGGTGAAGTTAAAAAGATGGTTATTGATATGAAACGTCTTCGCCTTGACAGAGTATATTCATCGGATGAAGAAATAGATAAGTATGAGTATATTTTAGAGGATATTCCAGCTGATCTACTAGCTAAGGTAGAGGATCGGGTTAATCCAAAATCACTTGATGATATTATGGAAGAGCTCAATCAACAGGTTGGTATGAGTGATTTAAAAGATATTATTATTCAAAAGCAGGAAGAGATAATATTCGCACAAAAAAGTGGAGAATCTATAACTAATATCAGACCAGGCTATTATTTCTTTGTTGGTAATCCAGGTACAGGTAAATCTACTAGTGCGAAATTATTTGCGGAATGTATGCAACAATTAGGTATTGTTAAGACAAATAATTTTCATTCTTGTACAGCTAAGGATTTGATTGGACAGTATGTTGGAGAAACTGATAAGAAAACTTATGCACTGTTACAAAAATCTATTAATAGTGTTCTTTTTATTGATGAAGCGTATAGTCTTTCATATGCAGACAGTCATTCGGACACAAATTACAAGAAAGAGGCATTAGAACAGATTATTGCTTTTATGGATGAGCCAGAACATAGAAGAAATTGCTGTATTATATTAGCTGGTTATGAAAAGGACATGCAAGGATTATACAAATCCAATAGCGGAATGCGCTCAAGAATCGAAGAAGTCCATTTTAGAGATTATACTGCCGATGAAACTTATGACATTTTTAAGTTATTCTGTAAGAAAAATGGATTTTCGATTTCTGAGGGTGTTAGAGAAATATATGTTCCGGTATTTGAAGAATTAAAGAAATTAGAGTATTTTTCAAATGGAAGAACAGCAAGAACTATTTATGAAAAAACAACGATGAATTTAAAACGTCGAATAGTAAGAAGCGATAATATAGAGCCAGGCACAGAAAAAACTATTATTCCGACGGATTTGCTGTCTGTAGATGAAGCAATAGCTGTAATTGGTGTAGATGGAAAGTAGGGATTATATGGACAACATCGTATCACTTTACAATTGTTTGTATGATATGGAGTTATATAAGAATAATTTTATATCAGATGAAATAAAGAAAAAGTGTATTGGTGATTTAGTTCAATTTTATAATCAAATGCATAATGAGAATAAATTGGTAGGATTGTTTTCCCCAAAGTCCTTTATGATTGATTTGAACACAGGAGATATTGAGACTGGTGCTAATATTGAGGTCGAAGTGGGACTTAAAGACTGTGAAATAATAAAGTTTATTCCACCAGAAATCATAAAGGGAGAAAACGAATGGGATGTAGCTGCGGATTATTATTGTTTGGCATTATTTATATATTCAATAAGTTTCTTTAGTTATCCGTTTGATGGGAAAAGAGTATATGAATGTCCGATAGTAACTACAGAAAGGGCTATAGAAGAATACAGTAATCCGGTTTTTGTATTTGATTTAGTCGACACATCAAATAATGTTGGAGATTCAACAGATTATAGAGTTCGTAGATTATGGAATGAAGAGAGTAGCCAAGCATTAAAAGATGCATATATTAAATCGTTTACAAGTGCTGTACACAATAAAGATTTTAGAATTTCTATTAATGATTGGATGAGATTATTAGGGATAGCATCAATAGAATCTGATTTGAAATCGAAGTACATATTAAGTGTTGATAATATTCAGAAAGAGTTGCACTGTGGTACTGAAATATATGAAAGTGACATATTTGGAGGAAATAGTAGTATAAAAATTGGAGTTGTAGTTGCAAGTAAGAAGCATGCGTCGGTTATGGCATTAGGTAATGCATCTAATTATATATGGAGATTGCAATTGCCTGATAATCAGGAGATGATGATTCCGCCAAATAGTGTTGCTCCGTTGGCAAAAGGAACAGTAATAACAATAAATGAGAAAGTTGTAAATATTATCTGAAAGAGGTGAAGGTATGCCGTCATTAGTAAAAGGTGAAAGAATACCAACAATAACTATGGATGAAAGCGTGGAGGTTGTTGAATATCTTGCAGAAGGTGGTCAAGGTGAAGTATATAAGATTAACTATAATGGAAAGATGTGTGCTTTGAAATGGTATAAAAGACCAGTTCCACCAGATGTGTTTTATGATAATCTTGCAAATAATGTAAAAAAAGGAGCGCCAAATGAGCATTATCTATGGCCGCTTATTCTGACAGCAAAATATAAAGGTAGTTATGGATACATAATGGAGTTGCGTCCGTCAAAATACAGAGAGTTTGGAGAATTTCTATTAGATATATCGAGATTTAGTAGTTATGAAGTGATGATTCAAGTTGCGTTTAACATTGTGGAAAGTTTTAGAATTCTTCATAGTAAAGGATATAGTTATCAGGATGTGAACGAAGGTGGTTTCTTTATTAATCCGACAGATGGAGATGTTTTGATTTGTGATAATGATAATGTTGCACCATATGGAATAAATCTTGGAGTAAAAGGTATGGCTAGATATATGGCACCAGAAGTTGTTATTAATCAAACAAGACCGAATACTCATACAGATAGATTTTCGTTGGCAGTACTTTTGTTTAGACTGTTTTATCTGGATCATCCACTTGAAGGTCAATATACTATTAATTTTCCTTTGACAGATGCAATAGGCGCACAGCTTTATGGTGTAGATCCATTGTTTATATTTGATCCAAATAACGATAGAAATAGACCGGATCCTGAAGCACATCCGAATGTATTAAGAAGATGGACGATGTTCCCACCAGATTTACAGGTTACTTTTATTAAAGCATTCACGAAAGGTATGAAAGATATTAATAATCGTGTGACCGAAGTAGAATGGGAAGAGGCTCTTGTAAAGGCACGTGGAATGCTTGTGAAACTGAATGGAAAAGAGCAGTTTGTTAATATATATGCAAAGCAAGAAATTCCAAAAGGTTGTAGATTTTTGAAGTTGCCAGAATATGTAGTGGTACTTGCCAATGATTCGAAAATATATTCATGTCATGTGGATCAGTATAGCGCAGATTATATGACTATTTCAGGAGTTGTAAAAGCTAGTTTATCAAATAAAGATGTTTTAGGACTAGGTAATTTAACTGATAGTATATGGAAAGTAAAAATGCCAGATGGTCAAACAACTGAGGTTCCTAAAAATGGATATGTGAAATTAGATCCAGGAGTAGAAATAGATTTTGGAGGAACTATAGGTAAAATTTATTAGGAAAGAGGAAAGAAGAAATGGGAGATTTTTGGGATGGATTTGAATTTCCAACATTAGATCCGCAAACTACAACATCTGCTTCAGTCAATACTGTTATTGAAGAAACACCGACAATTGGAGATATTGCGGGTTCAATAATAAAGAGAGCTATGGTGGTATTCTTCATAATTGATATATCGGGCAGTATGAAAGGTGCACGTATTGGAGCAGTAAATGATGCGATTAGAAATCTTTTACCAGAATTAAAAAAACGTGAAGCGTCAAATACTAATGCTGAGATTAGAATTGCAATTATGGAGTTTTCGAGTAATGCAAATTGGAGAACGCTTACACCACAGCCGATTAAAAATTTTGTTTATGATGATATTACTTATGTAAGCGGTGGAACAAATTTTGGAAATGCTTTCAAGGCATTAAATGAAAAACTTTCAAGAAAAGCCTTCTTAAATGCTTCAGCAGGTTCTTATACACCACTTATCATTTTGTTAACCGATGGTAAACCATCAGATATAGCATTGTATCCGGAAGAATTGGATAAATTGCGTCATAATTCATGGTTTCAGTATGCTACAAAAGCAGGAATTGCAATTGAGGAAGGAGCATTAAGTCCTGAGTGTAAGCAAGTATTACTTGAGTTTACAGGAAATGCAAAAAATGTTCTTGAGGCTAAAGATACTAATGTTTTATCAAAGCAGATAGAATTAGTTACTTTGACGGGTGTGGATTTTGTTACGCAGCAAGGTTCGCTTCAAAATGCAAATGCAGGGGTTCAGCCTGCAATAGGAAATAAATTTGGTTCAACTGTAGTGCTACCACAGCCTGCTTTTGTTAATATGAATCAAGGCATGATGGGGACACCTACACCAGTACCAGTTTCATTGCCACAGCCACAGCCAGCACCCATACCTAACCCTATTCCTCAGCCTACAGTTAATGTAACGGATGGGTCAGATCCTGTTATTCCTGGATTGGCGGATATAGACTGGGATAACGATTTCCCAACATTTAATTAGTTTTGAGGTGGTTTTATGATTGATTCGTTCAAAGTATTTAATGGACATAGGATAGGTTCTTCACATGTAGCAAATGGAAATCCATGTGAAGACTTTTCGATGAGTTATCAGAATGAACTTGTGTCCATAGCAGTAATAAGTGATGGACATGGTGATAAAAATTGTTTTAGGAGTGCTAAAGGTGCACAAATTGTATGTGAGGTAGCTGTTGAACGGATTAAAAATACATTTACATGTAAGGAAGCCCTTGAAAGTTTAAAAAATTCTCCTGAGAGAATAATATCGGAGATAGAAAAAAGCATTATTCATTATTGGAATGTAAATGTAGAAAATGATATTATTACAAATCCTATTTCAGATGAAGAACTGCTTGGATTAGATGAACATGTTGTCGATGCAATTAAAAACACTGGACGATCTCATAAGGTTTATGGGTGTACATTAATAGCTGCTGTATTTTTTGATGATTTTTGGTTTGGTATTCATATTGGTGATGGAAAATGTGTTGCAATTCAAAAGAATGGATTATATAAACAACCTATTCCATGGGATAATGAAAACTGTGTAGGAAATCGTTCAACTTCGATTTGTTCAAGTAGAGCATACGATAGTTTTAGATTTACATATGGAGAAGACGTTCCTGTTGCGGTATTTGTAGCTTCAGATGGAGTGGATGAAAGTTTTGATGAAAATGGATTGAATAAGTTCTATTATACATTGGCTTGTTGGGTTAAAGCTTTATCGACAGATGATTGTAAAAATAAACTTGATGAAATGCTTTGTCAGATAAGTCAGGTTGGTAGTGGGGATGATGTTTCAGTTTCATGTATTGTAGATTGCGTAAATGAGATTAAAAAACCTTTTGCTACGTCTCAACAAGTGGCAGAAAAAATGGAAGAACTATATTCCACATTGTTGGATATAGAAGGAAGATGTTCTGATTTAGTTGAACGAAAAAGTGAAGTTGAACATAAAGTTGATGAAATCGAACGAGAGATTAATGAATTAGAGGAACAAATTAGACATAAAAAAGAACAATTGAATGAAAGAAAGGCTGAGCATGAAAGTGTTCTAAAGGCATTTTCTTCATCAAAGGAGCAGCTAGATGGAATTATTTCTCAATTTGAAGAAGCAAAAGATGTTAAGAAAAGAGTTGATGACTATTGGAAAGAAATAGGAGAACCGATTACTGATAATTTTACCATTATGAGTTATACTCCAAAGAAATTCGAGGATGTAGTTATTGTACAGACGAATTCGGAGAATGCTCCAGTTAGTGAGAATACTGAAAAGGCAGAAGAAACACCTAGAGAGGATGTTAAAACTTCAACTAAAGATAGTGAAAAGCATATAGTTGTAGTTCCACAGGTAAATATTGCAGAAAGTGTTCAGAATATGAATATAAATGAAAATAAAGAAGGAACAATTGTTTTAGGTGAGTTACCACAAGAACAGAAAAGTATTGATGGTTATACAAAAACTGGAGTTCTTGGCAATTTATTCAAGAAACAAAAGTGAGGGGAGTTTTGGTGGCAGAAATTGAATATGACGAAGGAATAATGAATATGTGTAGTAGTATTTTAGAAGAGATTGATTTGAAAAATCCATGCAATGTACAGTTTAAGTATAGAAAAGAGTAACCTTATTTTTTAGAGATTAATACAAGAATGTCAGGTGGGATTCATATGGCATGTAGAGCTGCGAGAGTAAATATTTCTAATATAGCAGTTAATAAACTCCTTGGAGTAGATAAGGCTTGGAATATAAATAAAGATGCCAAGATTATATCGCAGGTTGAGATACCAGTAATATTAAATTGATTATGGAAGAATGTAGATTTTGTGATTTAGATAGTACACTTATTTTTTCACATAGACATGAGATTGGAGAAAAGGTTGTAGTGGAGTATCTAAAAGATAAAGAACAGTCATATATGCAAGCAAATATATACGAAATTTTTCGGAGTGTTGGGTCGCGTATTGTGCCGCTTACTTCAAGAACATGTTCTCAGTACAATCGTATTATATTTCCTATATATCCTGAATATGCATTGATAGACAATGGTGGGATATTGCTGAAAAATGGAGAAATAGATGAGGCGTGGCGGGAAGAAACTATTGCTATTACTGCTGAGGATATAAGTGTCATGAGATTAATTGAACCACAATTGGAAAAGTATGGTAAGATTAAGTGGCAGGATGATTTAGTGCTTTTCCTTAAATTAGTAAATTCGGATGATACTTGTACAGTAAATAAAATAGTAGAAGAATATAATTTGCTTTTTTTTGAGCATGGTGCAAAAAAGTATATATGTTCTAGAGCGATGAACAAAGGAATGGCAATCAAACGTTTTAAGGAAAGATTTATTGTGAAAAAAGCCTATATGGCTGGAGATTCTTTGGTGGATTATGCGACAGCACCTTTTGTAGATGCTCTATATTTACCAAAAGAATTAATGAATAAAGTACCTTTTCATGCCAATGTATCTTACGTTGATAAGCTGGATTTGGCTGAAAAAATTTTGAGAGGATGCTAATATGGTAACAAGCTTTTATTAAATAAATAGAATTCTAGATTTGACACTAAGCAAGTATAGCGCACTTGATGAAAATGGTGTTGATGGTGTTCTGAAAAAGCATTTATTTTTTAAGACAAATTCATAGAAATGAGTTGTTGTATAATGAAACAATTTATTTGATTTATGAGTTTAATCCCTCTGAAAATAAAGGGAAACGGTTAAAAATATTTCTTAAGATTGATAGTCAAAGTAATAATAGTTATGAGAGTACTTAGATTGAAAATTGACCATTACAGTAGCAAAGCTTAGGCAGCGTTTATGGAAGTAATAGAACTAATGCACATATTATTAACGAACGAATTGATAAGGAGTTTCTGTAAATGGAAAGAATAGACTATGTATATATTATTGTTGATAATTCTAATAGCATGCTAGGAAATAAAATAGGTTCAGTTAATGATGCCATAAACAATATTTTATTTCGGCTAAGAAAAATACAAGCAAAAAATGATGTTAGTATTCAAATGATACAAATGTCTTTTGCTAAAAGTGTTGTTTGGTCAAATGTGTTTCCTGTACCACTTAGTCAGTTTGTATATAACGATTTGTATACTTGTGAAAGTGAATCTAATATGGGGACTGCTTTTAAGGAGCTATATGAAAAATTAGAAAGGCAATATGAAGTTACATCAACAAAGGATTCAGAAACTACTATATTGTTATTTTCAGATGGCTTGTATTCCGATGATGTATATGCAGGATTATCTTTATTAAAGAAAAATCCGATTTTTAAAACTGCTAATAGGATAGGAATAACATTTCATGATGATTTATCGGAGGATTTGGCAGAAAAATTTCTAGCTGAATATGTATCGGGAAGTGACAATATAGTTATTGACGACTTTGGTAAACTTAACAGATTATTATTTGAAAAGTATCGATAGGTGATGAATATGGTAGAGATTGAGGACCAAATTGCTGAATATATTCGCAATTTGATTAGTAAAAAAGGAAAAGATATTTTAAGCAACCCAATAGGTATGTTTGGTGCAATTTGTGATGCTTTTATTTCATATTCTGATATTTTGATGGCAATAAAGCCAGCAGCGGTTACTGATGCCTCTGTTGAACTTAAGAGACAACTGGAGATAGGGAGATTTGATTGTAAAAAAATTTTTGATGAATTTAAGACAGCATCTAATCAAGAGGCTTTGAATCAATATCTAAAGATAGTATTTCAGGCAATAGATTGTGAAGAAAAGTTTGTTTATTCTTCGATAGAGGTACTAGATAATAGTACCGTAATAAAAGAGAAAAAAGTTAAATTAGAAAAAGGTAATGAAAAAAATAAAACTGCAGATGATTATTATGAATTAGCAAAAGCACAAAAAACAATCAGAGGTATTGATAATAAAAGTATTTATATTGGTAATCTTTTGAAAGCTGTTGAAATGGGGCATTGTGAAGCAATTCATATAATGGCCCATTATTATATTAAAGGAAAATATGTTCCTTTAGATATAGATAAAGGAATTAAGCTTTTGAAGCAAATTGCTGACGATGGTAATGCACTTGCAGCATATGATCTTTTTAATTTATCGAAAAGAAATGTGATATCTTTTGATGAGGCATTTCCATATTTGAAAGTTGCTGCCAATGGTGGAATGAAGAGCGCAATCTTTGATTTAGGGATGGTCTATTATGAAAATGGAAGTCCAGAAGACTATGTTAATGCTGTAAAATGGTTTGAACAAGCCTGCGAATTTGGTGATATGCATTCATATTATCAGCTTGCTTTATGTTATAGGTTTGGCCATGGGGTAAAGTGTGACGGTAAAAAAGCTATGGAGTTATTGAAAAAAGCGGCTATGCTTGGTCATTATAAAGCAAAAGAAATTATTGGAGATTGATTGAAATACAACTAGGATGCGATAACATAGTTATTGGACTAATAATTATATTTTATGATACGTTTGTAGAGAGGAAAATAGTTTAGTGATTGATAATATTGAATTGAAGTATAGTGTAGGTGCGTTGCTATATTCACCAGCACTGAATACAAAAATTGCTGATGCAATAATAAAGGAAAAATATGGAAAACAGTTCTCTTTGGCATTATGCTTGGAGGATAGTATTGCTGATGATTCTGTGGAAATGGCTGAGAAACAGCTAATAAACACCTTAAGAAAGATAGATGAAGCTTGTAAGAATAATGTTTTCTTTATGCCGAAGATTTTTATAAGAGTTAGATCGCCGAAACAGCTGGAAAAAGTATTTGATATGCTGGGAGATTTAAATGATATTATTACAGGATTTATATTTCCAAAGTACTCTATAGGAAATGCACAAGAATATAATATAGCAATGAAAAAAATAAATGCTAAGTCTTCAAAATGCGTATATATGATGCCTATTTTAGAAAGTAAGGATATTGTTGATTTTAAAACAAGAAGAGAAGTTCTAAATTTATTAAAAGAAGAGATTGACTCTGTTAATGAATATGTCCTTAATGTGAGAGTTGGTGGTAATGATTTTTCAAATGAGTTTTCAACGCGAAGACATTATGATGAAACTATATATGATGTATTGCCTATTGCACAGCTCTTAGGCGATATTTTAACTGTTTTTTCAAGGGAATATGTTGTTTCGGGACCTGTATGGGAATTTTTTGCTAGCGATAATGGTGAATGGAAGACAGGGTTGAAGCAAGAATTGAAACTTGATAAATTGAATGGTTTTGTTGGGAAAACAGTTATACATCCCAAGCAGATTGCAGTTGTTAATGAGGCATTAAAAGTTTCTAATAAAGATTTTGAAGATGCAAAGGAAATCCTTAATTGGGATGAGGAAGGACTTCAAGTAGGGAAGAGCTTCGCTGGAGAAAGAATGAATGAGGTGAAAACACATTATAATTGGGCTATGAAGACATTAGTTTTGGCTCAAATATATGGTGTATTATAAGGAGTTGTTTAAAGGTGAGAGAATATTCTATTGAAGACTTGGTATGTGTTGCTAAAAGAGAGAATAACAGTAAAAGAGCGTATTTATATGTGAATCCTATTCAAGGAAAACATATACCAGTTAGTCCCAATAAGCCATTGGAATTGTATAAAACGATGGCGAAAAAACTTGAAGAAAGATTTCCAAATGAGAGATTACTTATAATAGGATTTGCTGAGACTGCTACAGCTATTGGAGCAGCAATTGCCAGCTATGCAGATAATGTTACTTTTTGTACACAGACAACACGTGAGAAATATCAAGGAGCAAGGTATTTGTATTTTACAGAATCACATAGCCATGCAACGGAGCAGAGTTTGATAATAAGTGGATATGAATATATATTGGATGATGTTGATCGTATTGTTTTCGCGGAGGATGAAGTTACTACAGGTAATACTATTATTAAATTGATTTCTGCAATAAGAACAGAATATGAGGGTAAGTACTTGAAGTTTGGTATTATTTCAATACTAAATAGTATGAGTGATTATAGAATATTTGAATTGGAAAAAGATGGAATTCCTTGTTTATATATTAATAAAATACCTTATGAATACAATATTGAGAATATTGATTCTTTTAAATATTTAGAGTTTGAATCGGTGAAAGCATCACCATACAATGAAAAGATTATTACAGGAATTATACCTCCGAATTTAAGATATGTTCAAGATAAGAGTACATATTCTGATAGCGTCAATGCTTATATTAAAAAGGTGTGCGAGAAAGTTCATATTTCAAAGGATATAAAAAGGATTCTTGTTTTAGGTACAGAAGAATTTATGTTTCCACCAATGAAAGTTGCAGAGTATATACAAAACGAACATCCGAATGTGGAAGTGAGTTTTCATGCGACAACCAGAAGCCCCATTATGATAAGCTGTGATGAAAACTATCCATTGCATTCACGATGGTCAATAAATAGTGTATATGAAGCAGGAAGAATAACTTATGTTTATAATCTTTCTAATTATGATTTGGCAATAGTTTTATCCGATGCTGACGTTAAATCTACAGTAGGAATAGAAAAATTAGAGGAGGCTTTGGCAGGAGCAGGGTGTAAAGAAATCATCTTTGTTCACGCATAAAAGTGATGAGAAGTAGTTATAATCTAGAAGATGTAAATATCTTATTAAAAGATATCACTGGTTTAGTTGAACCATTACCAGCTGAAATAAGAGAAAAGAAAATACAAAGTGGTATACATTATTGTGAGATGTTACCCTTAGAATATCAACCTAGTGATAAATATATGCAGGCATATGAATTTGCTTTGAAAGAGTATTCAAAGGATACCGCAGATGCAGTGGCAAAAATGGCAGAAAAAATCTTTAAGCTAAAAGGTGAGAGTCTAGTTATTGTTTCGCTTGCAAGAGCTGGAATACCAATAGGAATACTTGCTAAAAGATATATTGAAAAAAGACATGGATGTAAAGTGAGACATTATGCTATTTCAATTATTAGAGACAGAGGTATAGATCATAATGCTATGCGATATATTTTGGAAAGGCATAGTGCTAAAGATATTCAATTTGTAGATGGATGGGTAGGCAAGGGAGCCATATTTACAGAATTATATAAAGAATTAGGACAATATCCAGACATAGATAAAAGCTTGGCTGTTGTTTCAGATCCTGCGAATCTAACAGATTTGTGTGGGACACATGAAGATATTTTAATTCCTAGTTCATGTTTAAATGCTGTTGTAACCGGTTTGATTAGTCGAACTTTCTTGAAAAGTGACATCATTGGCGATAAAGATTTCCATGGAGCAGCATATTATAGTCAATTGGAAAATACGGATTTGTCTAATGAATTCATAGATAGCATTGAATGTAATTTTGATTTTGATATAGATGATTATGTGGAGAGAAAAAATGAATCTGGAATAGAAATTGTTAAAAATATTGCTCGTATATATAATGTAGGTAATATAAATTATATAAAACCAGGCATAGGTGAAGCAACTCGTGTATTATTAAGAAGAATACCGTGGAAAATTCTTATTAATAAAGAGTATGTTGGAGCAAAGGAACTGGAACATATTATTCAACTTGCTAAAGAGAAAAAGGTTGATATTGAGATATGCGGTATTGATTTAGGTGGATATAAGGTTTGCGGGATAATAAAGCAACTTGCTGATGTGTAAAGGAGATGAAAGAAATATCCAATTACATCTTTTGAAAAATGATATGTCTACAATGTGGGATGAAATTATTTTCTCAATTTTATAGGGTATGTATCTTAAGGACACTTTCCAAGTGAAAATTTGGAAGTGTCCTTTTATATTATGGGTATTCTGCTGACAATGGTAGACCTAGCTCAACTTCAAAACCGCCATATTCACTATGTTTTATTAGCATTTTTCCTTTATGTGCAAATACGATTTGCTTGACAATGAGCAAGCCTAAACCATGACGTTGCTCAGAGGCGTTTTCGTCGCAAACCATATAATGCGGAGAATGATTGAGTTTTTTAATTTGTTCATCCGTAGCACCCATACCGTCATCGGCAACAACAACCGTATAAACATTATCTTCAGCTACAACACGAACGAAGATACGGCAGCCCTGCTCGTTATGGTTCATACTGTTCTGAATCAGATTGCTTACTGCTCGTTTAATTAAATCTTTGTCAATACATACGGGACAAGAGGTTAAGTTTTCGTCCGTTTCCCATTCAATCGCGTACTTTTCATCAATATTCATATTGATGAAATCGACCACAACCTGACGTACAATAGCAATCAGATTTTGTTTTTCGGGATTAATCGGCTGCATATTATATTCCAGCTTGGATGCAAGATTCAAGTCATTAATTAAGTTCCTCATTCGATTACTTTGTTTTACAATAACCGCAGCTTTTTTGCGGTTATCTTCTGATAGCTGCATATCACTTTCTAACTGTCCGGCATAACCCATGACCATTGACAGTGGTGTTCGTATGTCGTGGGATACCCCTGCAATCCAATTTGCTCTTGCGGTTTCTCTTTTACGGAGCTGCCTGCTTTGCGTTTGCAAAATATCTGAGGTCTTGTTAATGTTTACCGCCAGCTCTGATAAAAGTCCTTTTTCTCTGATATGGACTTCTTCGTTTGTAGACAAAGCCTGTATTCCGCCCACTATCGGTTTTATTGATTTTAACAGCTTGGAATTAGCAATCACATAAATTATAAAAATGAAGGCTGCATTGATTGCAAAAACAGAAACAATCGTTTTGGGGAAGTTGGCGATTAAATTATAATCCCAACTCGGCCACATGTGTTTCCAAAAGCTGTCTTTTGGATAGCCTAGTACAACAAGTCCGTTTTCCACTTCTCCTGTAAATGTCGGATACCCATCTATATAGCCACGGGTCAGGCTTGCTATATCCGAAACAGAATATGACATAGGTATAGTGTCTGGAAGATTATCCGTCTGCCATACAACTTTCATTGTTGCATTGTCAATAAAGATTGCCCACACATTTGTTTTTTGAAGTTCAAGTGCTGTGTCTTCGGACAAAATATATCCGTTTTCATCTTGAAACAGATTAGCAGCAACTTTCTCAGCAGTTTTCCAAGGTTGAGCATTTGGTGCTTGACTTTCAGTATATATGGCTAACAATATAATATTCAAAATAATAAGCAAAACAGAAGATAGTAGCATGATACCCACGAAATGCCATATCAGTTTAGACACACTTTTCATATCATTTGTCCTCCATGATAAGCTTATATCCAAGCCCTTTAATCGTTATCAAAGAAACAGGCTGTGATGGATTGGCTTCAATCTTTTCTCTTATACGGCGAATATGTGCCATCAGCGAATTTTCATAACCGAAAGGATTGTCGCCCCAAGCGGCTTCACATAGTGCGTCAATTGTAACGATTCGTCCTGCGTTCCGATATAAGACTGTCAAAATATCGTGTTCCTTTGCTGTAAGTGAAATATGCTCTCCGTTTTTTATGACCTCTGCGCGGGCAAAATCAATTTCGCTGTCATGTAGTTTTACGAGAGGATTTTCGGTTTTATAGCTTCTTCGAAGAATGGCATTTACACGGAATAAAAGCTCCTTCGGCAAAAATGGCTTTACCATGTAATCATCCGCACCAAGATTAAAGCCACGGAACTTATCATCGTCCTCGCCACGGGCAGTTAAAAACAGAACAGGATAGTCAGCTGCTTTTTTTATCTGTTCCATCAAATCAAACCCATTCCCATCAGGAAGCATTACATCAAGAATTGCAAATTCAGGTTGATAGGCTTCAGAAACAGTAATTGCTTCATTCACCGTTTTTGCCGTCCTTATATTTTGAAATCCATCCTCATTCAAGATAGAGACGACCATATCTAAAATTTCCTGGGCATCATCCACAAGCAAAATACGTTTTTGTTTTAAATAATCAAGGCTCATATAGTTACCTCCTTCATATATCCTATTATAGCATAGAGATGTGTCATTTTCTGTTGTGCAATGAAATGTAAGGTAAATGTAAGGATGAGAGAAGGTTAGCACAAGGTTGATAAGCTACAATATACTTACGATGATAAGAAAGAGGGTAAAATACAATGAATATCATTGAAACAAAAAATTTAACAAAATCATATGCTGATTTTACAGCGGTTTCGGATATCAATCTGCATATCCCGAAAGGAACTGTTTATGGCTTTCTCGGTCCGAATGGCGCTGGGAAATCCACTACAATGAAAATGTTTTTGGGGCTTACTAAGCCCACTGCCGGCTCATTTACGATTGATGGGAAGATGTACCCCGAAAACAGAGTGCAAATATTAAAAGAAATTGGCTCGTTTATTGAAGCACCCGCTTTTTATGGGAATTTGAGCGGAGAAGAAAATCTCGAAATTATACGTAAAATATTGGGACTTCCTAAATCCTCCGTAGCGGAAGCTCTTGAAATCGTGGGGCTGACGCAGTTTAAGAAACGGCTTGCCAAGAAATATTCTCTTGGAATGAAGCAAAGGTTAGGTCTTGCAAGTGCTTTAATTGGAAAGCCGCCAATCTTGATTTTAGACGAGCCGACAAATGGACTTGATCCTGTCGGTATCCACGAAATCAGAACACTGATCCGTTCTTTACCGGAGAAGTTTAACTGTACTGTTTTGGTATCGTCGCATTTGCTGTCCGAAATAGAGCTAATGGCCGATACCATCGGTATCCTGAATCACGGTCATTTGTTGTTTGAGGGAACACTTGACCAGCTTAAAGCTAGTGCAATTTCACAGGGCTATCCTACGGATAATCTGGAAGATACATTTCTTGCCTTGATTGACGCTGACAACAGACAAGGAGGTGCAGTGTTATGAGCGTTTCTTTGGAATGTAAGAAGGTAAAACGGACTGGGTTTTTATCGGCATTTTTAGGTGGCGGTATTTTGGCGGCGGCTTTTCCTGTTGTCAATATGGTTGTCCGTTCGGAACAGTATCTTAATCTGCCGGATACTCCAATACAAATTCTGTTTGGTGCAAATTGGCAGATAATGGCAATGCTGAATGTGCTGCTTGTTGTAGCCGGAACCTGCCTTTTATATCATACCGAATATGCAGACAATGCTATGCAGAAAATGAAAGCTTTACCCATTCGGGAAAGCTCTATTTTCTTGGGGAAAACGGTTTTAACAATTTTTATGAGCCTTTTCGTGCTTGTAATAGAAGCGGGAGCAGTCGCATTTTGCTCTTATCATTGGTTTGAAATCGGAAATGGTTTTTTGGGTGAACTGTGCAAATACTTTGGGTATTCATTTTTGTTGATGTTACCCTGCATTATTTTGTCACTTCTTATTTCAGAGGCGTGTAAGAATATGTGGATATCACTTGGCATTGGTGTAGTATGCGTGTTTACTGCAACTATGCTGCCGACAAATGATTTTGTTCTTTCACTCTTTCCCTTTGCAATGCCTTTTCAGGTGTTTGCGGGGCCTGATGTAACACAGGCAATGCACTATATCTATGCCATAATCGCTGAGCTTGTGGTTCTCTGTTTAGCACAGTTATCGTTTGTAAAGATAAGGAGGGCATTTGAATGAACTTTTTAACACTTATTGGAATAGAGTTTAAAAAAATCCGCCGTTCTAAAATCCTTTTGATTTTGGCAGTAGCTGCCGTTATTCTTTGGGTACCTTCTATCTTAAACGCAAAAATGAATTTCGGTATGCAGGCGGTAGGAATTTCGCCGGAAAACAATTTCTTTATTCAAGGGTTTTTGGGAATGGCGTGGTTTATGTTTCCTGCAAGTATGGTGGTCGGAACAGTTCTTTTAAGCCAAACCGAAAAGGCGAATAAGGGAATTTTGAAAATGCTTGCCTTGCCGATCAGCACAGCGAAACTTTGTATGGCAAAGTTTGTTGTATTGCTTACGCTGGCGGCAATACAAATTTTAATGATGACAGGCATGTACTACATCAGTGCCGCCATCAGTTCGAGGACGCAGGATTATAGCTTTATCTTGCCAACATTATTTGTGCTAAAAGAGATTGGCTTAATATTTCTGTCTGCAATACCAATGATTGCTTTTTTTTGGATGTTATCGGTTTGCATTCAGACACCGATTTTTTCTATCGGTATTGGTCTGGCTTCGATTGTACCATCAGTATTGATAATCAACACAAAGGTGTGGTTTGCCTATCCAATGTCATATCCGTTTTTCGTCATCACATCGGAATATGGAAAACTTGCAACAAATCTTGATACAGCACAGGTTGAATTAATACCGTGGATACCTGTTGCCATTGTTATTACAATCATAGCTTTAGGCATTTCCTGCCTTCGTTTCGGGCAGGCTGAAAGGAGATAATTATTATGAAAAACAAAATTTTAACCGCTGTCAGCACCATCATGCTTTTTGTTCCATGGACGATCCTTCCTCTTAGAACGTTTGATTGGGCATTAGAATCGCCTGTCGCTGAAATTATGATTTCCTGCTATGCTACGTTTATGATTTTCAGCGGAGTGTTCACTATTATTTCGTATGTTAAGGCAAAGGTTCAAAACAATATTATGAAATTCTGTTTGATTGTAAACAGTCTTTATGCCGTTGCAGGAGCCGCATTATTAGGAATGATGATTATACCGAAATTTATGGGATAATGTGAACGGTTATAAAGAAATCCAAAATAATCCTATCGGCATGTTCCTTACGCAACTTGCTAAGATGTGGACTGTAACATCGAAGACACATTGTTCTTGCAGTATACCTTACGGTATGTTTTACTATGTAAATTGCGAAAAAATTATTGACGAATGTCGAAAAAATGGTATAGTTATCCTAAATTCTTCATCATCGGATATGGGCTCGATTATGACGAATACTACCGCAATCTGCCGTATATAGCGGAATCTGCGGAATAATTTTTTGAGGGAGAAAAACAAATGTTTCAAAAATTGTTTAAGTTGAAGGAAAACAATACCACGGTGAAAACCGAGGTCATGGCAGGTATTACCACTTTTATGACTATGGCATATATACTTGCGGTAAATCCTAGTATTCTTTCCGATGCAGGTATGGACAGCACTGCAGTGCTTCTCGCCACCTGTATTGCATCTTTTATTGGTACCGCCTGTATGGCATTTATGGCAAACCTTCCTTTCGCTCTTTCGGCAGGGATGGGTCTGAATGCATATCTTGCCTACACTGTAGTTCTCAGCGGTAAGGCTTCCTGGCAGGTTGCTCTGCTGGCAGTGTTCGTTGAAGGTATCATTTTTATCATTCTTTCACTTACCAAGGTGCGTGAAGCCATTTTCGATTCGATTCCGCTGTCGTTGAAACGGGCAGTATCGGTAGGTATTGGTCTCTTTATCGCATTTATTGGTCTGCAAAATGCCGGTTTGGTGGTAGGGAACCCATCCACGCTAGTATCGCTTATCAGTTTCGGTGATGATTTTAATGCGGCGGGGATTTGTGCACTCCTTGCAATTGTTGGTCTTTTCATAACCGCTGTTCTTTATGTAAAAAATGTAAAAGGATCCATTCTTATTGGTATCCTTGTTACTTGGGTTTTGGGTATCATTTGTGAGCTTACGGGACTTTATGTTCCAAATGCGGATGCAGGATTCTATTCGATAATTCCAACTTTCCAGATGACAGATTTTTCAAAGCTGGGGGAAACCTTCGGTCAGTGTTTCAATGCTGACTTAAGCAACGTTAAAATCCTCGATTTTATTGTAATTATATTTTCCTTCCTGTTTGTAGATTTGTTTGATACGCTGGGAACTCTTATTGGTGTCAGCACAAAGGCGGGCATGCTGGATGAAAACGGAAAGCTTCCAAAGATTAAGCCTGCACTTTTGGCGGATTCCATCGCTACTTCAGCGGGTGCTGTGTTGGGTACTTCTACCACCACTACCTTCGTTGAATCCTCCGCAGGTGTCATGGTGGGTGGAAGAACAGGACTTACTGCTCTTGTTACCGCAGTGCTTTTCCTGATTTCTATGTTCTTTGCACCTATTTTTACTGCGATTCCGTCTTTTGCTACTGCTCCGGCACTCATCATGGTTGGCTTTTTAATGTTCAGCTCTGTCACTGAGATTAAGTTTGACAGTGAGAACTACACAAAAGCGATTCCTGCGTACCTTTGCATTATTGCGATGCCTCTTTTCTACAGTATCTCGGAAGGTATCTCAATCGGCATTATTTCTTATGTGCTCATTAACCTAGCCTGCAAGAAGTGGAAAGATATACATCCGATTATGTACATTCTTGCTGTACTGTTCATTTTGAAGTATATTTTCCTGTAATTGCATAGAACAGCAATGTGGACACTTTCCAAGTGAAAATTTGGGAGTGTCCTTTTGTTATGGTTAAAAATAAAATTGCATTTGTAACGATATTGAATTGAGCAAACACCTATGCTATAGTAATTTTATTATAGTAAATTGTTCGGAAGGGAGGAAGATGCAGATGAAAAAGAAAAAAATAATATCGGCCATTGCGTTTGTGGCGATTGCGATGGTATCAGGCGGTATCGTTTCAATGTATGAGATGAATAAAAAATCAGTGGATGTCAAGGGCGCAGCACAGGTGGAAACTGTAGGTATGGTCCAAACAGAGGATGAGAGGACAACACAGGCAGATAAAGTGATGTTTTCCTGTGGGGTGTCAGGCTGTACAGTGGAAACTACCCATACACATGGAGCTTGTGGAATTGATGGTTGCACGCAGATTGGGGAGCACAGCCACGACAGATGCGATGTAGCAGGGTGTACGGAAACAGAAGTGCATATGCACAACGGAGAATACTGTTACCCTCACAGTACAGATGATGGGCATGCATACCATAATTGCGGAGTATCGGGCTGTACACAGGTGGAGAACCACACGCACAATTCTTGTGGCGTATCGGGCTGTACAGAGATGGCGAGCCATACGCATAACTCCTGCGGTGTATCAGGCTGCACACAGACTGGAGAGCACAGTCATGGAGAAAACAGCGGCGGGCATCATCAGTCTGGTCATGGAGAAGGCCATCATTAAGGGTTGAATTAAACAGCATAAGAGCGTATAGGCACAGCCTATGCGCTCTTTTTTTAAAGGAATAAAAAACCCGTAAACGCGGCTTGGCAGAAAATATGTGTAATGTTATAATCAGCACATGAGATAGCAGTTGATAAAGGTAAATTGAAAAAGGAGATGCGGTATGATTTTTGAAAAGAATTATCTCCCACAGTTTAGGGATGCTGATGCAGATGGTTATGTGGGGTTGCGGGGATATATGAACTATTTTCAGGACATGGCAACTCATTATATGCATAATATTCAAAAGGGGAACGATACGCTTCCGGAAGAATACGGAATTGTCTGGATGTATACAAAGTATAAAATGCATATAAGCCATAAAGTTGATTTTACGAAAGAATTGAATATGAAAACATGGATTCCGGAGGAAAAATCACCGGCAGTAATTCATCAGAACCTGCTCATTTCCAGAGGTGGAGAAGAATGTGCACGAGGGTGTGTTGAAAGCTGCCTTTATCATATTTCTAAAGAAAAACTGGTTCGGCTTAAAGAAATTGATTTCCCAACGGATTTAGCAGAAAATATAGAATACGGAATACAGGGATTTCAAAAATTGCCAGTGGATTTAGAGGAGATGGAATATGTATATACCCATCAGGTCAGATATACGGATTTGGATAAGACAGGCCATATGACAAATTTGAAATATGTGGATTTGTTTTTGAATGCCTTTGACAGCAAATTTTTTGAAGAGTTTCAGATTGAGGAGTTTGAACTTCATTTTTTAGATCAATGTTTTGAAGGCGAGTCCATTCACGTTTACAAAAAAATATCAGATGGGAGAAGTTCTTTAGTGGCAGTGCATGATAGTAAAATTCCTTGTGCCGTTGCAGATGTTTTGGTGCAATCTAAACCATTGTTACCTTCGTGACATACAATGAGAGCATATTTGTTTTAAAAATCTCTTGAATTTATGATACGCATGTAGTATTATTGCTACAAAGCATTGTATTCTATTTTTACTTTGGCTTAGCCATTCTTGACTACTCTGTAATCAAATAAAACTTCGATGCTTTATTTCACAAAAAAATAGGCAGCGAGGTTGCTGTTTGGAACATGAGAATATGTGAGTAATATATTACGTATTTTTTGTCCATTTCTCCTTCTCTGCCTGTAATCACAAGGAGGAAAATGGATGAACAAAAAGAATGAGAAAAGGAACCAACAATCAGACATTAAAAGCTTTGCAGAACTGGAGATTAAGGATGATTTTATGTTTGGGGTTATCA
>CAMWGV010000012.1 GCA_947173945.1 uncultured Lachnospiraceae bacterium
GTAGCAATTGTGTGTGCCATGCAGCATAAACCAAGCCTTTATATTCTGGATGAACCAACAAGCGGTCTGGATCCATTAATGCAAAAGGAGTTTTTTGAAATTTTAAAGGAACGGCATAGTGATGGCGCAACCATTTTTCTTTCGTCACATGTCCTATCTGAAATACAAAAAAATTGTGTACGTGCAGCAATTATTAAAAATGGAACAGTTGTTGCCCTTGACAAAGTCGAAAATCTTTCCAAAACAGGTGCAAAACGTATAACACTTCATGGCGTAACGTCTATTCCTGAAACCCTTGTCGTACAATCGGTTGAAGTGGGAGAGGACTATATCACATTTCTTTATTGTGACGAAATAAAACGGCTTTTAACTACAGCAGCCAATATGCCTATTACGGATATAACAATTGTTGAGCCTGATTTAGATGAAATTTTTATGTATTATTATGAAAAGGACGGTAAAAACGAATGACAATTTATATAAAAGAGCTCAGACAATCCATTAAATCGTTATTGATCTGGACATGTTCCATTGGCATTATGATATTAATATGTATCCTTATATTTCCGGAAATGAAAAACGAAATGGACAGCATGAGCAATCTGTTTTCAAATATGGGTGGATTTACGGCCGCATTTGGAATGGATAAACTTAATTTTGGAGAACTGATGGGCTTTTATGGAATAGAAAGTGGAAATATACTCGGAATCGGCGGCGGCTTTTTTGCAGCACTTCTCGGAGTGTCTGCATTAGCAAAAGAGGAGAGAGAGCGTACCGCTGAATTTCTTCTGACGCATCCGGTAAGCAGAGCTTCTATTGTTTCACAAAAGCTTTTATCGGTTATTACGCAGTTACTCATTATGAACGGCTTAGTTATAATCATAAGTCTGATTTCCTCAAAAATCATTGGTGAGGAGTTTCAGATGAGGGAATTCATGCTTTTACACATGGCTTACTTAATATTACAGCTTGAAATTTCCTGTATATGCTTTGGAATTTCTGCATTTATAAGACGAGGCAGCATTGGGATAGGCTTAGGGCTTGCGCTTGCTTTCTATTTTATGAACATTGTATGCAACATAAGTGAGAAAGCGGACTTTTTGAAGTATATCACGCCTTATGCATACGCCGATGCAAGTAAGGTTATTCCAACAGCAAAGCTTGAAATGAACCTGATCATGCTAGGGGTTTTATTTTCAATGCTGGGCGTGATAACTGCTTATGTGAAATATACAAAAAAGGATATAGCTGCCTGATTTATTGTTTTTCCCTCAGGGTAACCTTATTCCGGGCTGTACGGCGCCTGTTTTCGTCAATATCAGCATAATGGCGTCTGGTAGTATTAACATCGGTATGTCCCAAAACATCAGCAACAAGGTAAATATCACCGGTTTCCTGATAAAGTGACGTACCGTAGGTACTACGGAGTTTATGCGGCGTAATATGCTTTAAAGGCACAGAACAGGAAGAATATTTTTTAACCATGTTCTCAACTGTTCGAACGCCTATTCGTTTGTTTTGTGAGGAGAGGAACAGAGCATTTTCGTGACCCTTCTGGGGATTCATTTTCTTTCGTTCCTCCATGTATGTAGCTAAGGGCTCAGAAGCCTCATCGCTGAAATATACGATGGCTTCCTTGCCGCCTTTGCGGACAATTTTAATGCACATTTTATCAAAATCAACGTCCTTAAGGTCTAAACCGACACATTCAGATATACGGATTCCGGTGCTTAACATAAGCGTTAAAAGGGCTAAATCACGATTTTTTGTCTTAGAATGATACTGTAATTGTTTATTGGTCAAATGGTTGCCATATTCAACTGTATCAAGGAATTCAGCCACCTCGTTAGCCTCCATACGTACAATCTGTTTTTCGTGTATTTTGGGCATATCAACCTTAACAAGCGGATTTTGGCTTAAAAGGTCATTCTTATACAAATATGCGTAGAAAATTCTTAAACTCGTTAATTTGCGCTTTATAGCGGCCTTGCCATTCGTGTATATTTTGCCGTTTTTCGTGTATTTTTGCAAATAGTCAAGGTAATCCTCAATAAACATGGAATCTATGTCATTTAAGACATCAAGAGAAATGTCCTTTAAGCTGTCAAAAGATTGTTTGTCATAAGACATATATATGTATTCAAAAAAGGTTTTTATGTCACGTATATAACCAAGCTGTGTACGTGAAGCTTTGGATTGCTGGATACCTCGGACAAATCGTTTTACATATGGAGGAAGTTCCTCGCATATTGCACGAATGTAATCTAAGTTTTGCATTTCATTTTGTTCGTGATAAGTATAATCAGCCATAAATAAAACCTCCTGTGAATATAGTTGTGCGTAAACCATATGTTAATTATAGCACGTTTACCCATATTTTAGCAATAGCTATTTTCGTAAAACCTGAGTTTTGCGAATAGTTCAAAGTCAATAATATCATATTAGCACTTACGCATTATTCTCTACCCCATTTATTTTTTTCTTATTTTATAATACACAGATCTTAACCAATTCCATATAGCACATCCTAAACAACATACAAGTTCAATAACAAAAATGACAAGAATAATAGAAATAACTATTACAGAAATATCATATAAAATTTTAATTCCTGAAATACCTAAGATTAAAAAAGCAGCCATAACCAAAACTTCTAATGAAAATCTAAATAATAATTGTTGTGAAGCTGGCAAATACTTATACATTTGAAAAAAATTTGGCTCTAAATAGCCTAATCTCTGGCGAAGATATGAATTTCTTTCATATATATTATCTTCAAATTTTTCATATGCTGTTCTTTTCTTTGCGTATGTATTACTATCCACCAAAGTCTTAAATGCCCTAATTGTTGTTCTGTCAACATATTTATTATATTTATCAAGGTACGGTCTGCTTTCATTTATAACGGAATCCATATCATTATTTTCTTTAATCAGTCTGTATAAAGGATAATAAACTCTATTGTAAGCTATTTCCAGTTTATCTAAAGGTCTGCTTTTATTGTAATTATATATTGTTATAAGAAATGTAATTAAGCCTGCCATAAATGTCGACAATATAATTTTTATGATTTCAAATAATATTTCCATAGTATATAAAATCTCCCCTTCCTCAATTGCTGTCCGTATTTTTGTTCCTAGATACTGTAGCTTATCACTTAGCTATTTTTGAACACTTCATCATCCTTTATTTTTTTATCTCAAGTTTTCTTTGTAATTATTATAACATGAAAAAAATTTACGGGCAATCACATGCATTAGAATACCAATTTCATGCATGTGATTGCCCATATTTAAATCATAAATTTTGTCTGCCGTCTGCACATAAGTTAATGCATCGGCATATTAATTTTTCCTCTTGTTTTTCATGGTCAATACCAATATACCTAAGAGAGACAACATTCCAAGTCCAATAACACCGATTGAATTTGTGCTATCTCCTGTTACAGGACCAGCTGCTGGTGTCTCTGTAGTCGGAGCTTCCGTAGTCGGTGGCTGTATGATTGGATCTTCTGCGGTCGATGCCTCTGTAGTCGGCTCTTCCGTTGTTGGCTCCTCCGTGGTCGGTGTCTCTGTAGTCGGTTCTTCCGTAGTTGGTTCTTCTGTAGTCGGCTTCTCCTTCGCCACATATACAGGTGTCAAAACAATAGAGCCATTTGTCGTACTGATTGTAGCACCTGCAGCATAGCTGGTGCCGGCTGCATCCTTCCATCCTTTAAAGGTAAAGCCCGTAACCGACTGCCCTGCTCTTACAGTATATACAAATTTCTTAGTATGCGTGCTTATCTGATAAACGGTTTTACTTTCCGTACTCAGCGTTGTACCGTCCTTTTTCAGATACTTCAGCTGTCCTTGTTTTTCATACACACAGTAAACATTTAAGCCACTAGGAGAAACTGTTACATTATCTCCTGCCTTCTTCAAAGTATCAGCAGAAGAAACAGTAGCATTCTCGTTGAGGACATACCCCACAAAGGTATTCTTTTCACCGGCATTATATGTAGCCAGTCCACGCTCTATCTCATCCTCATTGTTGTAAAAAGTAACGGCGGTTCTGTAATCCGAGGCAGCATTATATGTATGATAGCTGATATAAGCCGTCTTTTTATATATGGCATATAAGGTAATATCTTCCGTCCCTGCCGTAAGCGTAGCAAGTCCTACTTTTGCATTTTGGTTCGTATTCCAGCCGACAAACTCATATCCCGTCTTGGAAGCGGTATAGGTTAAATCAACAGGATCTCCGTTAGGATAGCTGATTTGTGTCAGGCTTCCACCGCTAAAGGAACCACCTCCGTTTGCCGTGACATTGTAAGTCACATTGCAGTCTTCCGTGGTTGACTCCTCATATACAGGTGTCAGAACAATAGAACTTTCCATCGTACTGATTGTAGCGCCTGCAGCATAGCTGGTGCCGGCTGCATCCTTCCATCCTTTAAAGGTAAAGCCCGTAACCGACTGCCCTGCTCTTACAGTATATACAAATTTCTTAGTATGCGTGCTTATCTGATAAACGGTTTTACTTTCCGTACTCAGCGTTGTACCGTCCTTTTTCAGATAATTCAGCTGTCCTTGCTTTGAATATACACAGTAAACATCTAAGCCTTCAAGAGAAACTGTTACATTATCTCCTGCATTCATCAAATCGTCAGCAGAAGAAACATCAGCATTCTCATTGAGGACATATCCTGCAAAGGTATTATCTCCACCAGCATTATATGTAGCCAGCCCATGCTCTATCTCATCCTCATTGTTGTAAAAGGTAACGGTGGTTTTGTAATCCGAGGCGACATCATATGTATGATAGTTGATATCAACCGTCTTTTTATATATGGCATATAAGGTAATATCCTCTGTCTCTACCGTAAGCGTATCAAGTCCTACTTTTGCGTCTTTGTCCGTATTCCAACCAACAAACTCATAGTCCGTCTTGGAAGCGGTATAGGTTAAATCAACAGGATCTCCGTTAAGGTAGCTGATTCGCTTCCGTTTTCCATCCTTAATTTCGTCATCGCTAAGTTTTTCACCGTCAAAGGTATCGCCTCCGTTTGTCGTGACATCATAGGTCACATCATAGCCTTCTCTTAAAACAGCATATGATTTGTCGTCGTCCTCTTCATACTTTATGACGTAACCGTCTTTTTTTGCAAACATCTGTGAGGTAATATCGGTCTTCAGTTCCGCAACCTTTCTGCCATCGTAATATCCCGCTTCGATTGTATCAAAGACTATCGTGCCGTCCAAATTTTTGAAGGTGTCCGTAAATGTATAGAACCCGGTGTCTGACCCTAAATAATACACACTGTCATCACTATGTAATGTTTGAGTAGTAATACGAACTGATTTATTTTCAGCGAGAGAAGGATCAAAATATATATTACCTTCTCCACCATCGGTAAGCGTTGCCTTCGAGCCTTGAAAAATTAATTGTGACCAATTCTTTTCGGAACCATCATATACATTCCAATCCTCGTTATTATAAATCTCAGAGTCAGAGTCAAGAATTGTCGTGCTTGCGGTCTCTGCTATATAAATACCTGTTTTACAGTTATGTACATCAACTGTTATGCTCGTTATGCTTCCACTGGTTTTAATACCATTGCCACATTCATATATTTCCAACCGATTTTCCCAGCCTTGCGGATATGAATAAATCCCATAGTTGGAAAGAAGACCGTCTTCTGAACATCGGCGGATAGTATCCAATGTAGTAGTCGGGGATTGATTATCTGTATTTTTATATAAATTTTTCACTTCCATTCCGTACTTGCAATCTTCTATCAGATTATTGCCATAGGAATAAGTATCGCTCGTTGATTTGATACCGGTTCCACAATTATATATATCCGTATCCGCAATATTCAGTCGGTTTTGAGTGTCAACTCCTATTTCACAATCATAAATCTCGGATTTTCCTTTAGCATTCACAGTCCTGTCGGAATATTTCTCCAACTTCTCATATCCGTCAGATCGTAAATGATAAGGATGATCCAGACTGTATATATATAATGGCGAGATAGATGTATTGGAAAAACCCGTTGTTATAGAAGGTTCACCCTTTACAACACAATTATAGAAATATGATGTACTGTTGTTATCGAAACGCATACTTACAGATGTTTTTCCACCGGTAAAGCTTGTATCATAGACAGATGTACTACCAGCACATATTAGATTTGTGTCCTTGCTTTGGTACTTACAGCTAATAATTGTCGCATTATTACTTGTGGCAGACATATCACTTCCGATGTCAAAATCATTGATATCACAATCTATCAGAAAACATGTACTACGAGCTGCAGTAACACCGGCAGAATCTACCGCTGAGGCTCTTGCCGTTAATGTTGTATTTACTATGGCAACCAAATCCCCTGCCATATTAATTCCTTCCTTGCAATCTGATATCGTACAGTCCGATACTACGACCTGGCATCCATCTAATTTAATACTTGTATCAAAGCCTTTAATTATACAGCCTTTAATCTGAGGTCTCGATTTAAGGTCATAGTCGTCAGATATATAAGTGCTTTGCAAACGACTAATACCATTAAATCCGACCGTGTTGGAAGCACCCTCCCGTGCCTCCATAGTAAGATTTGAAATTGTTGCCTTGTTATATCCCATCAAATTCTGGATGTCAACTCCGGTAATACAATCCGTAATTGCAATATCATCGATTGTGAGTGTATCAATACCAAAACTCATGACGTTGATTCTTTCCATCTTGATTCCCGTATCAAACCCTGTAATCGTACATCCTGTAATTTCTTCTATCCCAACACCATATTGATCAATCGCAGTTATTCCTGTCTCTGAGGTGCTAAGCTCACATCCGGATATTGATTTGATAATGTAAGGGGCACCGTCGTAATCTGGCATCCCCTCTCCAAAGACGGTTCCCGTACAGTTTGTTGCCGTAATGCCAGAAAAGCTTACAGGGCATGTAGATTTAGTTTTAAATAAGAGCCCGCAGTTATCCATAATGCAATCAGAGAAGCTGACAGGGCATACCCCACCCGTTGAATAAACGCACGGATCCGAACAACTAGAAAACTTACAGTTGGAGATAGAAATTCCATTTGCTGAACTGGATGCCTCCACCTGAACCTTTCCATTTTTGAAGTCTACATTATCTATTGCTATGGTAGTTGCTGCCTGAACCATAAATAAAGGATAAGCACCGCCCCCTATATCTATACTGTGTCCGTTACCTAAAAGCAGGAATTTCTCTTTCGGAATAGTTAAATAAGTAGCACTAGGCAATGTGATATCAGTATTTAAAATAATTACTACCGAATTTTCATCTCCAATGTATGTTGCTCCCCATTCAGAAGCTTGCGCCCACCCACTGCCATCACTCGGTGTATGCTTAAACAGGCTGTTCCACTCGTCTTGGGAATTAATCTCAATTTTATATCCATCCTCCGGCACGTCCGGAGACGCTGCATATAACAATGCATCTCCTACCGTGGCAGCGGCATATAACAACACATCTTCTGCCGTGACAGATGAGGCATAAATATTCTCCGCATCTCCTACCGTGGCAGATGGAAGTGCGTCTGTACCTGTTGCCGCCTGAATGGTTCCTTCCACATATGTAGTATATGTAGCATCCGTATCTGTCGCACATTGCTCCGCATTTTCGGCATAAGACATAGAGCCTGGTGTATTTATAATCAACAGGCATGTACACAGTATGGAACAACAAAGCTTTTTCAGTTTTCTTCTCACTTTTATATCCTCCTTTTTTCTTTCGTTCCCTCGCCAATTCCTCCCCCACAGACGATTAGAGTTTCATTCACATTTGTTATATCGCAAAATAATATAATTAGAAACATTATAACATATTTTCTGCCAATGTAAAACAAAAATTACGGGCAAGTACATGCTTGAAAATCCAATTAATTTCATCCATGTGCTCGCCCGAATAATTTAAATAATAAAAACGTATTTAATTTTTTTTCTTGTTTTTCATGGTCAATCCCAATATACCTAAGAGAGACAACATTCCAAATCCGATAACACCGATTGGATTTGTGCTATCTCCTGTTACAGGACCGGCTGATGGTGTCTCTGTAGTCGAAGCTTCCGTAGTCGGTGGCTGTATGATTGGATCTTCTGCGGTCGATGCCTCTGTAGTCGGCTCTTCCGTTGTTGGCTCCTCCGTGGTCGGTGTCTCTGTAGTTGAATCTTCTGTAGTCGGTGTTTCTGTAGTCGGCTCCTCTGTAGTCGAATCTTCCGTGGTCGGCGGTTCTGTAGTCGGCTCTTCCGTGGTCGGCTCCTCTGTAGTTGAATCTTCTGTGGTTGGCTCCTCGTTCTCCTCATATACAGGTGTCAGAACAATAGAACTTTCCATCGTACTGATTGTAGCACCTGCGGCATAGCGGTTATCGTCTTCATCCTTCCATTCTATA
Source organism: uncultured Lachnospiraceae bacterium (assembly GCA_947173945.1). GTDB lineage: Bacteria > Bacillota > Clostridia > Lachnospirales > Lachnospiraceae > Coprococcus_C. The sequence goes on from CAMWGV010000012.1 coordinate 8,414, forward strand.
AAGGTAAAGCCCGTAACCGGCTCCCCTGCTCTTACTGTATACTCAAATTCCTTATTATCTGCACATATCTGATAAACGGTTTTACTTTCTGTACTCAGAGTTGTACCATCCTTTTTCAGATACTTCAACTGTCCTTGTTTTGAATATACACAGTAAACATCTAAGCCATCAAGAGAAACTGTTACATTATCTCCTGCCTTCAGTAAATCGTCAGCAGAAGAAACATCAGCATTCTCATTGAGGACATATCCGGCAAAGGTATTATCTCCACCGGCATTATATGTAGCCAGTCTATGCTCTATCTCCTCATCCTCATTGTTGTAAAAGGTAACGGCGGTTTTGTAATCCGAGGCAGCATCATATGTATGATAGTTGATATCAACCGTCTTTTTATATATGGCATATAAAGTAATATCCTCTGTCTCTGCCGTAAGCGTATCAAGTCCTACTTTTGCGTCTTTGTCCGTATTCCAACCAACAAACTCATAGTCCGTCTTGGAAGCGGTATAGGTTAAATCAACAGGATCTCCCTTAAGGTAGCTGATTCGCTTCCGTTTTCCATCCTTAATTTCTTCATTGCTGAGTTTTTCACCATCAAAGGTATCGCCGCCGTTTGTCGTGACATCGTAGGTTACATCACAACCTGCTGCAAAAACAGCATATATGGAATCGTATTCACCTGGCTCAGCTAATATGACAAAGCCTTCTTTTTTTGCAAACATCTGCGAGGTAACATCGGTCTTCAGTTCGGCAACCTTTCTGCCGATTGTATATCCATCCGGAACTGTGTCAAAAACTACTGTGCCGTCCAAATTTTTGAAGGTGTCGCCAAATATATAGAATCCAGTGTCTGACCCTAAAAAATACACACTGTCATCACTATATAATGTTTGGGTATTAATGCGAACTGATTTATTTTCAGAGGGAGAGGAACCAAAATATATATTACCTTCTCCACCACCAGTAAGCGTTGTCTCCGAGCCTTGAAAAATTAATTGTGATGAATCATTATATACATTCCATTCCTCGTTATCATAAATCTTAGACCCAGAGTCAAGAATTGCCAGGCTTGCGGTCTCTGTTGTATAAATACCCGTTTTACAGTCATGTACATCAACTGTTACGCTCGTTATGCTTCCGCTGGTTTTAATACCGTAATTACCACATTCATATATTTCCAACCGATTTTCCCATCCTTGCGGATGTGAATAAATCGCATAGGTGGAAAGAAAACCATCTTCTGAACAATTGCGGATAGTATCCAATGTAGTAGTCGGGGATTGATTATCTGTCTCTTTGTAAAACTGGCTCACTTCCATTCCGTACTGGCATTTTTCTATCAGATTATTGCCGTAGGAATAAGTATAGTTTGTTGATTTGATACCGGTTCCGCAATCATGTATATACGTATCCGCAATATACATTTGGTTTGGGCAGACAACTCCTATCTCACAGTAGAAAATCTCAGATTTCCTTTCATCATCCTCATTCTTTGTTTTTTTGGAATATTCCTTCAGTTTATCATATCCGTCGGATCGGGAATGATAAGGACGAGCCAAACTGTATATGTATAATTTTGAGTTATTTCTCGCAGAAAATCCCGACGTTGTTACACCAGGCTCACCCTTTACAACACAATCATAGAAATATGAATAGCTGTAATCCATACTTACAGATGTTTTTCCGCCAATAAAGCTTGTATCATAGACGGATGTATAACCAGCACATATGAGATTTGTGTCCTTACTTTGGTAGCTGCAGTTGATAATCGTCGCATTATTTTGTGAACCGTCCATATTACTTCCAATGTCAAAATCATTAATCTCACAATCTATTAGAAAACATGTACTACGCTCTGCAGTAACGCCGATAGAATCTGCCACCGAAGCCCTTGCCGTTAAGGTTGTGTCTACTATGGCAACCGGATTACTTGCTATTGTATTAATTCCTTCCTTGCAATCTGATATCACACAGTCCGATATATAAGCTTGGCATTGAGTTAAGTCAATACCTGTATCAAAGTTATTAATCGTACAGCCCTTTATATAAGGCATCGATTTAAGGTCATAATAATCAGCTACAGAAGCGTTCTGCAAACGATCCCAACACTTAAATCCGACCGTGTTAGAGTCATCCCGTGCCTCCATAGTAAGCTTTGAAATCATTGCTTTGTTATATCCTGACAAATACTGGATGTCAACTCCGGTAATACAATCCGAAATTTTAATATCATCGATTTTGAGTGTATCAGTACCAGAAAGAGCAGGTATGTTGTTGATATGTGACAGATTAATTCCCGTATCAAAGCCTATAATTTTACATCCTGTAATTTCTCCTATTCCAGTAGCATACTGATCAATCGCTGTTATTCCTGTCTCTGAGGTGCTAAGCTCACATCCGGATATTGATTTGATAATGTAAGGGGAACCTTCAGATTCTGACGGCCCCTGTCCAAAGACGGTCCCCGTACAATTTGTTGCCTTAATGCCGGAAAAGCTTACAGAGCATGTAGACATAGATTTAAATAAGAGTCCACTCTTATCCATAATGCAATCAGAGAAGTTGACAGGGCATGGGGCACCCTTTGAATAAACGCACGGCCCTGAACATTCAGAAAAGTCACATCCGGTGATATCCGCATTTCCTGTTGCATCGCTTGTATACAATTCAACTGATGCTGAAGAAAACTGACTGTCTGTACAGTTAAAACTCATATGACCATACACCTGTACCGTTCCGTTTTCGATGTGTGTCTGCTGCTCTATTGTTACGGTAGTTGCACCATACACCTGCACAGTTCCGTTTTCGATATGTGTATTTTCTATTGTTACAGTAGTTGCATTCTGCACCTGTATCGTTCCGTTTTTGATGTGTGTATTCTCTATTGTTACGGTAGTTGCTGCCTGAAACATAAATGCATATCCGCCTAAATCTATGCTGTGTCCGTTGCCGTAAAGCAGGAAATCCTTTTTAACCGACTCTATCGTAGGAATCATTAAAACAGTATCTTTAGACAATGTGATATCAGCATTTAAAATAATTACTACCGGATTTTTATCTTCGATGTATACAGCTGCCCCAGATGAATTGGTCCAACCACTGCCATCACCCTCCGTATGGTTAAACAGGTTGTCCCAATCGTCTTGGGAATTAATCTCAATGCTATACCCTCCCTCTGGCACATCTGGAGATGCTGCATTTAACATCACATCTCCTATCGTGGCGGATGCATATAGCAACACATCTGTTGCCGTGACAGATGAAGCATAAATGTCCTCCGCATCTCCTGCCGTAGCAGATGGAAGTGCGTCTGTACCTGTTGCCGCATAGGCATTCTCTGTCACATCTGTATCTACAGTATCCGCATAGATTGCATCCGTATCTGTCGCATATTGCTCCGTGTTTTCGGCATAAGACATAGAGCCCGGTGTATTTATGATCAACAGGCATGTACACAGTATTGCACAACCAAGTTTTTTCAGTTTTCTTCTCACTTTTATATCCTCCCTGTTTCTTAATTTTCCTCACCAAATTCTGCCCCCGCAGACGATTGGAAATTCATTCGCATTTGTCATGCCATTAAAATAATATAATTTTAATATACTAAAACATACTTTCGAGAATATAAAAAGCAGAAAATTCCTACAATACTACATAAATTTTTATCATTATAACGAGCAAATAATAATCCTCACAATGATCATTTACAATTAAAGTTTATCAAGAATTTTTTGAAAATACTCCGGTAATTCAGATTTAAATTCCATGTATGCTCCACTGATAGGATGATGAAAGCCCAGAACACCTGCATGAAGCACCTGACCGTCTGTTTTGAATGGTTTCGACTTTGGACCATACACGTCATCGCCCAATAAGGGATGATTTATGCTTGCCATATGAACTCTGATTTGATGTGTTCTTCCTGTTTCAAGCCTGCATTCAATCAGAGAAAAATTATTTTTTAACTGTTCCAGCACATTGTAATGTGTGATTGCTCTCCTGCCCTTTACGCTGTCAATTGCCATTTTTTTTCTGTCTGTTTTGTGGCGTGCAATGGGCTTGTCAATTGTACCGCTTTGTTCATTGAAATGGTTATATACTATGGCTGTATATACTCTTGTGATATCGTGTACTTTAAATTTATCAGACATAACACGATGGGCCGTATCATTTTTACATGCAACAATAAGACCTGTTGTGTCCATATCTATCCTATGAACAATACCAGGCCGCATGACTCCATTTATTTGTGAAAGTGACTCTCTGCAATGGTACATCAGTGCATTTACAAGTGTGCCCTCAAAATGTCCCGGTGCCGGATGAACCACCATTCCCTTTGGTTTATTTACAACAATAATATCATTATCTTCGTAAACGATGTCCAAAGGAATATCCTGTGCCTTTATCTCAAGTACCTCCGGGTCAGGAACAGCGATATAAATGCTGTCACCTGGACGAAGCTTGTAATTTGACTTTATTGCACTGTCATTTACGGTTATCTGCTCATTATCAAGCAGCTTCTGTATATATGACCTGGAACACGAATTTAAGGCAACAGAAAGATACCGGTCAATTCTGTTGCCTATATTTTCGTCTGCCTCTTCAATTTTAATGAAGTATTCTTCCATATTATAAACCTACTTCTTTATCAAACTTTTCGTCCGTTTCTTCATCATTTTCTGCGTAAACAGCTTCATCCGCATGTTTCGCCATACTTAATATCTCGTTAAATTCTGCATCCCCGTATCTGAATAGAATAAGAATAAACAGTACAATCATTCCGACAACAACCATCATGTCGGCTACATTAAATACAGGAAAGTTTATAAGCTCAAAATCAAAGAAATCAACTACATAACCAAACCGTATCCGATCAAGCATATTACCGAGTGCACCTGATATAAGCAGAACAAGACAGATCCGGACAGGTATATATTTTCTATCATTTGCAACATTGTGATATATCTTAAATGCAAACAATAGGGCCAGAATTGTAAGTACAATAAACAATACTCTCCCACCTTGGAACATTCCCCATGCAACACCTGCATTTCTTATATAGGTTATGGAAAATATGTCCTTGATAACAGGTTTTGATTCATAGAGCTCAAAGCTGCTTGTAATCATAAACTTTGTAAGCTGGTCAAAAGCAGTAAAAAGACCAATAAATATAATAGGTACTATAAATATTTTGATACTCGCTTTGTTTTTCATATAGTCAACATCCTATAACCTTACATTTATGTTTGCAATATACTCTGTCATTGCATTTCTCATATCGTCCTCTGTAACATTCATATCTATATAAGCATTGCCTATTTCCTTTATAAGTATGAATTTAATCTTGCTTCCTGATGCCTTTTTATCATTTTTTGTGTATCGGATAACCTGTTCCATGTCAAAATCTTCCGGAAGCTGGGGAATATTATACTTTAATATGACATTCGTAATTTCATCTAAGGCATCTTTCGTTATGTTTCCTTTGTTATATGATATGATGCATGCCAGGATAGTTCCGATAAATACACATTCGCCATGTAAAAACTGAAAATCCATATATTTTTCAATCGCATGACCAAGTGTATGTCCCAGATTCAGCAATGCCCGGTCTCCCTTTTCTGTCGGATCCTTCTCAACAACATCCTTTTTCACAATGTTGCTTCTTCGTATCATCTCTGCCATAACATCCATATTGTGGCTTTCAATAAGCTCTGAATTTTCCTTCAACCAGTCAAAATATTGGGCATCCTTAATAAGTCCATGCTTTACGATTTCACCCATTCCTGCATTGTACTGTCTCACATTAAGGGTATTAAGCACGGATAAATTCATATATACAAGTCTTGGCATGTGGAATGCTCCCACCATGTTTTTGTAGGAGTCAAAATCAACACCTGTTTTTCCGCCAATACTTGAATCTACCTGTGATAAAAGGCTTGTGGGAATTTGAATAAAATCAATTCCGCGAAGATATGTTGCTGCCGCAAAGCCTGTTAAATCTCCTACAACGCCTCCACCAAGTGCAATGAGGATATCACCTCTATCAAACCGTTCCAAAATAAGTGTTTCGTACAAATTACGAACTACATCAAGATTTTTACTTTGCTCTCCTTCCGGAAATACAAATGGAATTGCCTTTGAACAACATTTTTCTATAGAAACCAATATAGCATCCATATATAAGGATGCTACATTCGTTTCTGATACTACACATATCTTTCTTCCCGATAATCCAAGCTCCAAAAGCTTGTCCGGAAGTAAATCAAAGCTATCAGTGTATACAATGTTGTATATAGGCTTACCATCTTTATGAACTGTCAAATCATGCATGGTATATTACGCTCCTATAAACTTCTTTTATACAAATTCAAAACCGTCCTCATCTTCATTTTCGTTCGGCTCAGTTCCATCACCAAGCAATGCTGTCTCATTGATGTCAACCTCAACATCGTCGATTATAGTCTCATCAATAGTTGGAATTTCCGGCTCCGGCTGCTTTGGAGCACTTTCCTTTACCGGTTCCTCCTGCTTTGGAGTAACATCAACCTTTGTTTCCTCCTGAGGGGCAGCTTTTACACTTTCATTTTCAGTTGGACGCTTTGCTTCAGTCTCAGGCTTACGCTCCGGTTCTTGTTTAACAGTCTGAGATGAACTTCCGGTTGTTGTTTTGTTTGCCGCCTGGGAAGAGGTCGTCCTTCTTGACGATGATCTACCTGTATTAACTTTAAATGTCGTATCGCTTTTGTTTTTCTCAGTAACGGTCCGTCCGTCATAAGGATTATATCGTCCTTCACTTGCACCCTTGTCAGGATTAAACGGATCTACAAAATTTTCATTAGCTCCAAGTCCTGAGGTGTATACAGCACTTGTACTTGTCCTACTGTCATCACCATAGCCTCCATCGCCATAGCTGCCGCCACCGCCACTGGAAGCTCCACCCAGAGTTGACTCATCTCTCATCTGAGGGTCACCTGTAAATGAACCAAATGAACCGCCGTCATTTTTGGAATATGAGGCTCCCCCGCCGCCACCTGGCAGGAGACTTAGTGCCTTTTCATCTATGTAAGCATCTACATCAAAATCATTTTCCTGTAGAAACTCAAACTGCATTTTCATAAGGGAGCATAAATTAGATTTATACGCAGCATACTGTGTTTCAAGGACTTTAATTTCTTCTGTAATTTGCGCAAGTCTTTTTTCTGCATCACTGACAATATTTTTTGCTTTATTTTTTGCATCAAGTTCTATATTTTTTGCTTCTTTCGTTGCACGTGACTTTGTATCCTCAGAATCCTTCTCAGCAAGCATCAGGGACTTTTCAAGTTCAGCTTCCTTAGACTTATAATTTTGAAGTCCGTCTGTAAGTGTATTGACGCTTTCCTTCAGCTCTGCATTCGAACGGTAAAGCTGCTCATAGCTTTCTGCAACCTCCTTAAAAAACTCGTTTACATCCTTCTTGTCGTAACCAATTCCCATGTGAAACTTTTTCTGCTGAATATCTACCGGTGTTAACATCCCATAACCCCCTTCGTATATAATATCACTAATATCTGCCTAACTGCGGAGATACTGTTGATTCATTCAGTATTTCCTCACGTAAATCACCTGTTACCTCTATATTGTCCGGTGCTGCTATAAATATATTGGCCGAAATTGCCTGCAGTGTACCGTTCAAAGCATAGCATGCTCCACCAATAAAATCGATAATACGCTGTGCCGGAGCAAGCTCTACTCCTTCCATATTAATAACAATTGTTTTTCCGTTTCTAAGAAAATCCGTGACAGTCTGTGCTTCATTGATCTCCTGAGGTTTAATTACATACACTTCGCTTCTACCTCTATAACTTTCTGAACGTTGTCTACTGTTACTGTTGAATTCAACTAATTTGTTGTTGCTACTTGCCGGCCTGCTGGACTGAGCCTGTCGGGCGACAGCGTAGGCTGACGTTGACTGTTGAGCCTTGTATGATGTAGTTGACGGACTACCTGAAAAGCTTGTCTGCTTTGGCTGGCTTGCAGATGTCTTATCTGCGGATGAAGTCTTGCCAGAAAATGCAGAACCTTTTTTTGAAGATTTTGATGAATAATAATCATCATCATCGTCATCGTCATCATCATCAAATAAGTCGTCATCAAATTCATCGTCGTCTAAATCTTTCATTTTAAAAAAGTCCAAAAAACTTTTTTTACCTGCTTCCTTAGCCATAAACAATCTCCTTATTTATTAATGTATATTATAATCTCGCTCTCCAAAAATACCTGTTCCAACACGAACCATGGTTGCCCCCTCTTCAATTGCAACCATGTAATCATTTGTCATACCCATTGAGAGTACATTCATACCAATATTATCAATGCTTTTCGATTTTATGTCAAGTGATAATTGGTACAATTTTCTAAAATGAACGCGGTTTTCTTCGGGATTTTCCACAAAAGGAGCTATTGTCATCAAGCCTTCCACCTTTATGTTCTTAAAATCCTTAATTTGCTCAATAAAATCATCAATTTCAGATATATCCAAACCGAATTTGGTCTCTTCGTTTGCCACATTAACCTGAATTAAAATATTACATATAACTCCCTTTTTGGCAGCTTCCTTATTAATCTCCTTCGCAAGGTGAACCGAATCAACAGAATGTATAAGACATACCTTGTCAACTATATATTTTACCTTGTTCGTCTGAAGATGTCCGATCAGATGCCAATTTACCGGTCTGGAAATATTTTCATACTTGTCTACAAGCTCCTGTACCTTGTTTTCTCCATAGCATTCCATACCATAGGTCATAAGCTCCTCAATATCGGATAATGGCTTTGTTTTGCTTACGGCAATAAGCGTTACATCCTCTACAGGACGCCCGGCAGCCTCACAGGCTGCTTTTATGTTATTTTGAACCTGTTCTAAATTTTCCTTAAGCAATGTAAAAGTCTCCTCCTAATAAATAATCTGGTTTTCCTTTACACTTGAAGAATCAAGTATGATATTATCATATATTTTAAGCGTGCCATCACTTTCAATCAATGCAAACTCATCAATGGTCTTTATAATGTTGACAACCTTAAATTCGGCAGTGCCCCGGTTTGCCGAATAAACACCTTTCAGCTTTGTTGTTTCCAAAACAGAAACAGCCAAAGTTTTATTTGTATTTATATTATAAAGTACATCTGAAGTATCAAGGGACGAAGGGTCAATGAGACAATATTCTTCGTCTGTTTTGTATATTGTCGGAGCAATTTGCTTTATGGTACGCTCACCGTCTTCACTCGTTGACTGTAAATTAAGCCTGTTTGTAGAACTCTGGTTGCCACCGGCAGTGAAAAAGTCAATCGGCACCTTGTAAACCTCTTTCTCAACAATTGAGGAAACCGGCACCTTAAGACCCGACTCCTCTTCCATAAATATCTCAATTGACAGATACCTTTCATTTATAAAATTGGATAGAAATTTGTCAATTTTTATATTTATGTAGCTTCCGTCCGAACCTGTAAAAATTTCAAATGGCATAATAACCTTATAGCTTGAGTTATTTATGCTGAAACGTATTTTTGTTTTTTCACTCAGTGCACGAATCTGTTCCTCAGTCACAGGTGCAATTATATTCCATTCTTCATTCGGGATAATTTTTACTATAGGCTTGTTTGCCGAAATTATATCACCTGTCTTAAGAGTCTGCTTATTGTATTCGGATTTGTCATAATCCTTCTTGGAAACACTATTCATGTCAAAGCTCTCAAAACCATCGGTATAATATGTTACAAGACCACTGTAAGGTGAATTCACTGCTGAAAGTATTGCCCTATTGTTATTGCCATTTTTGATTTCCTGCATCAGAACTTCATTTGACAGCTCAAGAACCTTGTTATTTACATCGGTTTGAAAATTGTAGGCAGAGTAAAAGTTAACATCCTTATAGCCAACCTTATATAATGATATCAGCGAACGGATATCTTCATAATCCTCCGTTTTTAAGATATTCTCCATATTTTCAGAGTCAATGACTGTATCATACACCTGTCCGGTCTCATCAATTGTACATACAGTTGAATTCTTTTTCACCTTTTCTCCGTCACGTATATAGTAACATATGTAGCCCGACTTGTCAGATGTAATAATCTGTTCGTCCCTGATTGCAAGTCCCTCAAGCTGTATGTTATTGTTGATGCTGCTCTTGTTGACCTTATATGTTGTAATAGGGTCTTTTCTTGATGCAATAAACAGGGAAATAAGTACATAAATAAGTACGGCAAGAATCAGGACAGTTGCCACATTTATTTTTATATCTCTGTTAAAAATTACAATTTTATTATCCCTTTTATCCATTTTAAGTGCTTCCTTTTATTGTATGTAACACATAATCTTTGCAATATCTGTGTATAGCTGGCTTCTTGAAGTTGCATGCGAAGCAACAAGGAAGTAATCCTTTCCATCCTTGTCAAGCCATAATGCCAGGCAGTTTCCTGCTCCTGTTGTCGTACCTGTTTTACAGGCACTTATTTTAAATCCTGAAGGCAAGACAGCCTTCCCACTTACAAACATATTTGTCGTATTTGTTTCGGTTTCCACCTGATTCCCATAGGAATCCTTATACACATACGAATAGGATGCCATCTGGCTTATATCTCTTATGTATGGGTACTTCTTCGCTTCTTTTGTAATCAGGTATAAATCGTAAGCAGTAGAATAATGCTCCGGATCGTCCAGCCCATGGGGATTCATATAGTGGGTGTTTGTAGCACCAATCGAATATGCTCTATCATTCATAAGCTGGCAAAAGCTTTCAACATCTCCGGCAATATATTCCGCAAGAATAAGAGCATAATAATTGTTTGACTCAATAAGAAGACCATGCATTAAATTATCAACCGTTATCTCACAGCCATATGTAAGCTCACAAGGTCCAACTCCGGGAACCGTAATGTTATAATTATGGCTTAATTTTACCACATCATCATAGCTTATACTTCCGTCATCTATCTTGTCACACACAATAATTGCTGTCATAAGCTTTGTCATACTTGCAGGATACATTCTCTCGTGAGGATTTTTAGCTGCCAATACAGTTTTGTCTGAATCATTAATAAAAAGACTGTAATATAAGTCATCGTATCCCTCTGAATTTATATCCTCTGTTCTGTATACAATGGTATCAGCATCTGTGTAATGAATGCCTGTGTGATCCACCAGGTCCCAATTTATGTATACATTGCTGTCATCATCGTATTTGTCAGATATTCTGCTGTTAAGAAAACCAATTATAAATATTGCAACAGCTAACAACGAGACTGTTGCAATAAACCTTCTCATTTCGTCCCTCATATTATCCTAATGCTTGAAAAGCTCCCTCCAATCCAAGTCTCCTCGTTCCAGTGCCTTAATCATAAGCTCTGCTGTAGCAAGATTTGTAGCAAGTGGTATATTGTGTATATCACATAAAGAAAAAATATTATTTATATCTACCTCATGGGATTTCTTTGTCTGGGGATCCCTGAGGAAAATCATCATATCCAATACATTACTTTCAATCATAGAACCGAGCTGCTGCTCTCCCCCTGTATGTCCTGCCAGAAATTTGTGGACAGCAAGGTTTGTAACCTCCTCAATCATCCTGCCTGTAGTACCGGTGGCATAAAGCTCATGATGAGACATAATGTCTCTATATGCTATACAAAAATTCTGCATTAACTTTTTCTTTGAATCATGGGCAATTAAACCAATATTCATTTAATACTTCTCCTCTAGTATTTTAGTTTTTGTATACTGACATTTAATACCATCCCCATACCTAGCGATATACTGAGTAGGGAACTTAGTCCGTAGCTGATAAAAGGTAATGGTATTCCGGTGTTTGGAAGAATTCCTGTTGCAACACCAATATTTATAAAAGACTGATACGCAATAAGCATACCAACACCGGTTGCAATAAGCATACCTTTTGTGTCTTTTGCCTTTCTGCCTATACTTATACATTGTAACACTATTAACAGTATAATTGCAATAATAATTACACTTCCGATAAAGCCTAATTCTTCCCCCACGACAGAGAAAATAAAGTCAGTCTGCTGCTCAGAAATAAAGTTTGCATCCTTTACCGTTGCCATGGTTGATGTGTTAAGTCCTTTCCCCGAAAGCTGCCCTGAGCCGATTGCCATTATAGAGTTATTTTGCTGTGAGAAATCCTCACCATACTGTTCAGGATAAATAAACTGCAATATTCTTCCGACCTGATATTCCTTAAGCAGCTTCTGGTCGGGTCTTTGTATATACCAGAGAAAGCTTCCTGCAATCGGAACGAGTATGAGAATGGCAAGTCCGATAATTTTATAGCTTATTCCGGATATATATAAAATTGTAACGAGTATCATCGCCAGGCACAAGGTTGTAGAAAGGTCAGGTTCCGCAATTACAAGAAACATCGTTATCCCGCAATATAATGCATACTGTGCGAGACATTTGAACGTATTTATCTCATCCTTGTATTTATCAAGAAACGCAGCACTAAATATAATCATAAATATCTTGGTAAGCTCGGAAGGCTGAAACTGAACCCCTGCTATAACGACCCATCTTCTTGCATTGTTTACGGTGGTACCGAACAAAAGCACCATTGCGAGCAGTCCAATATTAATTACAAAAAATACTTTATAAAATTTACATATAAATTCATAGTCAATCAGTGACACAAATATCATAACAATAAAGCCTAATACAACACCAAAAATCTGTCTCCTTAAATAGTCGCTGTTTGCACTGTTAATAATAACAGTACCAATTGCTATGATAATCATAACCATAAAAAGCAGTTTGAAATTATAATCCTTGCGATTGAACTTTGTGAACATTTTTATCCTTCTTCTTAAATAGTCTGAAAAGGCCTGAGCCTTCCCGCTCCTTATCTATAAGTATTCCTGAAATTTTCTTTGCAATATTTTCATATGCAGTTCCTGATTTACATTTGGTTCCTGCAATCGGTTCCCCTCTATTTGAGGAAACTACTATATTTTCGTCATCCATAATAGTACCGATAAGGTTAATGGAAAGTATGTCTACAACATCATCTACTGACATCATATCTCCACGTCTTACCATATCCTGACGAATTTTATTTATTACCAAATCAATTCTTGGCATTTCATTTGCGTCAAGTATACCGATGATTCTGTCCGCATCCCTTATAGCTGACACCTCAGGCGTTGTCACAACAATTGCACGTTGAGCTGCTGCAATGGCATTTTTAAAGCCATGTTCAATGCCCGCCGGACAATCAATCAATATGTAATCATATTCCGGTTTTATCTGCTCAATAAGCTTTCGCATCTGTTCCGGTGATACGGAAGTTTTATCCCTTGTCTGTGCAGCAGGAAGCAAAAACAATCCCGGACACTGCTTGTCCTTTATGATAGCCTGGCTTGCCCTGCAGTTACTCTCAATAACGTCAACAAGATTGTATACAATTCTATTTTCCAGCCCCATTACAACATCAAGATTTCTCAATCCAATATCAGTATCTATAAGCAAAGTCCTATATCCAAGCTTTGCCAGACTGTAACCAACATTTGCGGTTGTAGTCGTCTTCCCTACACCGCCTTTTCCAGATGTAACAACAATCACTTCACTCATTAATACCCCTCCTGATATAAGCCATAGACAAAAGTATTTTCCCTGCCGCTACATCCTGAAAGAACCTCGCCGTTTATATTTCCTATAACAACAACATTCCCTTCTGATATAACGGAGCCTCCATACTCTACGTCGCCAATAATAACAATGCTCTCACGTGCTTCAAGAGACTGACCGCTTTTTATACTGCCTATATAAAACAGTCCGTCCGTATCGTCTTGTATCGTTTCTTCTTCATCCGGGGTATCTTTTATTTCTTCTTTTGGTTGAATATTTAGTCCTGTATTTTTTAAAAGGAAAATAATTTCTTCCTCGTCTTCCTTGGTAAGTGATTTTCCTTCAAAGGTAATTTGAATCGGATTATTACTTTCACAGTATTGTTTTTTTGTGCCAAAACGCTTAAGAAGCTCTTCCTTAATAAGCTCTACATGCGCTGTTTCATCCATAATAATTCTAATTCCCGTATTATTACCCTTGACAATAACGGGACAATTGTTCAACTACTTATCACCTCAATATGATTTGATTAATCTCCACCTACATTGTCTCCGCTCATATGAGCATTGACAAGCTTTTCAGGATCGTATAAATATGCATATATAAATCCGGCAACTTCTCTTGCGTTACCAGAATAAAAGCCATTTTGAATAACACAGGTTATTGCAACCTCAGGATTGTCATATGGTGCATATGACACAAAAAGTGCATGATTTCTACCCAGCTCACTCTCCTGTGCCGTACCTGTTTTTCCTGCAACAGCAACATCAAGTCTTTTTACAATATCACCATAGGAGGTGACAACCCGTCTCATTCCCGCATGAATTGTATTCCAGTTTGACTCACTTAAATCTATTGTGTCATATACGACAGGTTTATTTTCCATTACAATATTGCCTTCATAATCCGTAACCTTATCAATAAGAGTAAGGTTATAGCAGGTTCCGCTGTTTGCCACTGCTGTTATATATTTTGCAAGCTGAACCGGAGCATATGAATTCCGGCCTTGTCCAATAGCACTACGAACAGAGTCATTATTTGATACAACTGGCTCCATCTCAGGAATTTCAACACCCGAAACCTCAGAAAGTCCAAACTTCTGTGCATACTTTGCCAGTCTTTCCAATCCATAAGAGTCTACATATTGACGCTTTTCATTCAGTGCCAGATTGTATCCTACATTGTAAAAAAACATGTTGCAGGATGCGGCAATTGCACCCTCCACACTAAGATATCCATGACCATAGTTGTACCAGCATTTTGGCGATGGGTCAATTTTATCAAACACATCATAGCACAGGAAGCTGGTTGACGTATCTATTACACCCTCTGATAAGCCTGCAACAGAAGACAGTACCTTAAACGTAGAACCTGGTGCAGTTCTCTGCTGTGTTGCCCTGTTATACATTGGTCTGGTTTTATCTGTCAGCAGCTTATTATAATACTCGGAATTTATCTCATTTGTAAGATAATTATTATCATAGCTTGGGTAACTTACCATAGCCAGTACATCTCCAGTGTTTACATCAGTTACTACAACTGCCCCGGAGCATGGCGAAAGTGCAAGCATTGCAGGTGTAATATCCAGATTCTGAAGTTTTTTGATAAAGAATTCGTACGCACCATACAATCCACTTTTGTATTCTGCATATTCCGTATCATTACTCTTGTCCAAAACCCCCTGCTCATAAAGCAGTTCTATTACAACTCCGCCTGATATTTCTGCTGATTGTATCATACCTTTAATTATTTCGTTGTCGAATTCTGTGTCCTCTCTCAGACATTTTACAATGTATTCACACAGAATAGAGTATACTTCGTCGGAGTCGTAATAATTACTCTCCACCTCAAGCAACTCAATATCGATTGCCTCAATGCTGATTACATATTGTAAAAATTCCGCAAGAGATGTCTGATTATTTACATATGCCTTGAACTCTTTACTGTCTCTGTCTATAATAGAGGATTTCATAACACCATTTTTGCTCAAAAGTTCACATATATATTCCATGTAATCCTGATAGTTCGTATCAAGTTCATAAAGTGGGGTAAATTCAGTCGTCAATATTGAATCAATTCTATTTATAATCGTGTCCTTTTGTGTTGTAAACATGTTGTATACACTTTTTTCAATATCAGATGCACCAGCCCGTTGCATTTTATCCATAGAAATATAATTATTATTAAATAACCCAAAATAAACCTCTGATATAGATATCTGATAGTTTTCTGACGGTGCTACATAAAGCTCCGGTGTAAGGTTCGAGAGTATTATGGAGGCTATTTCCCTCTCTAACGTATCATAACAATATTTTTCTAAATCAGCATCAATTGTAAGGTATACATCATTTCCGGCTGAGGCAGGAACAGTCTTGACCTTTTCGATAACCTTTCCAAGATTATCAACATACATGGTCTCGTATCCCCTGGTACCTCTTAAATATTCCTGACAATACTGTTCTATTCCGGTTTTTCCAACAATATCGTCCACTGTGTACCTGCTTGTTCCTGTATATTTTGAATTGTACTCGGAAAGCTCCGTATCAGATATTGCTCCAATATAGCCTATAATATGGGCAAAATATTTTGCATCATTGTAACGTCTTAATGACTTTACAGAAACCTCCATACCGAGAAGCTCATCGCAGTATTCTGTAATTGCAGCATTACTTGCCTCACTTATATCATAAGCGATTGTGACAGGCATATACTGTTGAAAACGGTTCTGCCACAGCTTATACCTGCAGGATAAAATTTTAAGTTGCTCATCCTTTGAGTATTTGTCCGATATTTCAAATCTTTTTGTGCAAAGATACTCCATGATATCGTCCGCTGTTGCATTTTTGTGCTCATCAGTAAGACTGTCAAAGGTATTTGCTCCGTATACATCCTTTTTAAATGTTTTGAGCTGATTATCGGAAATTGTAAACTCGTAATTACCGGAAGGTGTAAGCTGAATCGGAAAATCAACAAACAGATGGTCATTATTTGACTCAAGAATCTGTATTGTCCTGTGAACAATCTGGTTTTTCAGCTCTGATTCTGATATTCCAAGCTCCTTTGCCTTAGCCTCAACATTATTGTTGTTACTGTATACAACGGAATAAGACAACTCATTATATGCCAGAAGCTTACCATTTCTATCAAAAATATTTCCTCTCACTGATTCTATGGTCAGTGTTTTCTCTGTTTTATATATGAAATTTTCCATATGCTCCTGCCCTTCCACTATCTGAAGTGCAAAAAGTCTTTTTACAAGAATAAAAAACATAACAATAACAAGCACAGTGACAGGAAACAATCTGTGCTTAACAAAATCAAGTATAATTTCTTTTATTGATGTTAATATTTCACGCAGTATTGACATTTCAATCAGCTCTCTTCTTTTCGTTTTAATAATTTATTTATAAACACATATATCTTGTATACTATAATAGTAAGAAGTGCGGTACAAAGCATTTCAGGCAATATTACATTTGTAAAAAAAGTACCGAATTCCAGTCTGTTTTTTAACAAAAATGAAATTAAATATACAATTACATTGAAAAAGAAATCGTCTATTATAATGACAATCAGAGGAAGTAACACGTCCTCAACCATATAATTTTTGTGAAAAAATCCATTTACATATCCTATTATCATATATAAAAACATATAAGGACCAAGCACGGAAGTAAAGAAGCAGTCCACAAGCAGACCACTGAAAAAACCTATCAGCATTCCTTCCCTGCGCCCTCTCATAAGACCAAAGGACATTGTCAAAATCAGCAACAAATTAGGTGTTATGCTCCCGAGATCGTGAAAGCCGAAAATAGTTGACTGAAGTACAAAATTTATTACTATTAATATAGCTAAGGAAATAGCACGTATCATATCTACCTCTGTTATTTTATAGTTTTTTTCGTATCTGTAATTACTAAAACTGCATCAATATTGGAAAAATCCACAGTTGGCGTAATGTATGCTGTCATTGTTAAATTGTTGGAGTCAAGGGCTATATCAGACACATATCCGATTGTAATACCTTGATGATAACGTTCTGATATATGAGAAGTAACTACCTTATCACCTACGGATACTGCAGCGTCTTTATCTATATCAGTTGCTACAAGATAACCGTTTTGATATTGACTTAAGCTTCCTTCCACGGAACAAAGAGCATTTGACGGCATAATCTTTGCACTTATTTTTGAATTATCATCTATAACTGCCCTGACCTTTGAGTATTCATCCTGACATTCAATGATTATTCCACAAAGTCCTTCACCCCCCATAACATTTGCACCCGTAAAAAGTCCATCCTTTGTTCCCTTATCAATGTAAAAGGTTGAAAACCATGATGTGGAATCCTTTGCAAATACATGTGCAACTGTTTTATGAAACTCCGGATAATTCTCGTCAAGAGAATAGAGCAATCTTAACGTAGTCAGCTCGTCAAGCTTTCCCTGATAGATGGTTATCGTGCTTTTTGCTTCCTCAAGCTCCCTTTTTAATGCCTCATTTTCCGCAGTGAGCTTCTCGATTTCCTGTAAATTTTCAAGCTTGTCGTCTGTCCACAGACCTATGGAATTGACACTGTTTTGAATCGGTATTATAAACTTACTTGTATATTTCTTTATCATAAGAACGCTGTCACTTGCAAAGTATGACATAACAAGCAAAACAACACATATTATCGTAAGTACCAGAAGCAGATACTTAGGGCTTATATCTTTTTTTGAGTCGAATCTCATCTTAATATTCCTCTCTCAAGCATACTAACGTAGCAGTTATTTCCCACTATAATATGATCTGACAAATGAACACCAATCAGCATTCCTGCTTCGCATATCCTTTTTGTAGCTTCCATGTCAGCCTCACTGGGCTCAGGTATTCCGGAAGGATGATTGTGTACAAGTACAATAAATACAGCCTCATATTTTAGTGCTTCTATATATATTTCACGGGGAGATATAATTGCATAGTTTACTGTCCCCTCAGAAATAAGCAGTTCCTTAATCAACATATGTGCAGTAGAAAAAAGCATAAGATATGTTTGTTCCTTTGTTGCATATTTACATTTTTCCATGAAATATGCAGCAATAGAATCAGGGCTCGAAAAAGTAATATCCTCTCTCAACCTGCTTGCATTCATTCTCTTTGCCAGCTCTGTAACAGCCAGAAGCTGCGTCGCTTTTACATTGCCTACACCCTTAATAGACGTAAGCTCTTCCCTGCGTAAAAAGTTTAATCCATTCAGCCCCTTGTGATAAAAATGGGTATTGAGTATTCTGTGGGCTAAATCAACAGAGCTTGTATCACGCGTCCCATTTCTTAATATAACGGCGATAAGCTCTGCGTCGCTCAGTGACTCAATTCCATACAAAACTGCCTTTTCGTATGGTCGTTCACAGTCAGCAATGTCTTTAATTAAATTATTCATATATTCCTTTCACCTCTCCGGGTATCAGGAAATAATTTACAAAACTTTATATATAATTATACCAATAATTATGCCAATAATACTTGCAATATTGATTGTTATTGTAAGTCCGAATGTAAGTACCATTATACCAAGGTCAAGTACTATCGGTGATGAAAGACCAAATGTCTGTCCATAATTGAGCCAGCTAAGCCAGCTTATTCCACGGCACAGATATCCGATAAAACCACCAAGCACTATACCACTGAGTAATATAAGTAAAAAAGTCCATTTGCCTTTGTTTACAGCTCCTGCCATATGCTACCTCCAAATAAATTCTTTGTCTAGTCTACCATACAATAAGACCTTTTTCTACAATTTTTTGCAACGACATCATAATACCGTATTTTGCATGAGGGTATGTAAGTCCTCCCTGAAAATATACAGCATAAGGCTCTTTCATTGGTGCATCTGCACTAAGCTCTATGGATGCGCCTGATACAAATGCGCCTGCCGCCATAATAACCTGACTGTCATATCCCGGCATATCCCACGGTATAGGCGTAACAAAGCTGTCAATCGGTGCTGCAGCCTGTATTCCCTCACAAAAGGCACACACAAGCTCCGGTTTTCCAAATTCAACTGCCTGTATTATATCGTATCGTTCCTGAATTCCGTCAGGAACAGTCTTAAATCCAAGCTTCTCATATATGTTTGCAGCAAATATTGCTCCCTTTAAGGAAGCTGCTGTAACTGTAGGTGCAAGAAAAAGTCCCTGTGCAATATTTCTTGTTACTCCAAGAGAAGCACCAACCTCTTTTCCAAGTCCGGGAGTGGTAAGTCTGTATGCACAGTTTTCAACACACTCCTTCGTTCCGCAGATATATCCTCCTATTGGTGCAAGTCCACCACCCGGATTCTTGATGAGGGAACCTACAACAAGATCTGCCCCAACCTCTGACGGTTCAAGCTCCTCAACAAATTCACCATAACAGTTATCAACCATACATATAACATCAGGCTTGATGCCCTTGATAAATGAAATAAGCTCACCAATCCTTGCAACCGAAAGTGTAGGTCTTGTCTCGTAGCCCTTGGAACGCTGTATCTCTATCAGCTTTGTTCTTTCGTTAATGGCATTTTTAATTCCCTCATAATCAAAATCACCATTTGGAAGTAAATCTACTTTGTTAAATGTAATGCCATATTCTGCAAGTGAACCCTTGCTTTCCCTTATACCGATAACCCCCTCTAAGGTATCGTATACACGTCCTACAGGCGAAAGAATTTCGTCCCCCGGACGTAAATTTCCGGATAATGCAATGGAAAGGGCATGTGTTCCACATGTAATCTGCTGTCTTACAAGTGCGTCCTCCGTCTTGAAAACCTTTGCATATATTTCTTCAACAGCCTCTCTTCCACTGTCATTGTAACCATATCCGGTTGTCCCAAAAAGATGCTGTTCAGCAAGCTTTGCACTCTGCATTGCACGAAGTACCTTAATCTGATTCATCTCGGCCGTTTTATCAATCTCATTGAATCGGTCTTTTAAACTCTCCTCAATCTGATTACAAAAATCATACACCTTTTCATCTATTCCAAGTTCCATGTAGTATTGTTTCATTGAATCCTGTGCCATTGTAACCTCCTGGCATTAAATAATGTGTTTATCCGATAGTTGTTGTAACATAAACGTAAGCTGGTCTTCGGCATTGGAAAGAATATCCTTGTCAACCCATGTTACTTCCTTTTCACGCCGGAACCATGTAAGCTGCCTTTTTGCAAAATGTCTTGTATCTCTTTTGATAAGATAGATTGCTCTCTCAAGGCTGATTTCTCCTTCCAGATAATCCAGTATTTCCTTATAGCCTAAAGCCTGCATGGAAACCATCTGCCTGTTTACACTGTACTTTTCTTTCAGGTGCTTTACCTCATCGATAAGCCCCACTTCAAGCATCAAATCAACCCGTCGTTCGATTCTGTCATACAGAAGCTTTCTGTCGCAGTTTAAAACAAAGTATGCAAAATTGTAAGGAGAAACATTTTCCCTTTGGGTTTCATTATGTTCCGATATTTTCTTTCCTGTCTGTTCGTAATATTCCAATGCCCGTATTACTCTTTTATAATTGTTTGGATGAATACTGTCTGCTGATTTTGGGTCAACATCCTTCAGGAGCCCATGTATATAATCCGCTCCCTTTTCCTCATGTAAGCGCTCATATTTTTTTCTTATGTCATCTCCTGTTGTATCATCAAAGGAAATGTCATATACAACAGACTGTATATAAAAGCCTGTTCCTCCAACAATGATTGGTATTTTCCTCCTACTGTATATTTCATCCATAGCCTTACAGCAAAGTTCCTGAAACAAAGCAATATTAAATGATTCATCCGGCTCCAATATATCAATAAGATAATGTGGGATATCCTGCATTTCGGCCTTAGATATTTTGGCTGAACCTATATCCATATGTTTATATACCTGAACGGAATCCGCCGATATAATTTCACCATTTATTTTTTTTGCAAGCTCAATGGAAAGCTCCGTTTTTCCAACTGCTGTGGGACCTGTTATAATTACAAGCGGCTTTTTCATAATTTCCATAAATGTCCTCTATACTATAAAACTAAAATGTGTATTTTTCATGTCTGCAAGACTGGTCTGTCCATATCTTTTTACATCTATACAATTCTTTTGAATTTCTTTTCAAGCTCCTGCTCACTTATGGATATAATTGTCGGTCTTCCGTGAGGACATGTATATGGATTCTCCAGACTCAGAAGCTTATCAATCAGTGCATTTGCTTCGGGCAGACTGATTTGGGTATTTCCCTTTATTGCCGCCTTACATGCCATAGTGGAAAGCTTCTTTATGAATATATCATCTGTTATATATCCTGAGTTGTTAATCAGCGAGCCCACAAACTCCATAAACATCTGTCTTCCATGTATTCCGTAAATATTGGATGGAACTGCATTAATTTTAAACTCATTCCCACCAAATTCCACGATATCATAACCTATTTTCATAAACATATCATAATGATCAAGTATCGCCTGATGTTCTGCATATGTAACGGTAATAATCATAGGTGGCATAAGCTGCTGTGATAAAACCTCCCTGCCCTTAAGCGTGCTCATAAGCTCTTCATATTTCACCTTTTCATGGGCAGCATGCTGATCCATGATGTACAGATTTTTTTCATATTCCATAAGCCAGTATGTACCAAATACCTGCCCGATAATCCTATGCTTTTCCTTTGCCTTCGGTGTGAGAAAATCATCATCAAACATGCTTACCTGCCCGTTGGACGAAGCAGCATATTGTACGCCCTTATCCCTCATTACGGAGTTTTCAATTTGCTCAGCATAATTAAGCGGCTCCGGCACATTTTCTTCACTTTTCTTAATCTTTTCCTCGTTTTTCTTTAAGGATTCCAGTATTTTGTATGTAGGACTGTATTTTCCTGCCCTGATATCCGGCTTAGGAGTATGATGTTCTGTCCTTTCAATCTCATGTGATTTGGTTGCCTTAGGAGTATATTTCTCCATTCTGTTAACCTCATAAGGCTCTGCCGGTTTCGGCTTTTTGTCAGTGCTTTCCTTTTGTGTACTGACAGGAGTCGTTTCCTTTGGAATAATTTCCTTTCCATTTAAAGCATCCCTTATTGTGTGAGTAATTACCTCAAACAACTGCTTCTCATTGTCATATTTAAATTCCATCTTTGTCGGATGTACATTTATGTCACATTTTTCTGTAGGAAGCTCAATATTAAGTACGGTAAACGGGAACTTGTGCTGCATAACAAAGGTCTTATAGCCTTCCTCAATTGCCCTGTTTACCACATTACTCCTTATGAATCTGTTATTTACAAAATAGGTCTCCAGCCCTCTGTTTCCACGTGCAATAAATGGCTTTCCAATATATCCGCCTATTTTAATTTCGCTGTCCTCATAGCTCACCGCAATAAGGTTGGATGTTATATCCCTTCCAAATAGCTCATAAATCGTATTTTTTAAATCTCCATTTCCCGAACTGCTTATTTTTGCCTGACCATTTACAATAAGCTTAAGGGAAATGTCCGGATGCGAAAGTGCTATTCTTAACACTAAATCCGCAATATAGGAAGCTTCCGTCATGGAGGACTTTAAGAATTTTTTTCTTGCCGGTGTATTGTAAAAAAGGTTTCTTACAACGATTGTTGTACCCTCTGGCACCCCAATCTCTTTCAGCTCCTCCTCAACGCCTCCGTTTATAACATATTTTACTCCTGTTATGGAGCCCGCAGTTTTCGTCACCATCTCACACTGTGATACGGCAGCTATTGTAGAAAGTGCTTCTCCTCTGAATCCCAGCGATGTAATGTAAGACAAATCCTCCACCGTTTCAATTTTGCTGGTGGCATGGCGTAAATATGCTGTTTTCACCTGCTCCTTTGGTATGCCACATCCATTATCCGTCACTCGTATAAAGGAAAGACCTCCCTCCTTTATTTCCACTGTTATAGCAGTCGAGCCGGCATCAATGGAGTTTTCCAGAAGCTCCTTAACAACCGACGACGGACGCTCAATAACCTCGCCTGCAGCTATCTTATCTATAGTTGTCTGGTCAAGCAATTTAATCATATCAGTCCTATCCTCTCAATCTTTCCTTTAATTCCTGAAGATAAAGCATTGCCTTCATCGGTGTCATATTATCTAAGTCAAGGTTTTTAAGCTCATTTGCAACAGACATTTCAATTGGTGAAGAAAAAAGTGACATTTGCTCATAGGAAGATTCTTTCTTTTTCTGTTCCATGTCATTATCTTTACTTCGTATTTTGGTTTCAATTTCCTTCGCCTTTAGGGCAAGATCAGAATCAATCAGTTGATCACAGATCTCTCTTGCCCGGATAAGCACCTGTTCCGGTACACCGGCGAGCCTTGCAACCTGAATACCATAGCTTCTGTCAGCTCCACCCTTAATAATCTTTCTCAAAAATACTATGGACTCTCCGTCCTCTTTTACAGCGATACAATAATTGTTAACAGAGGACAATTTTCCCTCAAGCTCTGTCAGCTCGTGATAATGCGTGGCAAACAGCGTTTTTGCACCTAAGATATCTTTGTCAGCAATATATTCTACCACAGCCCATGCAATACTGAGTCCGTCAAAGGTGGACGTTCCACGTCCAATTTCATCCAGTATAATAAGACTATTATGGGTTGCATTTCTTAAAATGTTTGCAACCTCATTCATTTCTATCATAAAGGTTGACTGGCCTGATGCAAGATCATCCGATGCGCCTACCCTCGTAAATATTCTGTCACAAAGTCCGATATTGGCATATCCGGCAGGAACAAAGGAACCAATCTGTGCCATCAGCACAATAAGTGCCGTTTGACGCATATATGTTGATTTTCCTGCCATATTAGGACCTGTTATAATAGATATGCGGCTCATGGAATTATCAAGAAACGTATCGTTGTCAACAAAATTACCGTCTCCGATGACCTTTTCCACAACAGGATGTCTGCCGTTTTTTATATCAATTATTCCGTCCGTGTTTATTTCAGGCTTAACATAGTGATTTTTAACTGCAACATAGGAAAGGGAAGCCAACGCATCTAACTCTGCAATGTAATGTGCCGTATTTTTAACACGCTTAACAGTTTCCCCAAGCTTGTCCCGAAGATTTACATACATCTCATACTCAAGACCATAAAGTCTGTCCTCAGCTCCGAGAATAGTATTTGACAGTTCATCAAGCTCGTCAGTCGTATATCGTTCCGCATTTGCCAGTGTCTGCTTCCGAATGAAATAGTCAGGGACCTGATTCTTAAAGGAATTTGTAACCTCGAAATAATAACCAAATATCTTGTTATATTTTATCCTCAGATTTTTAATTCCGGTTTTATTGCGCTCTTTTTCTTCCAGCTCGGCAAGCCATCCTTTACAGTTTGTTTTTGCATCCTTAAGTCTGTCAATCTGGCTGTCATATCCTTGCTTAAATATCCCGCCTTCCTTAATCGTAATGGGAGGCTCCTCCTCTATCGCAGAATCAATCAGCTCGTATAAGTCATCGAGTGTGTCTAAATCTTCATATATCCACTTAAATCTTGGAGCTTCAAGCTCTTTCAAAAGATTTTTAATATCCGGAAGATATCGGATAGAATTTTTAAATGCAAGTAAATCACGTGGATTTGCTGTCTTTAAGGTAATCCTTGCAATCAGTCTCTCTAAATCATAAATGGAATTCAGGTATTCTCTGAGCTCCTCCCTGGTTATCATTGCAACATTTAAGTTTTCGATTGATACAAGCCTGTCCTCTATGGCTTCCTGATCCATAAGCGGTTGTTCAACGTATTCCCGCAAAAGCCTTGCGCCCATAGCAGTCTTTGTTTTATCCAACACCCACAGCAGGGAACCTTTTTTCTGTTTGTCTCTGATTGTTTCGGTAAGTTCAAGATTTCTTCTCGTTGAGGCATCAATAACCATATAAGAGTCTACAGAATAAATATTAATACTGTTAATATGCGCCAGACTATTCATCTGTGTATCATACAAATATTGAAGTAATGCACCTGATGCAGATACCATGACAGGAAAATCTGACAGACCTAGTCCCTGAAGGCTATTTACACTAAAATGTTTTTTTAACAGTCTTTCAGTGTTATCAAAATCAAAATAATAGCTGTCAACAACAGATTTTGTAATAGAAAGCTTGTCAATAGTAAAGCTTAATCCATCTGCCGAAAAGTCAAAGTCTTCCCTGCATATAAGCTCTGATGGCTGATATTTATTAAGCTCGTCCACCACTTTGTCTGCAGACCGGACCATGCATGTTTTAAAAATACCCGTAGATAAATCCGTTACCGCAATTCCATACTGGCTTTTTCCACTGCATATGCACATAATGTAATTATTTTTACCATCGTCAAGAAGCTCCGTTGACATGTTTGTTCCCGGAGTTACTATTTTTATTACCTCTCGCTTTACAAGACCCTTTGCAAGACGTGGGTCTTCCACCTGCTCACCTATGGCAACCTTATAGCCTTTTTCCACAAGCCGGTTTATATATGTATCAGCAGCATGAAAGGGAACACCACACATAGGTGCTCTCTCCTCCAAACCGCATTCCTTTCCTGTCAGGGTGATTTCAAGCTCCTTTGATGCAAGCAGTGCATCATCAAAAAACATTTCATAAAAATCGCCTACCCTGTAAAATAAAATACAGTCCTTATGCTGCTCCTTTGTTGCAAGATATTGCTCCATCATAGGAGAAAGCTTAGCCACTTCATCACCTATCCTTTCAGTAGTTTAAAAGATTTTATATCTGTTCGCCTATAAAATAAAATCCTTTACACGTATCAAGTCTCACATTAACAATCTGACCAATCAGACTTTGATCTCCCTTAAAATGAACGGTTATATTCTCACCTGTTCTTCCGGTTAAAAGCCGACTGTCCTGATGATTTATCTCTTCCACTAAAACATCCTTGCACTTACCCTCATATCTTTTTATTTGATTATTTGAAATTGTATTTACCCGTTCAAGCAATCGGTTAAACCTATCCTTTACAACATCTGCAGCTATCTGATTATCCATAGCTGAAGCAGGTGTACCGGTTCTTTTCGAATATATAAATGTAAATGCCTGATCAAATTTAACCTTTTCCACTACATCAAGAGTCTCCTGAAAATCCTCCTCGGTTTCTCCTGGGAATCCAACCATAATGTCAGTTGTAAGTGATATATCCGGCATGGCTGCTCTTATTTTTTCAACAAGTGCAAGATAATGCTCCTTCGTATATCTTCTGTTCATTTTATTAAGTATGACTGATGAACCCGCCTGAACCGGAAGATGAAGATGCTTGCAAATCTTATCATTAGTCGCCATAACCTCTATAAGCTCATCCGAAAGATCCTTTGGATGGCTTGTCATAAATCTGACACGCTCAAGCTTTGGAATCTGGCATACCATTTCCAAAAGCTCTGGGAACGTAATTTGCGAATCATCATCAATCTGGACAATTTTTCCATCCGTATAGTCGAATACTTTGCCGTAGGAGTTTACATTCTGCCCAAGCAGCATAACTTCTTTTACACCACGATCGGTAAGCTTTTTGATTTCATCTAATATTTCATCCGGCTTTCTGCTTTTTTCCCTGCCTCTTACATAGGGAACAATACAATATGTGCAAAAATTATTGCATCCGAACATAATATTAACGCCGGACTTAAAACTATACTTTCTCTTTTGAGGCAGCGATTCTACTGTCTGTTCGCTTTTTTCAAGTATTTCAATAACCTGTTTTTTAGTGTTCAAGTGTGTATTTAAAAGCTCTGCCAGCTTATATATGTTATGTGTTCCGAATATAACATCAACAAAACCGTATTTCTGCTTTATTGTTTCTATAACGTGTGGCTCCTGCATCATACAGCCGCACAAACATATAATCATGTCCGGATTATTTTGCTTCAGGTTTTTCAGATGACCCAAATGTCCATAAAGCTTTTGGTTGGCATTTTCCCTTACGGTACATGTATTGTATATCACAATATCAGACTTCTCGTCCTCCTGCTCACTGAAACCAATAACATCTAAAATACCCTTTAATTTTTCGGAATCATGGGAATTCATCTGACACCCGAAGGTCGTTACACAATATGTTAATTCACGATTCTTTTTAGCCCTGATATCAAAAAACTGTTCTTTGCACAAATTTATGAAATAATATTGTCGGTCTGGTTCCATAACAGGAATCCCATTTGTATCCATATATGATATTCCTCTCATAATAATTTTTTTCAACTGAATAATTATAAGACAGATAAAAACTTTTTTCAACAGTGCAAATACAACAAATGAATTACAATGTACTTGATGCTACACATTAAAAATGAGACTGCCAAAATATAGCAGTCTCATCAAAAGGTGTGAAATGGTAAACTCTACATCGGTACCCCATAATAAGGAACTATGATAGATGCACCATTGTAGAGGGTGTCGCTTGTTAATCCGTTAATCTCCTTTACCTCTGCAATATAGTCTTCTACAGAGTCATATTCCTCTGATATGTACTCCTGTGCTATGCTCCAGAGCGTGTCATCTCTTTCTACAGAGATACACTTAAAGTACTTTTCGTTGTGTGTATTTGCACTAACATCGCGGTTAATACCGGATGTTCCAAATATAATGATAGAGGCTACAAGCATAATACTTATACAAAGGATAAGCTTCTTGTAATTGTTATGAATAAAAATAATCGTTTTCTGTAATTCCATAAAATCACCTCCTGAACATGTGTTCTTTGTTATGTTATTAATATACCGTACATTTGTTCGTTTGTCAACACTTTTTTCGAATAAATGTTCGTTTTTTTGTTTGATAGAAAACTTTGTTTTCCATCAGCACACTCCTTTGATATACTATGTGTTCATTTTACAAGTACACTGCCTCTATGTATATGTTTTACCATATTTATTGTCCTATAAATGTCTCTTTAAACATAAATACTGGTAATTGTATGAAAAATATATTTATGTTAAAATAATTTGCAGTTTAATTTATATGCTGTGTATGGAATGTAATAAAAAGGAGAATAAACGATGAAGCTTCAGAAGCTTTTAAGCTATACAAGAAGAGCTGTTGATATATATGGTATGATAGAAGAAAATGACAAAATTGCAGTGGGAATATCCGGTGGTAAGGATAGTCTCGCTCTTTTGTATGCACTTTCAAATTTGAGAAGATTTTATCCAAAGCATTTTGATATTATTGCAATTACAATTAACCTTGGTATTCCTGGCTTTGATACATCTGAAATTGAAAAGCTTTGTAAACAGCTTGATGTAGAATACTATGTGGAAGATACAGAGATATACGAAATAATATTTAACGCCCGCAAGGAATCCAATCCATGCTCTTTATGTGCCAAGATGAGAAAAGGTGCTCTTAACGACAGAATTGTCAAACTTGGCTGTAATAAGCTTGCATATGCCCATCACAAAGATGATATTATAGAAACTTTTATGATGTCTTTGATCTATGAGGGACGCATACATACATTTGCTCCAATTACATATCTTGACCGCTCTAAACTTACTCTTATACGCCCTCTCATGTTTTGCAATGAGGGCGAAATAAAAGCATTTGAAAGACAGATGGCTCTTCCTGTTGTGAAAGCCAAATGTCCGGCTGACGGCTTTACAAAACGGGAATATGCCAAAAATCTCGTAAAAAGCCTTGAAGCCGAAAATCCCGGCTGTAAAGAAAAAATATTTACAGCTATCTTAAATGGTAATATCAAGGGTTGGACATAAGCTCAGCTATCTGTTTTTGCCACATTTGATAGGAAGCATCACTTGGCATGCGCCAGTCTCCTCTCGGTGAAAGGCATACGCTTCCCACCTTGACACCATCCGGCATGCAGCTGCGCTTAAACTGCTGGGTGAAGAATCTTTTATAAAATGTATCCATCCACTTTAATATTATTTCGCCAGAGTAAATCCCCTTAAAGGCCTTCTTTGCCATATAATATATCTTATCCGGTGAGAAACCATATCTTATAACATAATATAAAAAGAAGTCATGAAGCTCATAAGGACCTACAACATCTTCTGTTTTTTGTACGATATCCCCATTCTCATCAGGAGGAAGAAGCTCAGGGCTTATTGGAGTGTTAATAATATCCGTCAACACCTCTGTGCTGTTTGGGAATAAATTGTGTTTTACGACACTGTCAATCATCCATTTTACAAGCGTTTTAGGAATACTTGCATTAACACCATACATACTCATCTGGTCCGCATTATAAGTACACCAGCCCAGCGCAAGCTCACTTAAATCTCCCGTTCCAACTACAATTGCACCGATTTTATTGGCATAGTCCATAAGTACCTGCGTTCTCTCACGTGCCTGCACATTTTCAAAAGTTACATCCTTATTTTTCATGTCATGACCAATATCCTTGTAATGTGTCACGCATGCCTCCTCGATAGGGATAATTTTTGTATCTATCCTGAGACTGCTCATAAGCTTAAGCGAATTATTGTAGGTTCTGTCTGTAGTACCAAAGGCAGGCATTGTTATTCCGACAAGATTCGTCATTGGCAGCCCAAGTCTTTCAAGTGTTTTGGCACAGACAAGAAGTGTCAGTGTTGAATCCATTCCACCGGAAACACCCACAACCATTTTACCGCCAGTAACACTAAGACGCTTGGCAAGGCCTCCCACCTGCATATTAAATATATCATTACATCTGGCAAGCCTCTTCATCTCGTTATTTGGTATAAATGGATGCTTTGAAACATTATATATGGATCCGTCAGAGCCCAAGAAAGTATCTTTTATAAAAATCTCCCTGATTTCAACATTTTTACAGTAAGCACTGTGGGAATCCTTATATGTTTTCCCCTTAATTCTGTCTGCTCTGATTTTTCCCAGATCAATGTCCGCCACAAGCATATAGTTGTTATCTGCAATGTTCTTATTTTCAATTAAAACACGTCCGTTTTCTACAATCATGGAATGTCCTGAAAATATTAAATCTGTCGTTGATTCACTTGAGCCTGCAGATGTGTATATATAATCACACATCAGTGCTACGGATTTACTCTTTACAATATTTCTCCTGTACTCACGTTTCCCAATCGTATCATTGCTTGCCGACAGGTTTAATATTACCTCAGCACCGGAAACTGCCATCCATGTAGATGGTGAAACAGGTGCCCACATATCCTCACAAATTTCCACTCCAATTGTAAGCTTTCCACAGAAATTATAAATTATATTATTACCCACAGGAATTTTATAATCCTCACAGTCACATGCAACATCTGTTGAGGAAACTTCTGTAGCTGAAAGGTC
The DNA here is from genome assembly GCA_947173945.1 of uncultured Lachnospiraceae bacterium. GTDB lineage: Bacteria > Bacillota > Clostridia > Lachnospirales > Lachnospiraceae > Coprococcus_C. The sequence goes on from CAMWGV010000012.1 coordinate 39,282, forward strand.
AGCGGCATATGAAAACCACCGTTTTTCATAAAATTCATTGTAATTTGGAATAAAGGATTTTATATTTATGCCATAAATGACACCATCAAATATAATGTATGCCGCATTAAACAGCTGGTTCTCTATTTTACATGGCGCTCCAAGCGCAATAATCATATTCAAATTGGCAGATGCCTTAACAATCTTTCCAATTGCGGACTTACATGAGTCAAGCAAAATGTCCTGAAAAAATAAATCCCCACAGGAATATCCTGTTATGCAAAGCTCAGGAAAGCATATTACATCTACATTCTGCCTGTGTGCCTTTTCCAGTATATTAATAATCTGTTCCGTATTATAGTTAACGTCGGCAACCCGAACATCAGGTACTGCTGTACAAACTCTGTAATAATCAAACATTTTTTTCACCTCTCACTTAAATCCTTCTGCAATCCTTTTAAATAGTGTACAAGAGCTCCCTGCTCCTGCTTAATAAAGTATTCCCTGTCAAGCTCATCATACTTAAAATTTTTCGGATGTCCCGCTTTTATTCTCTCTATGTATTCGGAAAGCTCCGAAAACCGCATATAATAAAACTCATTACGCGCCGTAAACATAATAATCAGAAAGCTTATACCATTTTGAGCCTCGAAATCACGCATAAATTCAATCTGATGCTCATGTATATTTCTCATGTTGAAGGTATCTACTGCACACTCTTTTGCATCAAAGCATATCGGAACCCCCTGCACGGCACCTATATAATCCACGGTAGAGTCCTTTTCAAAATATGCAAGTGAAATATTCCCCTTTTCCTTATCAATTCTGACAGGCGTTATGGGAGTTGGAATTTTTTGGACAAGCCCAAGCCCCTTTTGCCTGTAAAGCTCATTTGTATGGTTGATAAGCTCCTCAAGTGTTGAACCTCTAAGCCCTCTTGAATTCCATGTCGCCATTTCATTTACCTCAAATATTATAAATTTCTTCACCGGGTGATATGGACATATCACTTTCACATACAGTCAAAAAAACATCCGGCAGTGTATCACGTATCTCCAAGCCGTCCGGAAAAAAAACCTGACCTGCATGAAGCAGTTGATGCTTCAGTTTGAAGTTATCTCTTACATATCTGTTTACACCTTCACTGCCATATTTGTAATCCCCGATAATGGGATATCCAAGATATGCAAGGTGTGCTCTTATCTGATGTGACTTTCCTGTAATAAGCTTTACCCTTATCAGGGAAAATTGTTTTCCCGTACAAATCGGTGTAAAGCATGTTCTGATAAGGCTGTAATCCTTGTCATTATTATAGCTTTCCACGGGAATAATATATGATTTATTATATTCCCTGTCTTTTCTTATATAAGCACTGGCATCAAGCGCTTTATCAAACTGCCCCTCCACAATTGTATAATAATACTTATCCAGCTTTCGCTCCTTTAACAATAACGACAGGCTCTGGCTGCCATGTAGGGATGTGCCTGCAAGTATTATGCCCGATGTATTTCTGTCCAACCGATTGCACACCGATGGTTTAAATCCATCAACGTCTGATATTCGTCCATTGTTTATGCAATAATCAACAATTGCTTCATTTATGGAATAATCCCCATCCTTCGCTTTTTGGGACAGCATCCCCTGTGGTTTATGGACGGCAATTATATTTTCGTCCTCATATAGCACCTTCAAATCAAAGCCGGCTCCACGGGATATTTTGTCTTCCCTTAAACTCATGGTTTTAAATTTCTCTATCGTTTCCTCCGAAAGAAAAAGCTTAACAACATCACCATCTGCAAGAAGCTCGTCTCCCTTTGCCTTTTTATCGTTTAAGGTTATATTTTTCTTTCTGAGCATCTTATATACAAAGGATGCCCCTGCCTTGTCAAGATACTTGAAAAGAAATTTATTTAACCTCTGTCCGGAAGTTTTATCATTTATATTTAACTCTCTCATATAACATCCTTAAATACATGTTTCTTTAATATTTTGTGCCACATGCTTATCTATGCTTCTTGTTTTGTCGTTTGGTTCACTGATAGAATTTGCTTTCTTTATGTAGTCATCCATATTATCATAAACATATATTGTATATTTATATTTACTGTCTTTCAAACAGCTTTGAATCCATTTTTCATATGTTTTTTTCTCTGTCGAAAAGTTTTTATCCAATGCAAGTGCACATATCTTTCCGTTTTTTATACACATCGCCTGATAAAATTTAAAGCCCTCATACTGTGAGATTGCAAGGTCATACATTAAAAATCCATATTGATTGGAAATCGAATCCGATATTTTTTTATAATCATTTTCATCAAGTTGCTTAAACCTTACACATAAAATAAATGCAATAAAAAACTTAGCCATAGGCAGCGTAAGTAAAATTGCAAAAACAATTCCTACACGACTTGTAGAACCAAATGCCAGAAGCATTGTAATGACTATAAATTCAATCATTGCGGCAAAAATTATAAATCCAACAAGCTTTCCTCTTCTATATGCCTTTAAATAACCGTATTCTCCCTTGTTAACCCTATTCATTTTAATCACCACTCCCTTGAACATCAGTTGATTAAAATTTGCTATCAGGATATAAATTTTACAATAAAATCAGATGGAAATATTTTTGCTGCAATCCTGTACAATTTCATTGTTATACCATATACGGAAATATGTGAATTATGGTAAGCATCCCTGAGTGCCTTTTCTACAACCTTTTCCGGATTAGCCTTAAACATCCTTTTAAACAGCTTTATCTGGGTGTACTTTTCTGCAACATCAAAAAACTCAGTTTTAACAGGTCCGGGACACACTGCAGTAACACAAATCCCCCTGTAAGCAAGCTCCTTACGGAGTGCTGTTGAAAGACTTTTTACATACGCCTTTGTTGCAGCATAAACCGCAAATGATGGCTGCGGGGCAAACGATGCTGAGGATGCAATATTTATAATATTGGCTTTGCCCTCATTCATATACGGCAAAGAAATACTCGTCACTCTTGTAAGTCCTGTCACATTGACATCACACATGCCACAGCTATCCTCCTCGCTTACGGTCTCAAAATGACCTATTATTCCGTAGCCGGCAGCATTTACAAGCACCCTTATGGATGGCTTATACTGATTTAAAAGATTTTTATATACCATAAGCTGCTCTTTGTCTGATATATCACATGTTATGGGGCGTACAGTAACATTTTTTACACTGTTCTGAAGCTCTATCAGTCTGTTGCTTCTTCTTGCCAGCACCCATATTTCATCAATTCTTTTATATTTGACAGCAATCTGTTTTACAAATTCCATTCCAAGACCGGAAGATGCACCTGTTACGACCGCTATATTCATCACATTAACCTCCATCCCGGTAAATATTTATTCTTTAATATACCCTTATTCAGCTTTCCCCAACCCAAAGGATATCCATCAACGAGCACAAGCACCCATCCGTCTTTGCCATCGGCATCGATAGTCTCACCCTTAAGATATTTAATTACCCTTACGTCATCACAGGAAAGATTGATGACATTATCAAAATCATCCTTTGTAAGTGTCATTGCAAGAGACTGGCTGGGCTCAAATCTGTTTTTCTTATTTTCACCTAAATAAAGTCCGCATCTGAGTATTCTCATTCCCTTTACATCAGGAAAGCACTCAGGAATATAATAAAGCTTATCATCCGACATTTCTACTCTTGAAATATCAATATCTTTTCCCAGCTTTCCCAGAAACGCAATAGCCTCTGTACTTAATTTCGCACGTTTCATCCTATAGCTTCCTGTATTTCCTGAATTATCACATTTACCTTCTTTTTTTACAAGACAGACAAAATGGCCCTCTCCCTCTACTTTATGCGGCCATATTCTTGCACATTTTTTTAACTCATCATTTCCTGACAGTGACCATTCGGGATGACCATCATCAAACAGCTCATATTTATTGAATTCACACAAGCTAAGCCGAGAGTCAAGAGAAAGCATATACTCAACAGACTGTTCATTTTCTAATGGTGAAAATGTACAGGTTGAATATACCAGTTTTCCACCCGGCTTCAACATATCAACGATATGTTTCAAAATATCTCTCTGTATATCTACAAATACCTGATTTTTATTATTTTCCCATGCTGTTATCATAGAGGAGGACTTTCTGAACATTCCCTCCCCCGAGCATGGTGCATCAATCAGTATTTTATCAAAATATTCATGAAATCGTTCTGCAAGCTTATACGGTGCCTCACTTATAATGAGTGAGTTAGAAACACCGAATACTTCAAGATTTTTAAGAAGTGCCTTTGCTCTCGATGCACTTATATCATTGGATACAAGTATCCCTTTTTTATTAAGCTTAGCAGCAAGCTCTGTGGATTTACCTCCCGGTGCCGCACATATGTCAAGAACACGGTCACCCTCACCTACAGGTAAAACGGATGCAGGTGTCATGGCACTTGGCTCCTGAATATAATAAAGCCCCGCATAATAATATGGATGCTTTGAAGGTCTGTCTATCTTTTCATCAAAGTAAAAACCATTTTCACACCACGGCACCCTTTTTAAATGAAATGGATTTATTTTAAGGAACTCCTCAACCGTTATTTTCAGGGTGTTGATTCTTATTCCATGATGCATAGGCTCATCAAGACATTTTTTATATGCATCAAAATCATCCTTAAGGAGTACCCTCATATTTTCTTCATAGCTTTTTGGTAAATCCATATATGCTTCTATATATCAAGGCTTCTATCTGCATATGCCCGGATATATATTCCATCCTCTCTGTAATCTTCCTCAAGTATACTTCCGGTTTTCCGAATTTTGTTTATGATTCCTGCATCGGAATATGGTATCAGCTTTTCGATATAATTTCTGCTTTTGTTAACCTCTTCCGTTATGGCAGAAATAAGCTCCTCAAAACCAATTTCCTTTTTTGCGGCAATATAAACAACCTGGTCCGCCTTAAAATCCTTTATGACAGGTAATGTTTCAACCTTATCAATCTTGTTAAAAGCTGTTATTACCGGCTTATTTTCAACACCAAGACCACTAAGTGTCTCATATACAGTGGTGATATGATTGTCAGCACAAGGGTTGGATATATCAACCACATGCAAAATGATATCAGAGTATTTTGCCTCCTCCAAAGTAGAACGGAACGCATTAATCAGATGATGTGGAAGCTTTTTAATGAATCCAACCGTATCGGTTATAATTATTTCCTGACCATTTGTAAGCTTATATCCTCTGGATGTCGGGTCCAGAGTTGCAAACAACATATCCTCCTCAAGAACACCTGCAAGAGTAAGCTTATTTAAAAGCGTAGACTTACCGGCATTCGTGTAGCCGACAATTGATACAATCGGAAGCTTGCCGGACATACGCTGCTTTCTCATGACCTCCCGGTGCTGCTTCACATCCTCAAGCTCCTTTTGAAGCTGTCCGATTCTGTCACGAATAATTCTCCTGTCAATCTCAAGCTTTTTTTCTCCCGGACCTCTTGTTCCGATACCACCACCAAGACGTGACAAAGAATTTCTCATACCAATCAGTCTTGAGGAACGATACTTAAGCTGTGCCAGCTCAACCTGAATAATTCCCTCACGGGTCGTAGCCCTCTTAGCAAATATATCAAGTATGACCATGGTCCGATCCATTATTTTTGTATCTAGAATTTCTTCCAGATTTTTCATCTGCATTGGACTCAGCTCGTCATCAGAAACAACACCGGATGCTTCAAGCTCTGTAACAAGCTCCCTTAGCTCTTCCGTTTTACCGGAACCTATGTAGGTTGCTTTATCAACAGCCTCCTTTTTTTGAATGAGTCTGCCCACAACAACAGCACCTGCAGTTTTCACAAGCTCCTCCAGCTCGTCTAAGTTGGCATCTATATCCTCACCTTTATCTAGATCAACTGCAATAAGGATTACCTTTTCAATTTCTTTGTCTGTATTATACATATGTCACCATCTACTTTACATAATATTATTATTGTAACTAATTATCATTTAAATCGTATATGTCATGTACAACATGAGGATTGACATTTACCCTCGTGTATACAAATTCGTAAATATCTTTCCCTCTTTTGTCGTCAGGATAAATATTTATAAAGCTTTCGGCCAGACTGAGCGCCCTGTCATAATCTCCAAGCTTTGTGTAGCATAATATTTGATTATAAAGCAAATCCTTTTGCTCATCGCCATTCCCGTCAAGATTTGACTCTATGTATGAAAGTGCCTTATTGTAATCCTCTCTGAACATATACAGGGTTGCATATCTGTTGGCAAGATGCTGGTTAAATCCAAAGGCACCTGTATAAATATCGTAGTATTTAAGCATGTTGTTATCATCTCCAAGCATCTCATAGCAGTGTCCTGCATACAGACTCAATTCAACATAGCCGTAATCTACTAACTTGGCAAATACCGGAGCCTCATCCTTATAATTTCCGTTTGAATAGCTATCAAGGGTTATGGCAATCACACTAAGCTCATTCACCTTGTCTTTATCATAATATCTCTTTTTGTATTTTGTAAGGATTGTGTCATATGCTTCATATGCCTTGTAGTACTCTGCCAAATGTATATGGGCATCCGCCTTATACATAAGTGAGTCCACGTCCATTTTTTTTGTAAACCATTGCTTACAGTCTAAGGATTTGTCAAAGTACGTGATTGCCTCCTCATACTGACCCTCATTATAAAGCTTTAAGCCTGTTTCGCGATATTTATTTTTCTTGGAGAATAAGTGAAGTGCACTTATTATAATTGCAGGTACTAAAATTATGACAAACATTGACCGGAAAATAATCTGTGCCTGTCTGTTTATCCTTTTCCTTCTTCTCCTTCTTTTCCTTCTTCTATCAGTACTCATATATATCTCTCCGTTAATTTCCTAAAAGGCTGTGAAATTCTTCAAGCGTTAAATTGTTTTTTGTCATAAATTCTGCCGCTTCCGCACCAACATATCTGAAATGCCAAGGCTCATAGCTTATACCTGTTATGTCAGCCTTATCTTTCGGATACCGTACTATGAAACCATAGGCTGTACAGTTGTCAATAAACCACTTCATAGTTTCATTCGACTCTAAATCCTCAGACAGACTATAAATTCCCTCCTCTGTTATATCAAGGGCAAGACCGGTCTCATGCTCACTGTGACCTACCTCCTGCACAGTTTCTAACGTCTTTTTATATGCCTCTTCCTGACTAAGCCCCTTGTCCATAAATTCCTGAACACTTCTATCGATAATACCCTGCTGTGTATCCTTATCCCTATATGCAGAAATGATACTATAATGATATCCTGCATCATTACATGCCTTAAGCATCCGGTACAAATCAATATAGGCCTGCTCATCTATAATGGCTCCACTGTTCAGAACATGCTGTTCAAACTCATAGTCTTCCGGAAGACCAGTTTTGGTATTTACAAGCATAAGCAGACTTTTGTTTTTATCATATATTGCCTGACATTCTGCTCTGAGCTCCGAATTCGGATCCTTAAGCTCCGTCGATGCATCTGTCCTTGTTGCCGTGTTTACTACCTTATCTTTTTTCTCTTTTTTATCCGGCTTAAATATATTTACAATCAAAGAAATAATCAATACAAATACAACCAGTACTGTAATTGTATAAATAAGCACACTATAATCCCCGGCTTTCGTGTGCCTTACAAGAAGTCTTGTATATCTCTTAAAAAATCTTCGTATCTTTTTTCCTGTTTTCTTCAGTGACTTTAACAAACGTGCAAAAAATCCCTGTAAATCCATATGGCTCCTCCTTTGCAAATATTAAGTCTACATACTTATCATTTCATCATATCAAGAATAGACTGCTTTGGAATTGCTCCCACAGAGCGTTTCAATACCTCGCCATTTTTGAATAAAATAAGTGTAGGTATAGACATAACATTGTATGACTCCGCAAGCCCCTGTGCATTATCTACGTTACACTTACATATCTTTATATCCTTTGCTTCTGATGCTATCTCATCAATAATTGGTCCCATCATTTTACATGGACCACACCAGTCTGCATAAAAATCAACAAGCACTGGCTTATCACTGTTTACCACTTCTTCCTCAAAATTATCATCATTTAAATATATCATTGTTTTCTCCTTTATAAATCATATTGATCACGAAGACGGTTCTGTTCATCATCAATAACCTTCTGTAGCTCCCTGGATGATAAAACCATACAACTTTGTCCTCTTGTTATCTGCTGTATAAGTCCATCCGAACTTACAACTGTTATATTATAACACGTTTGGTTCAAATTAGTAAACTTTTCTATATATTGGTCTGCTGTTTCCCCTTCTTTTGTGTGTATAACCGTTATTTCTTCCGTTGTTTTTTCAGAGCCGGGGTTATTTTTTAATTTATACCCATCAAATACGACAATTATACTGTAGTCCGTTATTCCCTTATAATTTGCCAATATAGAAATAAGCTTGTCTTTTGCAGAATCCATATTCAGCTTTGCAAGTTCCTTCAGGTCATCCCATGCAAAAATCACATTGTATCCATCAACGATAAGCAGTCTTGGAAGCTTTGGTGTTGGTTTACCATAATGTGTTTTATATTCCGGCTCACGAATCTTTTTCTTCTGATAGCTTCTTTTTGCATTTTGGTTAGAATATGCGGTTTTATTTATTATTTCATCAATTTCATCCGTTCCTATGGAATAATCAAAATTACTCCTGCTTAACTTATAATTTTCACTGTAATCACTAATTTCTTCCCCTGAAATATCATCAGACACATGCATATATTTTTCAACCTCATACCAGGGAACTATAAAACCGGCTCCATGTGCACAAAATACAGAAGCAGACATATTATGCAGATCCGCATCAGGGTCATACCCACATTTGTCTATTATTTCATCTTGATTGTGGCATGGGAAATAGCCACTTGGAATACATGATATCGTTCCAAGTCCACGTGTATACTCGCTTATATGTTCCTGATATTTCCGAAGTGTGCTCACAGGGCCATTGCCCTTAATCGATGCATTTTCATTGTTAATAACAGGGTCCTTAATGGAGCATCCAAGCATATCAAGATCTGTCATTGCCTTACCAAGCATATCCCCTGGAAGCTCAAGTTCAAAATCATAATATGGCTCCAAAAGTATAGAGCTTGTCTTCATAAGCCCCTGCCTGACAGCTCTGTACGCAGCTTGACGAAAATCCCCACCTACAGTATGTTTATCATGTGCTTTGCCATTTATCAGTGTGATTTTAACGTCCGTAAGCGGTGAACCTGTAAGTACACCCCTGTGAAGCTTTCCTCTCAGACAGGAAATAATAAGTCTCTGCCAGTTTTTGGAAAGAATATCTGTACTACAGTTTACATCAAACACAATACCACTTCCACGCTCTCCCGGCTCAAGTAATACATGAACCTCAGCATAATGTCTTAATGGTTCAAAATGTCCAATACCAACTGTCTTTTCAGCAATTGTTTCCTTGTACTCAATTTGCCCCATATCATAATCTGGCCTGAAACCATACCTTGTTTCAATAATTGACGATATAATCTCAAGCTGTACGGGACCCATTATTTTTAAAATAATCTGTTTATCTTTTTCATCCCACGAAACGTCAAGCTCCGGAATTTCTTCTCCAAGAGCCACAATATCGGAGTAAATGTGTCTTGCGTCTACTCCATCCGGTACAAGCATGATATATTTTAATACAGGCTCAAGTATTGGAAGCGTCAAAACTCCCGATTCATCACCTAAAACATCACCAGCCTGTGTGTGCTCCAGACCAAGCACAGAGCATATATTTCCTGCAGACACAGTTCCAGCTGTCTCGTATTTTTCTCCGGAATAAAGACGTATCTGAGATACCTTTTCTTCACCAATGATATCCCTTACATGTAAGCTTCCTCCTGTTATTTTCATATGGGTAATACGATTTTTCTGTTCATCCCTTGATATTTTATATACAATTGCAGAAAAATCACTGCCATAGCATGATGACACAGCATATTTATTTATACCTGCAAGCAGACACTCAACATTTTCAAGCCTGAGTGCTGAACCGAAATAGCACGGGAAAATTTTTCTTTTTTTAATAAGCAATCTTATATCATCGTCAGAAATTATATAACCATTTAAATATTGTTCCAGAATCCCTTCATCGGACATTGCCATGCTTTCATAGTCATTTATAGTAAATTCTTCATCTGTGAAATCCATACATTCGTCACTTAGGGCATCTTTTATATTTGCAAGTACTTCTTCCTTAATAACGTCCGGCATATCCATTTTATTTACATATATGAATACAGGTATATGGTAAGTCCTAAGAAGCTTCCATAATGTTCTTGTATGGCTCTGAACTCCCTCCGAAGCACTTATAACAAGAATTGCATAATCAAGCACCTGAAGTGTCCGCTCCATTTCGGCAGAAAAATCCACATGTCCCGGCGTATCTAGCAAAACATATTCCACATCCTTGTATGTGAACCTTGCCTGCTTTGAGAAAATGGTTATGCCTCTTTTTCTCTCAATATCATCATTATCTAAAAATGTATTTCCTTTATCAACTCTGCCAACAGCCTTTAAAACTCCTGCACTGTAGAGAATTGCCTCAGACAATGTTGTCTTTCCAGCATCAACATGAGCTAAAATTCCTATACATAATTTTTTCATCAGAAACTTCCTTTTGCAGTTACATATTTTTTATTTCCAGTTCCTTTTTCAGATCAGTAAAGTCATTTATACATGCCCTTATATGCTTAAGTCCATCTAAGCCCTTACAATCGTTGTCACCTGTTACAGCAACAATGTTTTCCACCCCTGCATTTATTGCGGAAAGTATACCTGTTTCCGAGTCTTCAAAAACAATACAGGATTTTGGCGGAATATTTATCATTTTACATGCCACGAGATATAAGTCTGGAAAAGGCTTGTCCCTAAGACGCTTGTCATGGTATACGAGCTTATCAGGGTCAAACCATCTGTATAAGTCATAGGCTTCAAAATAATACATTATGTTTGATAAATTGGCTGTAGTTGCTATCGTCCGGGGAATGTTATACTTGTCCAGATAATTAAGAAAATCAACAAGACCCGGAGCAAGCGGAGGGGTATCATTTGCAAGAAGCTTCCTGTAAATATGTTCCTTTTCCTCGCTTAGCTGCTCCAGTGTATCCTTAGAAATTTCATATCCGAGAAAGTGCTCCAAAATATCCTTTGCAGACTTGTTAACAATATAGTTCCTCTGATCAGACTCATCAGGATAAGTACCGGTAATCTCTTCCACATACATAGACCATGCTTTTATGTGATACTTGGAATCAAAAAGCATTGTTCCGTTAAAATCAAATATAACTCCTATTATTTTATCTAACTCAAACATAGTATCTCCTGTTTCTTTTCATAGGAAACTTCATTTCCTATCGTCACGCTTCTTATAAAGCACCCCAGCCTATTTCCGGATTCGGGTATGTTTTATATCCCGGTAAAGGACCGGCTTCACGTATCAGATTTGCCTTAAGCTTTTCACCATACATAAAAGGATCATTTCCCTTAACGATTCCCCACTCCATAAGCTTTGCAGCCCTTGCCGATACATAAGGTGTCGCAAAGGATGTTCCTGACACGGTAACATAACCGCCCCCCGGACTTGCCACTTGTATATTTACACCCGGAGCTGAAACATCAGGCTTAACCTGATTATCTATGGCATAACCCCTGCCTGAAAAGGATGCATAGGATAACAGCCTTTCATCATAGGCACCTACACTTATAACGCTTCTTGCCGATGCTGGTATTGTCATTGTCGTATATCTGGATGGTGTTATAAATCTTACATCGGAGGATGTTCCTTCCGAAACGGGAAGCCATAAATCAACCCTGCCATTTAATATTGATTTAGGATTAAAGGAAACCGTCCAGATTCCCTGTTCTATATATTCATTTTTAGGCGATATTGATATATACGTCTCCTGATTTTTGTTGTACGGAGTTGGGTAACCATTTATTACACTTATATCCATATCAGGCAGACTATAGCTCATAACCTCACTGTATAAATTAAAGGGCCCCAGCACAACCCCACTCGGTGTCGTTAAAAAAATATCAACTACGTCAACAAAATCTCTCCATATCTGTAAGTTTATCCCAATCTCATATGGATTAACCTGAAAGTCAACATACTGCCATGCCGTATTTCCAAGCATAATTTGTGCATGTCTTGCACTTCTGCCTTCATTTCCCATACCTGTAACTATACTTATTCTTGCTGTGTCAGCAACACTGTCAATATATTCCTCAAGCATGGAATTTGAGCCATGGTCACCATAATTGTTGCCAAAACTCAAATTAATGACCATCGGTAAATCATATTTTTGGGAAAAGCTTACCGCATAATCCAGTGCAAGTATTAAAGATATGGTATTGGGAAATCCCGATATATTACTGTTATCCAGTTTAATTGCAAGAATATCTGAGTCAGGCACATCTCTTGATATTATGCTTGCAACTCCCGTGCCATGCCCTGAATAGTCATAAGTCGGCAACCCATCTCCTGTTTTTAATGCCGTGTTTATTTCTTCTCTGGTAAAAAATCTGCCAACGCCATATTGATTTGGATGTTCTTCATCATATGGCAGTGTCTGATCCCATATTCCCACAAGCTTCGTTGTTCCATCATTATTTATAAAAGCACCCGACTTGTAATCTATCCCTGAATCGATGACAGCTGTCACAACACCTTTACCCGAAAGCCCATCCATTTTTAAAATGGATGTTGCTGCAACCTCAAGGTAAATGCTTTTGGGCTTTTCTATAAATAAAATTGATGGAATACGTGTGAGCAGTTCTATATTTTCACTTTTAATACGGATAATTGCGTAATTATTTTGAAGAATCGTATAACTAAATCCAACGGATTTGCTTACTTCCTCCAAATCACCGGTGTATCTTATTATAAGCTGCCATTCATCAACAGAACTGTTGTAACCAACATCTAAATCTAAAGAATTATTTCTTTCCTCCTGTGGAATCGAAAGCGACAGATTAAGCTCCGTGCCCAGTTTCGCCGGATCATAAACCATACATTCACCTGCAAAAACATATTTATACTATAATACAAAATATAAATTATTTTTATGCGGATTTCTTTACAAATCTGTTTATTATACGATCCAATATATCCTTTGCCTCTCCAAATTCCTTAAGCCTTGAATAAAACAGGAAAAATACAACATTTGACAGAACAGCACATATTAAAAGCCTGATAACTATTGTTGCAATTCCTGAGCCTGTAACAAAACTGCATGCCAGATAGCATACGATACATGCAATTAATGTTATAAATGCATACAGGAATAATCTTAAAACATACTCCCTTTTACTTCTCTTGAACATTGTCTTAAAAATATTGTAAAGTATCCACGGCATTCCCACACAGGCTACAGATATTACCGATGCAATAAGAATACCATATATTCCAAGAAACTGAACCAGTATTATGTTTAATATAAGGTTTGTAAATGATGTTGCAAGAGGTCTGAACCTGTCCTCGTGCCATATTCCCGCAGCATTTTTGTACGTGTGCAGTACAAGATTCATCTGGTCAACAAAGAAATAAACTGTAAAACAAATATCTATAACAATTCCAAGTGTATGTTCCTCTCCTGCCCACAATATCATAAACGGATGTAAAAGACAAAGCAGACAACAGCAGCATATTCCTACAAGCCAGGCCACAATAAACGTAAATTTCTTCATGTCATTATAATTCTTTTCTCCGGATTCCAAAATAATACTGTTTCCTATCCCTGCCGTACAGGACACATAAATAACCTGAAGTAATGTAATTACGGACTTTACAATATAATAATAATTGTTGTATATACCCAGCGGAGTAAGACCCATAAAAATAGATATAACTATGGAATCCATTGACATAACCATAACCATTCCGATTCTTGAAGTAAACAAATCCTTTATACGCTGATTTATACTCTTTACAATATCTGTGGACAGCTCACCTACCGGCTTATATTCCGGATATTTTTTCATAGAAAAATATGCTACCACAACATTGGTAAGCACCTGGGTAAGGAACGAAACGATAAGATAAAAATAATAGTTTTTAAATATAATAACTACAAGAAACTGTCCAACATATTGGAATGTATTTGTAATTAATGATACCTTACTCGTAATGTCATCTCTCTGGTGTGCTGTAAGCAGACTGCTCCTATACGCAAACAGCCAGTAAGATATTACCGTACATGCAAGATTTAACAAATATATAATATATATATTGACATCCGATGGAACTTCATCGGCCGCATTTTTCGCAATAAGATGTGGAACAAACGGAAGTACAATTGTTCCCACAACAGCTATAATTCCTCCGATAATTCTATAATATTTCCTGTAAAGCTTAAGCAGTGCACATATCTCCTGCTTGTCCTGTCTTATAATCGGGTCATACATACTGTAAACCATTGCAGAACCGACTCCAAGCTCAGCCATATTGAGCACCAGAAGAATTGAGGAAAACAATCCGTTAAGACCAAGGTATTTTATGCCCATAAAGTACATAATTGCTGTTCTCATAGCAAAAGGCAGCAATATTTGATATACCTTTAGTATCATTCCAAAAAATATGTTTCTTGTGGCATTTGCAACTCTGCTCTCGTCCACGTTAAATACCTAACCTTTCATGGCATGACTGTCATACTAAATTAATTGCCGATATATACAGGCAACTTCCTCATATCGGCAATTAAATTAACAAGGCAGCCCTGCCCAAATAAATACAGTCTGCTTATATATATATTATATTTTCTGTACATAGTCAAGACTTATCCACCCTGCACCACTTATAAGCTTTCCCCATTTCGATGCACCTACTCCCAAGGATTCGGCAACAATTGTATAAACTTCATTCTAATATTTCGTTTACTCTTGTCTGTACTGCATTATAATCATAACCTGCAGCAGTAAGC